>JAZOVP010000117.1:0-115223 GCA_045658765.1 Eubacteriales bacterium | reverse complement strand
TTCCACTTCTTTATTTAGCAAAATAAGACGATCCAAACTTTATATTTCCACAATAAATTTTGAGTTTATTCACAAAACTTTGCAAATTTTGTTGCAAGATAGCGCCTTTTCTTGTTATAATGTAAAAAACAAAACAAGGTAGGCGCTGTATGCAGTTCAACAAACGAATCTTCTCGCTCCTTCTCGAGCAGGCAAAAGGAGAGCGTTCCTGGAGGCAATTTGCCGCCGATTGCGACATCAGTTATATTCAGATGAGAAAACTCGCACTCGAGCAGCAGGAAAACTCCCCCCGCAAAAAACTCATTCATAAAATCGCGCAAAACGCAGCAAACAATATCACCGCAGAAGATCTTCTTTTCTGCTCCGGTGTGGTTGAAAAATCCGAAGAAAAAAAGCCGTCGGGCGCAATGAACCGCTCCGCCGAGCTTTTCAATGAAAAATTCCAAACCCTTTCGATGGGGCAAAGAAAAATGGTTTTGGATTTCATTGATTTTCTCAGAAGCAGATGACCTCTTCTCTCCTTTCTTATTTAAAAGAAAGCGGCGAGGCCGTTTTTTCCTATTATCAATCCCATCCCTTCTTCCCTCTTGCCCCCGAAGAATTGATGGAAGGCACTTTTGTTTATTTCGAGCGCGGCGGAAAGCGGCTGCGCCCTGCCATTTGCCGTCTTGCGGCAGGAGCCCTCGGCTCAGATGCGGCCGAAAAAGAAGCCGTGCCCTGCGCCCTTGCACTTGAGCTTTATCACAACTGGACCCTCGTGCACGACGATATGATCGATCACGACGATACCCGCCGCGGCAAAAGCGCGGTTCATAAGCTCATTTCCGATCGTTTTCTTTCTTCTCATCCCGAAGAAAAAGCAATCGAATACGGGTTCGACACCGCTCTTCTGGCAGGCGATTCTCTTCACAGCGCCTCAATCTTTTATCTATCCCTTCTTTCCGAATCGGGCTTTGTGCCGCCGGAAGTTACTTTAAAGATCATCACCCTTCTGGAAGGGGAATACGGCCCGCGCCTCATCAGCGGCGAAACCGTGGATACCAAAAACGGCCTTCTCTTCGGTGCCGATGCCTTTTATCGGCTCACCAAAGAAGAAGTGATTTCGATGATGGCAGGAAAAACCGGAGCCCTCTTTGGCATCAGCGCGCTCTCGGGCGCTCTCATCGGGCTTGGAAGTGCTTCTCCCGCCCATCCCCAAGCCGCTTCTCTTGCCGGCTTTGCCGAAA
Organism: Eubacteriales bacterium; assembly: GCA_045658765.1. Lineage (GTDB taxonomy): Bacteria > Bacillota > Clostridia > Oscillospirales > SIG627 > RGIG5579. The sequence continues at coordinate 113,997 of JAZOVP010000117.1, read as the reverse complement.
ACTGCGGCATTGCCTTCCAGCTGCAAGATGATATTTTGGGCATCACCTCTACCGAAGAAACCCTCGGCAAACCCATCGGAAGCGACATCCGAGAAGGCAAGCCCACGGTGCTTCTTTTAAACGCCTATCAAAACGCCACCGAAGAAGAAAAAGAATTCCTTCGCAAAACCGTTGGAAAATCAAACAAAACCGAAGATATTTTAAAAGCTCGCGAGATTCTTTTGCAAAAAGGCATGGAAGAAACCAAAGCCCTTGCCGAAAAATATCTCACCGAAGCGGAAAAGCAGCTTTCCCTCCTTCCCGATTCGCGCTATAAAGCGCTTTTGGAAGATTGGAGAGTATTTATGCTCGAAAGAAATCAATAAAAAGGATCTGTTATGAAAAAAATTCTTTCTCTTTTCTTGGCTCTTGTTCTCGTTCTCCCGCTTTTTGCCACCGGAGCATTTGCCGAGAAAGATGCCATCTATGATCTTGCGCTGGATTCGCAGGGAGTTTATGTGTTCAATCCCCAAACAGGAACCGCCATTTATGAAAAATCCGCTTCTTCGCGAATGTTTCCCGCCTCCACCACCAAAATCATGACCGCGCTTGTGGTTTTGGAAAACTCAAAAGATCCAAAAAGCGAAACCATCACCGTAAAAGATCCTTCCATGTTTTCCTATATCGTGGAAGACGGCGGGGTTCACATGGAGCTTTCCCGCGGAGAAACCTTCACCGTTTACGATCTTTTGCTTGGGCTGATGATGAGCTCTTTCTGCGATGTGGCAGATCTTCTTGCCTATCACTTCGGCTCGGAAAACATTTCGGCTTTCATTGATAAAATGAATGAGAAAGCAAAAGAATTAAAGCTGGAAAACACGCATTTTGAAAATGCGCACGGCCTTCACCATCCCGATCACTATTCCTCCCCGAAAGATATTGCCCTCATTATGGAGGAGGCAATGAAGCACGATCTCTTCCGCGAGATCATTTCCACCCGAAATTATACCATCCCCGCCACCGCTTCCCACGCAGCAAGAAATCTTCGCTACACGGTGAATATTTATTACGAAACAAACGATTATCACCTTTCGGCTTTCGTGGGCGGAAAATCGGGATTCACCGATCAAGCAGGCAGATGCCTTGCCACCTTCAGCGAAAAAGACGGGGTTTCCTATATTTCCGTGCTTTTGGGCGCCAATATGGATTCCACCAAAAACTATACCGACAATATGGCTTGGGTGGAAACCCACACGCTCATTTCCTATGCCTATGATAATTTCGAAATCAAATCCATCTTAAAAAAAGGCGAAAAGCTCGCCGATCTTCCTGTTACCGATTCCGAAAAATCCCTCCCCGTTCTTGCGGGCGAGGAAATTTTAGTGCTCACCCGATACGATTCTGAGCCAAGTTATGAAATCTCGCTTCCCAAAGAAATTTCAGCCCCCGAAGTGGCCGACGGAAAGGTTGTCGGAAGTGTTGAGCTTTACTTCAACGGTGAAAAAGCAGAAGGAACTTATCCGCTTGTTCTTTCTTGGGATAAAACCCCCATCCCCACCAAAGGCGTGATCGAAAAAGGTGCCGAAAACGCGGCGGAAGCCGTGGTGGGCATCTTCCAAAAAGATAAAGTTTTTGTTACCCTTTTCATTCTCCTTCTTCTCACCGTGGGAATTTGTTTGCCTGCGGTTCGTCTCACTCAAAAACTCCAAAAATCCAAATCCCATCGTCCCAAACACTGAAAATCTTTTATTAGGAAGATAAAATGGATCAAAAAAACTTCTCTTCGGAAAAAAGTTTTGGTTTCAACGGGTTTGAAGAAGTTCGCCTCATCTTTTGCGGAAAAATGCGAAAAAGAGGCGGACACAAATACGAACCCCATAAGCGAAACAGTTTTCTCATCGCCTTTATCGAAGAAGGGGATGCCGATTTTACCATTTGCGAAAAGCCCGTTCGTCTGCACGAAAATTGCCTTTATGTTATGCATCCAAAAAGCAAAATGAGTTATGTGGCAAGCAAAAGCGCCCCTTGGAGCATTTCGTGGATCATCTTGGAAGGAAATAAAATCGAAGAGATTTTCTCTTCCCTCGGCCTCACTCGCGAAACCCCCTATATCTATTTGGAAAACACCGAGAAGGCAAAAAGAATCTTAAATGAACTCTATGAAAAAACAGGCAAAAGCACCGTTTCTTCCGGAATGAAGAGTTTTTCCCTCTTATACGATCTCTTTTCCCTCCTCTCGAAAGAAAAAGCACCCAAAAATCTCGAGCACGCCGAAAAAGGCGCCGCCTTTATGCAGGCACATTTTGCCGAGGGCATCGGAGTGAACGATGTGGCAGAATATCTGCATATGAACAATAACTATTTTTCCAAACTCTTTAAATCCAAAATCGGCATGACTCCCGCGGAATATCTTCATTCCATTCGAAATGAACGCGCCCTCCAGCTTTTGATCCACACCGATTTGAGCATTGCTGAGATCGCGGAAAAAATCGGCTTTTCCGATCCGTTTTATTTTAGCCGCTGGTTTAAAAAAATCAATAAAACTTCGCCCACCGCCTATCGCAGAGCGCAAAGCGAAATATAACAAAAAAGAAAGCAGATTTCTCTGCTTTCTTTTTTTGTTGTAAAATTACTTTTTGATTACCACGGTGCCCGCATTTTCCACATTCACCCAAAGCACATTCTTTTCTTCATCGTAAGTTGCGCCTTCGGGAAGAGTAGCAGGTTTTGCCATGTGAATCGAAAGATGATAGGTTCTTTCTGCCGGCTTGCCTCTGTATTCGCCCGCAGAAGGAGCCACGGTCACTGCAAGTTCAGCATCGTTTTCCTCATAGGAAAATTCAGTGAGCGCGAATTTACCGTTTTCGCATTCAAAGGTGATACCGTCGTCTTCGTAAAGGGTGTAGCTTCCTTTTCCTTCGGGATAAATATCCACAGTCAAGGTATCGATCGGCTTATGACCCACGTATTCCACGCCTTCCCACATGGGAATAATCGCGCCGCTCTTCACAAAGAAGTAGCCGCCCTTACCCTTAGGATAGCCGGTGGAAACGGTTTGTGCGCCTTCGTAGCGCTTGCCGGTCCAGTAATCAATCCAGTTGCCTTCGGGCAAATTGATGGTACGGGAAAGAGCACCCACGAGAAGCGAATCACCAATCATATATTGGTTGTAATCATCGTAGAATCTCTCATCATTGGGGTAACTCAAAACCATTGCAGTACAAATGGAAATACCGGTCTTATGGGCATTGTATGCCGCGGTGTAGAAGTAAGGCATCAAAGCATAGCGCAGGCGTGCATATTCCTCATAAATCTCGCGAAGATTATCCGGAAGCATCCAGGGCCAATGGGGCTGACCCCAATAGAAGGTGAGCACCCAAGGCATCAGCATACCCGAGTGGATCTGCTCTGCACTACGACAGAAAAGGTCTGCGGTAACGTTACTCTGACCTTGGAAGCTGTACTGAACAAGACCGAGCAGCGAAAGATCGCTCGTGGTATCGCCGCACCAAGTAGCACAATATTTCTGATGGCCGATAAAGGTGGAAGGAGTTCTCACGAAAATTCTTCTCTTGCGATATTCTTTATAGGATTCAAAATACTGCAAGGAGTTCAAGGTTTGGTTTAAATTGTGCATTTCAAAAATGGAACGGCCGTTTCCGAAGAAAAGGTCGGGGCGGGTAAGGGTTCCACGGTGAGCATCTTCTGCCACACCCACAATACCCAAATCCCAAAAGCGCTTAAAGTGCTCGTTCCAAGCTTCATCCGGCACGGTAAAGGGATGATATCTCTTGATGGGAGTGAGTCTTTCATCTTTGAAAGCAAGGCCTGCATCGGGGTTTCTGGAAGTGCGCTTTACAGGGTGAGTGTAAAGGCCTTCTTCTTTGGCAGCTTCTTCGGGATGCTTCCTCTGATAAATTCTTTCCTGCTCAAAGGTAAGGTCGTAATCGCAAGGAGTCCAAAGAGTGGTTTTAATGCCAAAGCGAGTGAGCGCCGAAACAAAGGTATTGGCACCGCTCATCCAATCGTGCACAAAATAGCGATCGGTATTGAATTTCTGCTTCACGCTCTTATCGTAATAAGTATCCATCCATTCGCAGGAAATCGAGAAGTTATCGCAGGGGATATGCTCTCTACGAACTCTTTCTGCTTTATCAATCAAAGAAACTTCATTTTCCGCTTCGCCGTTTACAGCAGTAATACCATAGCCATTGAGCGGCATCAAAGAGGGCTTACCGGTAACATCGGTAAATTCCATAATCATCTTCTTGAAAGAGCCGGCAAAAAGGAAAATATCGAATTCGCCGCGTTCTGCCCAGAACACAACTTCATCTTCTTTCTTGTAAGCAAAATCAAACCAAGTTTCGTGGGTGTTGTTCCAGAAAAGACCCCATCCACGGCTACCCATAATAAAGGGGCAAGGGCCGTTGCAGGTAACAGGAGCACACCAGTTTTTAATAATCGTGCCGCGAAGCTCAATGTTTTTCGCTTGGCGGAAACCGCCGCCGTAGAAACGCTCGTCGGCAGGCACCAAAATACGACCGCCAATGCCCAAATCTTCCTGAGGTTGAATGGGGCTCAAGCGTTCGATCACTTTTTCGCCTTTGTAAATCACACTCAATGCGCCATCGGCTTCGATTTCCAAAACCATTTCGCCGCAAGTAAATACTCTCTTGCCGCCGTCTTCGATCATCGAATGAGCGGGTTCGGCAAAATCGGTGGTAATGATATCGTACCGCTCCATCAAAGACTGCTTGAAAATACCGGAAGCGTTGTAGCGCACACGGATTACATCGTCTTCAATGGGGGTAATGCAATAAGCGTTGTGGTTGTCAAGATAAAATTTATATTCTTTCATCTTTCTCCTCCGTTTATTTTGCTTTTCAGCTTTTTTGCTTTATTTGCTGATTTCATTATAGCGCTTTCTTTGCTTATAAAAAATGCACTTTTCTTTTTCCAATATGGACTTTTTCGCTTTTTTGACACAAAAACCGCGTGCAAAATGCACACGGTTTTTCTTTTCTGTCAATTTTGAAAAAACGAAGCGTCAAACGGCAAGGGAATCACAAAGCGCATCTCCGCTTCCCCCTCTCCGATCGACTCAAGCTCAGGGGAAAAGCTTTTTGAATCGGAAACAAAAATCACGCTCATTCCTGCAATCTCTTCGCTCTGCCGCGGCTCGGTTTCTCCCCCCGCAAGCACCCTCGCCAGAATGCGCGCGGCGCAAAGATATAAAATCTCCCCGTTTTCATCGGGCTCGGTCAAAGGCCTTGCCAAAAAAAGCTTTTCGGGCAAAACACCAAGGGAATCCAAGAAATCAAGCGATTCTTTTTTCGCGCGCGGCAGAAGGTGCAAAAAGAATTTTGCCGCAAGGTTCTCTCCCTCATAAAGCGGAAGTTTTTCGTATGCCTTTTTGGTGTTTTCCGGAAAAATTTCCAATCGGTAAGCACCGATTTCAAGCATCTTCTTCTGCAAAGGTATCCCCCACAATCTCAAGGCAAATTTTGCCGCCCGAAAGATCGGCAAGAAGATCTTTCAGGCCCTCGATTTTTTCTCCCGAAACCAAAAGAGAAAGCTCCACTCCCTCTTTGAATTCCTTTCCCACAAGGCGGTATTTTCTTGTTTCCAGTTCAAATTCCACCTTGGAAAACATCGGATAAGGCACCACCGCCTTCACCCGAAAAAATCGCGCAAATCTGCAAATTCCCGCCTCGGCAATCGCATCTCGGGCACCTCTGGCATACGCTCTGGCAAGCCCACCTGCGCCCAAAAGAATACCGCCGAAATAGCGGGTTACCACCACGCAAACGCCGGTGATCTCTTCTTTTTTCAACACTTCAAGCATCGGGATTCCGCCCGTGCCTTTTGGTTCACCGTCGTCGTCGAACCGCTGAATATTGCCTTCTTTATTGATAAATGCCATCACATGATGGCGCGCATCGGGATAACGCCCTCTTGCCTGTGCCACGAATTCCTTTGCTTCTTCCCAAGAATCGCAAGGCGTGATCTGCCCGATGAATTCACTTTTTTTCTCGGTAAAACGGCTTTCGGCAAAGCCGCGCACCGTGCGATAAAAATCCATATCAGTAAGCGTCTGCCAACTCGATATAAAGATGGCCGTTTTCGGAAATATAGCGTTTTCTGCCTTCCAGATCATCTCCCAGAAGCACTTCAAACATTTCTCTGGTTGCCACTTCATCCTCAGGCATAATGCGAATGAGGCGGCGAGTGGCAGGATCCATCGTGGTGCGGCGCATCATATCGGGTTCGTTTTCACCAAGACCTTTCGATCTTTGAATGGTGTATTTTTTATCGCCGATTTCCGATAAAATCTTATTCTTTTCTTTTTCATCATAAGCAAAAAGAATTTCATCTTCGCTGTTTTTCTTGCCCTTCACGGTAATTTCATAAAGGGGCGATTCGGCAATATATACCTTCCCTTCGGAAATCAGCGTGGGGAGCAGGCGGTAAAACATCGTTAGAATCAAGGTTCGGATCTGATAGCCGTCTTCATCGGCATCGGTACAAATAATAATCTTATTCCACTTTAAATTATCAAGATTAAATCCCGCAAGATCGCCCTTGCCTTTGCCGATTTCCACTCCGCATCCGATAATGCGAAGCAGATCCACAATAATTTCGCTCTTGAAAATGCGGTCGTATCCGCATTTCAAGCAGTTCAGCGTTTTTCCTCGCACAGGAATGATCGCCTGAAATTCCGCATCTCTTCCGAGCTTGCAGCTTCCCAGCGCAGAATCACCCTCCACAATGTAAAGTTCGCGCTTTTCCTTATCCTTCGAGCGGCAGTTGGCAAATTTTTCAATGCGGTTTGCCACATCAAGCGTGCCCGAAAGCTTCTTTTTAATATTGATTCTCGCGTGCTCTGCATTTTCGCGGCTTCTTTTATTGATCAGCACCTGCGATGCAATGCGATCGGCATCGTTTGGATTTTCGGTGAAATAAATTTCAAGCTTCTCATCAAAAAATTGGGTCATCGCATCGGCAACGAATTTATTCGTTACCATCTTTTTGGTCTGATCCGAAAACGAAGCAACATTCGAGAAGCAGTTGGTTACCAAAACAAGGCAGTCTTCCACATCCTGAAAACTGATCTTCTGCTCATTTTTATTGTATTTATTGGTGTTCTTCAAATATCCGTCAATGGCTCTCAAAAAGCTGGATTTCACCGCTTTTTCAGGGCTTCCGCCGTGTTCAAGCCAACTGGAGTTATGATAATATTCCAATTTCTGGGTCTTTGCGGAGAAGCAAAATGCCACTTCCATGCGCACATCGTATTCGGTTTTATCTTCGCGGTCTTTTCCGCGCTTTTCGCCTTCCCAAAACACAGGCACCGTGAGTGTGCCCACTTTGCCTTCGGTTTCTTTTACTTCATTGAATTCATTGATCTCGGCAATTTCGCGCACATAATCCAGAATTCCTTCTTTATAAAGATAGGAATATTCCGACCAAGTTCCGTCTTTTTGCTGATAGCGAAGATTCAAGGTGAGTCCACCGTTTACCACCGCCTGACGGCGCATCACATCGGTAAAATATGCTTCCGGAATCCCAATCTCGGTAAACACCTCAAGATCAGGGCGCCAAGTGATGATGGTGCCGGTGCGACGGCGGTTATAGGGCTCCTTTTGAAGCTCGCCCGCCGCTTCGCCTTTTCGAAAACTCATCTGATAGCGGGTGGAACGGTTCATCACTTCCACATTCATAAATTCCGAGCTATACTGCGTGGCGCAAGCGCCAAGGCCGTTGAGACCCAAGGAATACTGATAAGCGCCTCCCTTGGCATTGTCGTATTTGCCGCCGGCATAGAGCTCACAAAAGATGAGTTCCCAGTTAAATCTGCCCTCTTTTTCGTTCCAATCAAGTGGAATTCCTCTGCCGAAATCTTCCACGGTGATAATATGATCCCGCGTCACGGAAACATTGATCACATCGCCATAGCCCGCTCTGGCTTCGTCGATGGAGTTGGAAAGAATTTCAAAAAAGGAATGGGCGCATCCATCAAGTCCATCAGAACCGAAAATAACACCCGGACGTTTGCGAACGCGTTCCGCGCCCTTCAAACTCTGGATGCTTTGATCATTATATTCTGCGCTTTTTTTAGCTTTTGTTTGCTGTGCCATGCGGTTCTCCTTTTTTTCAATCATTCCTGATTCAACTCTATTATTATAAAGAAAAAATCCCTTTTCGTCAACTCCCGCACCCGCTTTCGTTTTTTTCTTCTCGCCCTCTTTGGCAGCGCCCGTTCAAAAAGCAAAAAAATACAGTGATTTCCCCTTCAAATCATTGACACTCTCTCCTATTTATGGTAAGATTATTAGGTAATTTTATGGGTTTTTCCTGCATTTTTAATTTCACAAGGAGTATGTGTATGAATCTTCTCGGAATCGATATCGGCACCACCTCGCTCAAAGCCGTTTGTTTCGATGAAAAAGGTGTTTGCCTTGCCGAAACCAATCTGGATTATACCCTCAATACCAAAGGGGACCTTGTGGAATTCGATCCCTTGGAATATCTTCGCATCACAAAAGATGCCATCGCAAAAATCGAAGAAACCGTTTCCATCGATGCCATCTCGGTCGATACCCAAGGCGAAACCCTCATCCTCACCGATGAACAAGGAAATCCCATCATTCCCGCCATCGTTTGGCTCGATAACCGTGCAGTCAAAGAAGCCGAAGAAATTCAGGCGCATTTCGGGCAAGAAAAAATCTATCAAATCACCGGTCAGCCCGAAACCACGGGCGGCTGGCCCGCTTGCAAAGTTCTTTGGGTAAAGAAAAATATGCCCGAAGCTTGGCAAAAAACCAAAAAAATCTTTATGCTCGAAGATTGGATCCTCTGGGCGCTTTCGGGTGAATTTGTAACCGAGCCCACCATCCAGTCCTCCTCGCTCTATTTTGATATCACCAAAAAAGATTGGTGGCAGGAAATGCTCGATTTCATCGGCATCGATCGCGAAATGCTCCCCCGAATCACCCCCAGCGCCACCAAAATCGGCTCGTTTGGAAAAGCGGCTGTGGTGAGCGGTGCGCTCGATCAGATCGCAGGCGCCGTTGGTGTTGGCGTTGTGGATGAAAATATCGTGAGCGAAATGACCGGCACCATCATGGCAATCTGCGTGGTTACCGATTCCATTCCCGCATTCGATCCCGATTCCAAAATTCCCTGCCATCTCCATGCCATCGAAAATAAATTCGTTTCTCTTCTTTGGAGCTCCACTGCAGGAATGGCGCTGAAATGGTATCGAAACACATTCGCCGATTCCCTTTCCTTCAAAGAACTCGATGAACTCGCCGAAAAAGCAGGAATCGGTGCAGAAGGGCTCACCTTCCTCCCCCATCTTTGCGGCTCGGCAATGCCCATCTATAATCCCGATGCGCGCGGCGCTTTCTGGGGCATCACCCTCGGCCACGAAAAAGGCCATTTTGCCCGCGCAATCTTAGAATCCGTTGCCTTCACTTTGAAAGACGATCTGGATTCCATCGGCGCAAAATGCGATGAAATCCGCATCACGGGCGGCGGCGCTTCCAGCCCCCTTTGGGCGCAAATCAAAGCCGATGTTACGGGTCTGAAGCTTTCCACCTTAAAAGAAAAAGAATCCGCCTGCCTCGGCACCGCAATTCTTGCCGGCGTTGGCATCGGAATCTATCCTTCCATCGAAGAAGCAGTGGCAAAGATCGTGCAAACCAAAAAAACCTATTCCCCCGGCTCTGCCGATTATTCCGCCGCATATCGTCAGTATAAAAAGCTCGATTCCCTTTTGAATAATCCGAGCGATAAAATTCTTCAAAAATAAACTTTGCAAAAAGAGGTATTCAAAATGAACGACAACGCAAAAAAAGCCGCTCAAAACGCATTTGTGATCGAAGCGGCAGAAATCAACCGTGCAAAAGAAGTAATGGATTGGAGCGCTTTTGAAAAGGCAGTGGATGTCCTTGCAAAAGCCGAGCGCATCGGCACCGCAGGTTGCGGCCATTCCGGCATTTGCTGCAATCACTTTGCGCATCTTCTTTGCTGCATCGAGCGCCCCGCAAGATTCATTTCCCCCGCTGAAGCCGTTCACGGCGCAATGGGCTTTATTCAGAAGGGCGATGTTATGGTTCTTGCCTCCCGCGGCGGCAAAACCGCAGAGCTCATCCCGATTATGAACATCGCGCGCACCAAAGGCGCCACCATCATTTCCGTTACCGAAAAGATGGATTCTCCCCTCGCTCAGGGTGCCGATATTGTCCTCCCGATGCGCGTGGACTTTGAAACCGATAAATTCAATTCCCAAGGCACTTCCAGCTTTGTTGCCCTCAGCGCAGTATTCGATGCGCTCCAAGCCGCTCTCATCGAAGAAACCGGCTATGTAAACGAACAATTCGCTCTGATCCATCCCGCAGGCGCGGTTGGCGAGCGTTTGAACAAAAAATAATCCCAAGGAGAAATCAAATGACCAAAAATTGCACCATCAAAGCTCCCTTCTTTGAAATCGGCCCGAAAAACTACCTTTGGGGCGACGATGTGGTGGAACTTGCAAAAGTTGCCGATGCCGCAAGCAAAAAATACAATGTAGACATCATCTTCACCACCCCCATTGTGGAAATCCGCAGAGTGAAGGAAGCCACCGAAAAGATCCATGTATTCGCTCCCCATATGGATTCTCTCACCCCCGGCAGAGGTCTTGCCGATATCCTTCCCGAAAGTCTTGTTGCCGCAGGTGCAGAGGGCGTTATGCTCAACCACTGCGAAAAGCCCATCACCTTGGCAGAACTCAAATGTGCCATCAAGCGTGCCGATGAAGTGGGTCTTGCCACCATCGTTTGCGCCGATTCCTGCGCAGAAGCCGCCGCCATCGCTCATCTCGAGCCCAATATCATCGTTGCCGAGCCCACCGAGCTCATCGGCACCGGCAAAGCAAGCGATGAGGAATATGTGGAAGCTTCCATCCGCGCAGTAAAAGATGTAAACCCCGATATTCTCGTGCTCCAAGGCGCAGGCATCAAATGCTACGACGATGTTTACCGCAATATCTTCGCAGGCGCAGAAGCCACCGGTTCTTCTTCCGGTATCGTTGGTCTTCCCACCCGTGAAGCTCAGTATCAGATGGTAGACGATATGATCCGTGCAGTCCGCGAAGCTTGGGACGCAAGACAAAAATAAAAAAGTTATTAAATATTATTTTCAGGAGGAAAATAAAAATGGAATTTAAAATCGTTCAAAAAGAGATCGAGCTCCAGTCCAGAGGTTGGATCCCCACCTTCCACGACATCTCCACCGATGTTCTGAAGATTGTGGAAGAATCCGGCATCAAAAACGGTACCGTTGCCATCGTTTCTCACCACACCACCTGCTCCGTTATGGTTCAGGAATGCTCCCACGATTTCGACAGCTTCGATCTGGAATTTCTCCAGCACGACCTGCTCGACATTATGAGAAAAATGATCCCCGACTTTGCCAACGAAGGCGACTATCGTCATCCCGGTCCGGTTCACGCTCAGTTCGGCCGCTATGTTGACGAACCCGGCAACTTCACTTCCATGAATACCGACGGCCACCTCCGCTCCGTATTCTTCGGCAGAAGCGAAACCATGACCATCAAAGACGGCAAGCTCGATGGTGGCGAATTCGCTCACATTTACTTCATCGACTGGGATCACGTTCGTGCCCGTCGCCGTCAGGTAAACCTCACCATCATGGGTACCACCGAAGATATGGGCGATCGTAAATACAACGACGGTAAGGTTGTAAACACTCTCCGCAAATTCCCCGCAGAAGAGAAAGCTTACCTCGAACAGTACGACGAATGGAAAAAGAGATAACCTCTCAATCCTAAAAACAAAAAAGCACCTGAAATTCAGGTGCTTTTTTTCTATTCTTTTTTCTTTTTATCATTCGGCGAGAAGCACCGATCAAATTCAAATCTCCGATCAATCGTGCCCCTAAAGCCCTGCCAATCCTTTTGGGCAAATCCTGTTCGGGCAAAGCTCGTTTGGGCACCCCCATTCGGGCGCAAAAAAAGAGGCACTGAAAATTCAGTGCCTCTTTTGATTCAAATCAAACTTCTTCGGTATTGATGTATTCGAGATAATCCTTCAGTGCCTGACGAGCAGCGTTGTATCTGGATTGATAGGTAGATACGAAGGTATCGTAGTTAGCATCGGTACCGGGAACACCGTATTCCTTGCTGGAACCAACTTCTTCGAAGATCTTGATCTTACCAAAGTCGTAACCAACAACGGGGTCATAGAGCTTGTTCTCCATAGCAAGTTCTACCATTCTAGCAGACTCAACGTCGCGGATGGACTGCTTGAGAATAACCTGATCGTAGAATGCAGGAGTCAAGGTGAGCATGGAGTAGTAGGAGAATGCTTCGAGGAAGTAAGCTGCCTGCTCACGTCCGGAAGTAAATCCATTGGTTTCCCAATCTTCGCAGTTGTCGGTGGTGGTGGGAATTGCAAAGCATCCGAGCTGAGCATAAGCAACACCATTGTAGTACTTATCCTGTTCAGCGTTGCGCTTGGGAAGGGGAAGTACACCCAAAGAAATGGTGGAAGAACCAGCATTCAGAATGGTACCGAGGTTACAAGCATAGAAGGTACCAAGGCCAGCCTTGAAGTGAGGACCGCTCCAAGAAACCTCACGGAGAGGAGAGGTAAGGATGGGACGGAGCTCTTCCCATACAGCCAGAAGTTCGGGCTTGGGAGAAGCAGGGATTTCATATTCGCCTGCAGAAGAAAGACGGGAAAGGGTAACGCCACAACCGTTTACATGGAACCAGTTGTTGCCGGCTTCGCCGATGTAGCCGAAGCGGTCGGTACCAACAGTCCAAACACCGTCACCGTCGAGGTCTTTTGCGGATTTGGTCATGAGTTCATACATGAGGTCGATGGTCCACTCGCCTTTTTCAACAACGTCGTAAAGGTTGAGAGTGGGGTCAACTTCTTCGATCCAGTCCTTATTAAAGAACATGATCCAAGCAGCTCTGTCGTCGAGCGTACAACCGTCGCCGTTGACAAAGAAGATTTTGCCGCCAACGTTCATACCGTCCATACCGTTCTTATCATACCAAGCTTTATCAAGATTGATATTTTCGAGAACAGCCATATCGGCAAGGAGGTTGGAAGCGGCGAGAGGTCTCATATCCTGACAAGTAGCAAGCATAAGGTCTGCAATGTACTCGCCTGCAATGAGAGGTTCACGAACTGCTGCTGCGGGAGTGGTCTGACGATCTTCCACGATGGTGCAGTTGTACTTATCAGCGAGCTGAGAGTTACGTGCAAATACAGCATCGTTTACCTTATCGCCGTTGGGAGCTTCCGCATAAACTTCGTTTACAGACAAGTGAGCACTGGAAGTGTGTCTTACAACGAAACGGAATTCGTGGCCGTTCAGGTTTTTGATCTCAGCGTCGTAGGTTTTGCTTTCATCCTGATTTTCGTTTTCGATTACTGCGCCGGCACCGCCGCCGTTGGGATCTTTTTTACCCCCGCAGGAAACCAAAAACATAGAGCAAACCATCACGATCACCATGATCAAAGAAAGAATTCTCTTTGCTTTCATTTCGATTCTCCTTCAAAGAATTATTATCCACTTTTGTGGTATCATCATTTTATCACAAGAAATTTAAAAAGGGAATCCTTTTTTCGAGAATTTACAATCTCCTAATATCTTTTTCAATTTCAATCAAATCCTTTGTATTTTATTAGTAAAAATGCACAATTTTTCCGCAAAAAATCCCCCTCAAAGCCCTTGCCGCCAAGGTTTTTCCTCCCTTTTGGGGCTTTGCTTTACAAAGAAGAAAAATTGTGGTAAAATGGCTCTTGTCAGCATACACTCATAAAAACGAAAAAGGAATTTGCTATGGCTCAAATCATTGAATATTTGAAGGTTCTTTTCCTCGGCATAGTGGAAGGAATCACCGAATGGCTTCCCATCAGCAGCACCGGCCACATGCTGCTCGTGGATGAATTTTTCCGGCTCAAGGAATCCGAAGAATTCAAAGAGCTGTTTTTCATCGTAATTCAGCTCGGCGCAATCTTGGCGGTGCTCCTTTTGTTTTGGGATAAAATGTTTCCCTTCCAATTCAAAAATAAAAACGAAAGCGTGATCCGAAAAGATACCGTTTCCCTTTGGTTTAAGGTGGTGGTTGCCTGTATTCCGGGCGCAGTGGTAACCATTTTGTTCGACGATTGGATCGATCAGCATCTCCACACCCCAAACGTAATCGCCTTGGCACTTGTTTTCTACGGAATTGCCTTTCTTGTGATCGAGAAATGGAATAAATCCCGCCCGCAAAAAGAAATGTCGCTTTCCGATCTTTCCTATCGCGACGCTCTTTTGATCGGGCTTTTCCAAGTGCTTTCCATCATTCCCGGCACTTCCCGCTCGGGTTCCACCATCATCGGCGCTCTCATTCTCGGGGTGCCTCGCGTGGTTGCCGCAGAATTCACCTTTTTCCTTGCCGTTCCCGTTATGGCGGGGTATTCCCTCTTAAAGCTCCTTGGATTCGGCTTGGCATTTACTGCAAATCAAATCATCATTCTTGCCATCGGATGCCTTTCGGCTTTCCTCACTTCCCTCATCGTAATCCGCTTTTTGATGGGCTATATCAAAAAGAAATCCTTCGCCGCCTTCGGTTGGTATCGCATCGCGCTGGGTGCTTTGGTTCTTCTTTTCTTTGCCCTCAACTAAAAAGAAATAAAAAAAGACTGCTCATCGAGCAGTCTTTTCTTTTTTATCAATACATTCCGCCGCCTGCGGGGGGTGCCATATTAGCAGCGCCTTCTTCTTTCTTATCGGTTACCAAAACCTCGGTGGTGAGCACCATCGATGCCACACTTGCCGCATTGGCAAGAGCAGAACGGGTTACCTTGGTGGGGTCGATAATACCGGCTTCATACATATCCACATATTCTTCGCTGTATGCGTTGAATCCGTATGCCACTTTGCCGGAGGTAAGGATCTTATCGATGATCACGCTTCCTTCAAAGCCGGCATTTGCCGCGATCTGACGAGCGGGATCTTCCAATGCGCGGAGCACAATCTCCACACCGATCTTTTCTTCGCCTTCGGTTTGTTCCAAAAGCGCCTTCACAGCAGAAACCGTGTTCAAAAGAGCCACACCGCCGCCGGGAACAATTCCCTCTTCCACTGCGGCACGGGTTGCATTCAGAGCGTCTTCAATGCGAAGCTTCTTATCTTTCATTTCTGCTTCGGTAGCAGCGCCCACTTTGATCACAGCAACACCGCCCGAAAGCTTAGCCAAACGTTCCTGAAGCTTTTCGCGATCGAATTCGCTGGTGGTGGTTTCAATGCTCTGACGGATGGAAGCGATTCTATCTTTGATGGCATCGGGATCGCCCTGACCGTCCACAATGATGGTGTTTTCTTTGGTGATCTTCACCTGCTTTGCTCTGCCGAGCATATTCAGATTGGTTTCTTTGAGTTCGAGTCCCAAATCGGAAGAAATCACAGTGCCGCCGGTAAGAATGGCAATATCCTGAAGCATTTCTTTTCTTCTGTCGCCAAAGCCGGGAGCTTTCACTGCGGCGCAGGTAAAGGTGCCGCGGAGCTTATTCACAAGCAAGGTGGAAAGGGCTTCGCCTTCCACATCTTCTGCGATGATCACAAGCTTTTTGCCCGATTGCATCACCTGCTCGAGAAGAGGCAGAATTTCCTGAATGTTTGAAATCTTTTTATCGGTGATCAGAAGGATCGCATCGTCAAACACAGCTTCCATCTTATCGGTATCGGTTACCATATAAGGAGAAAGGTATCCGCGATCAAACTGCATACCTTCCACCACTTCGCAGAAAGTATCGGCAGATTTGCTTTCTTCCACGGTAATCACTCCGTCTGCAGAAACCTTTTCCATAGCGTCGGCAATCAAAACACCAACCACTTCATCGCCACCGGAAATGGTGCCAACTCTCACAATATCTTCCTTGCCGGAAACGGGCTTGGAATTTTTCTGGAGTTCTTTGATGGCAACCTCAACCGCCTTGGAAATTCCCTTTTTGATGATCATGGGATTTGCGCCCGCGGTTACATTCTTCATGCCTTCGCGCACAAACGCCTGAGCAAGCACCGTGGCGGTGGTGGTACCGTCGCCTGCGGCATCGTTGGTCTTCACTGCAACCTGACGAATGAGCTGTGCGCCCATATTTTCAAAAGGATCGTCGAGCTCGATTTCCTTTGCAATGGTAACACCGTCGTTGGTGATCAGCGGAGCGCCGAATTTTTTATCAAGAACCACATTTCTGCCCTTGGGGCCGATGGTGGCTTTCACTGCGTCGGCAAGCTGATCGATACCCGACATCAGTTTGTTTCTGGCTTCAATGCCATAAATAATTTCTTTTGCCATAATACCCTCCTTAGTCTACAATCGCGAGAATATCGCCCATTCTAACAATCACGTATTCTGCGCCTTCGTATTTTACTTCGGTGCCGGCGTATTTGCTCATAATCACCTGATCGCCGGGAACCACCGTCATTTCCACTTTGTTTCCGTCTACCATACCGCCGGGGCCAACTGCTACCACTTCGGCAACTTCGGGCTTTTCTTTTGCACTGCCCGCAAGAATAATACCGGATGCAGTGGTTTCCTGCGCTTCTACCATTTTGAGAACAACTCTGTCGTTCAGGGGTTTCAACATTTTATGCTCCTCCTTGAAAATCATGTTCGTTTTATTCATTTTAGCACTCAAAAGAGCCGAGTGCTAAACTCTATACTTTATTATAGCCATCAGAATGGAAAATTCAAGCAATTCTCGAAATTGTTAACACTTTTTTCACATTTTGAATCACAGCGTAATCGTATCGTTTTTCTCTCGATCCAAAAGCCCGGAGCGAAGGATCGCGCCAAATACTTTTGCCTTCACATCGGGATTCTCTTTTGAAAGCGCCGAAAGAATTCCCTTCACCTCTTCCCGCATGGTTTTTTTATCGGCGGGGCATCCCGAAGGGCAAACGGGCATCGGGTTCTTATTTGTGAAATATAAAAGTTCCTTTTCCTCGGCATAAAGGAACGGGCGAATCACTTTGATTCCCGTTTTGTCCAGCTCCGTTACGGGCAAAAAGGTATCAATTCTGCCGGCATAAAAAAGGTTCAAAAGAAAGGTGTCGATCAGATCGTCGCGGTGGTGCGCCAAGGCAAGGGTATTGCATCCAATCCTTTTTGCCGCCTCACACAAAACCGCGCGCTTCATTTTCGCGCAGAGCGAGCAGGGATTTTTTTCTTTGCGCACATCAAACACGATCTTTCCGATCTCGGTTTTCTCCACCACATATTCCACCCCGATCTTTTCCATATATTCGGCGATGGGAGAAAAATCCGCGCCCTCAAAGCCAAGATCCACCGTGATCGCTTTCACTTCAAACTTTGCGGGATGAAAGCGCGAAAGATGCGCGAGCGAAGTTACCAAAGCAAGGGAATCCTTCCCTCCCGAAACTCCAACCGCAATCTTCTCGCCCGATTCTATCATCGAAAAGTCGTCAATCCCCTTGCGCGTGATCGACATCAATTTCTGTATGGTCAAGCACGTTTTCTCCTTTGGTTTCTTTCTGGTTTTCTTGCAAATCCTCTTTCGGGATCCCCCTCTTCTCGGGGAAAAGCCGATGCCCTTTTTTCTCCCAAATAAAAAGCAGAATCAAAAGGCAAAGCGAAAGAAGCGAAATCCATCTTCCTTTCGAATAGCCAAGCGGCGTATAGGAAAAGGAAAGCTCGTGTTCTCCTTCTTCCAAAAGGATTCCAACAAACGATCCCGCAAACGGAATCACTTCTGCTTCTTTCCCGTCGATCAAAACCTCCCAGCTTCCCTCGCCCTCCATCGGGATCGAGGTGTAAAGATAGCCATCTTTTTTCGCATTCACCGTGGCGGCAAAGGAAGTATCTTCCATGGCGGTAATCTGCATTTTTTCATCCTGCAAGCGGGAAAGCCCCTCTTGCCAGAGTTCTTCATTCATGCAGCACACATAAAAAAGCGCAGAATCGGTGAATTCTTCGGTGGTTTCTTCGTGCAAAATGGTGCGCAAGCGAAACATTTCGCCCTCGCTAAAATACCCTGCGGAAAAGAAATTCGGATATTCCTCAATGCAGTGCCAGGCGTTGTTTACCTGCGTGTAGTTGGCAAGCGGCACATCGGCATAAATATAAACCATTCCGCTTTGCGGCACGGTATATTCAAAGCGAAGCACTCTCTCAAGTTCCTCTCCTCCCGAGGCCTCACCTTTTATTTCATAAGAGCCATCGCCAAGAGGAATCGCTTCCAAATTCAAATGTTCCCCGTCTGTGGGTTCAATCGGGAAAAAGAGATCGCCCTCAAGCCCTGTGATTGCCGAAAAGAGCGCATTTTGCCGCTCATAAACAGGCATCGAAAGATCAAAACAAAATTCCGCCGCCTCTTTTTCAAGCATAAATCCGAGCCCGCTGAAGTTTTCGCATTCGTAAAGCGCGGTGGTGGTGGTTTGATTCGCCCCCGCAATCGAAACGAGCCCCGTATCGGTGAGCGCGCCGTTTTTATTGATCAGATATTTAAGCCCGAGCATTGTATCGGCAAGCGGAGTGCCGTGAACATAAACAAAGCGATTGCTTCCCGGATCTGCAGGCATTCCAAGCGCCTGCAAAAATTCCGACACGCGATAATTTGCCGAAGAAGCAAATTGCGAAATTCCATTATAGTTATAAAAGCAAGAGTCGTTCAAGCTCCGCCACTCGGTTGTTTCCAAGCGGAAAAAGGGCTCTTTTCCCTCTTCTCTCTTTTTTGCAATTTCCACCATTTGGGCCACTTCTTCGCCGGTTTTTCCATCAAAATAATCGGAATATCCCGTGGTGCCAACCTCGCGCGTGCCCAAATAGGCAGAAGAGGCCGTTTCCAAAAGAAGAATGGTGCAAACAATCGCAGAAAACACTCTTTTCGGCACAATTTTCACCGAATAAAACGCGCAAAGCACAATCCCCGCCGCAAAGAAAGCCACCGTGGCAATCACCGCAGAATTCGGATAATATCCAAAGGCGCAAAATGCAATCAAAGCCGAGAAAACAAACATTCCCGCGGCATCCACCCAATCAAAATCGCCTGCCGCCTTTTGATAATAGCGATATGCCATCACCACCAAAACAAAAGCAAACAAAAAAGCAAAGCGATACGGAATCATATTGGTGAAATGAAATCCGTGCCAAATATAATTGAGCACACTGAAATTCATGGAAACAAAAAGGAAGATCACCACGAAAAAGGCAGTGAGTTTTTCCCTAAGCGAAATTTTCTTTGCCCACAAAAAAGCAAATGCAAAAAGCACCAAAAGCGCCGAAGTGGAAAGATTGGGAAGCCCATCCATCACCGCGGGAATATGAAAAGAAGAAAGCGGTGCCAAAAGATCGCGAATCGATTCATAAAACGAAACATAAACCCCGCCGCCCACTCCCGTGGTGGAAGCGGTGTTGAAAAGTCCGAAAAGAGCGGGCAAAAGAAGCACCGCGGGAATCATTCCGCCAAGAAGGGTGGCAAAAAGAAGTCGAAATCCCTTTCGGATAAAATCCGAAAAGCGCACGCGATCCAGCACGCACAAAACAAAAAACACCACCACCGTAAACACACAGCACATATATCCGATGTAGTAATTGGAAAAGAGTGTGATCGCAAGCAATAATATATAAAGGGAAGATTTTCCTTCTCTAAAAAGCTTCACCGTTGCCCAGCATAAAAGCGGATACAGCGCCACGCAGTCGAGCCACATATTATTCCAATAATAGCCCATCAAATATCCGCAAAGCGCATAGCCGAGCCCAAAAAATGCGATCGACCAACCGCGCGAATGGAAAACTTTTTTCAAAAAGAAAGCAAGGGAAAAGCCCGAAAAGGCAATTCGAATCGCAACAAACGCCATAAAAAGAAGGCGAAATTCGCGCTCGGGTGCAAGGGCAATCAAAAGATTGAGGGGGCTGGAGCCATAGTAAGAAAGCATCGAAAGAAAATTTGTGCCCATTCCCATCGAATAATCATAAAGAAGCGAGGTTCCCTCGCGCAAATGATCCCAAAGTTTCAAAAGAAAAGGATAATACTGATGCCAGCCATCGTAGTTGATGATCTGCCGATCTCCAAAAGGATACACCCCCTGAATCGCAAGGCACACGGTGAAAATCAAAAGAGGAAGTAAAAATGCCAAAAGAAGAGGAAGGTTTCCCTGCCCCTTTTCTTCCAAAACCAAAAGCACGTTTTTCAAACGGCTTCTTTTTTCCTGCAAAGGAGCGCTTTCTGCATTCGGCAAAAGCTCCTGTGCGGGAGTGGTGTTTTCTTTCTCCATTTAATTCCTCCAAGGGATATGATAAGAAAAAGGAGGTTTTTGCCTCCTTTTTTCTTTACTGATACACTTCAAACATCGATTTTGCACGAGAGGCGCTGATCGCATAAAACGATCCGCTCTTTGCGCCGGGGATTCGGGTGTAACTTTGCGAATAAGTCGAGAAGTTAAACATCACATCGCCCAATGCCTTCAAATCCGCTTCTTCAAAATCGGTTTCGCAGTTGTAATACATATTGTTCATAATCGCAGAAGCGCGGGAAAGATTGGCGGGCACCAAGAAGGAAGAGCAAAATGCCTTCACAAAGCCAAGCTGGGTATCTTCCCTTGCCGTGTCTTTTCCTGCATATCCGCGATAGCAAAGAAGCTGAATCACCTGATCGCCGTTTAAAGTTTGGCTGCCCGCTTGCAGATTGATCTTCAAATTCTGCGCGGGATCGTAATAATACATATTTTCAGGCACCGAATACTGAATTCCGCCCAAAAAGTCGATCAAATTCGAAAGCGCCGACATCGGCATCGCCGCATAGTAATCGGCAAGAATTCCCGTTTCCTGCTGCACGAATTCCTTATAGAAGGTGATATTGCGAGAAGAATAAAGTTCGCCCAATTTATATTTTGCGCCGTTTTCAGGCACCACCGTATTGGAAGGAATCAGAGCCACCGTTGCCTGCTTTTTGGTTGCGTTGATCCCAACAAGGAAAATCGCATCGGCATTCTTTTTATTATAATCAAGGCCAAGCAAAAGAAACGTTGCGGTAACATCTTCCACCTTTTCTTCGGCGGCGGGAGGTTGTTCCGGATCGGGCTTTTTGGTGGGTTCGGGAATTTTCTCCACCGTTTCCGTGCCTTCCTCGCCGATTTTGGTTACCACATCCTGCATCAAACCTTCTGCCGCTTGAATCAGAAAAATCGCAACAATCGCAAAAATCAGCACTGCAAGACAAAGTGTCATCAAATAATCACGCAAAGAACGCTTCATATTCTTCCTCCCTTCCATTGTTTCCTTCATTATACTGCAAGAAAAAGCGCTTTGCAAGTTTTTTCTTGCAGAATAGAAAATTAAAAACTTTTTTGATAAATTAAAATATTAAAATCCGTTTTCACCGATAAAGCATCCAGTTTTTCAAGCTTTGCCATATCCTCGGACGAGGTTTTATGGGCGTATGGGGTCATCGCAAAAAGCGAGCGAATCGAATCGGAATCGGAAAGGAAAATTGTTTTTTCCACCCTTCTTTCCCCGCAAAGAGAAAGTCCTTCGCCGATTTCGGCTTTTTTCTCATTCAAAACGGGATTCTCATACACCGCTTCTTTCAGTTCAAATAAATGCAACGGCTCCGGCACAGCGCAAAACAAAAATCCGCCGGGCTTTAATACTCTGAAAAACTCTTCCCCCGCAAACGGAGAAAACACCGAAAGCAGCGCATCCACCGATTCCGATAAAAACGGCATCCGATAGCAACTGCCCACAAAAATCTCTGCTCTGTCTTTGCATTTTTTCGCCGCAAGGCGCGAAGCGTCTTTGGAAATATCAAAAGCAAAAACATTCGGTTTCTTGCCCTCTTTTTTAAGGCAATCCGCAATGTGCGCGGTATAATATCCCTCTCCGCAACCCGCATCCAAAAAAACACCGTTTTCGGGAAAGCGCGCTGAAATTTCTTGCTCCAAAGCCAAAAGCAAATGCTCATAATATCCGCGCTCCAAAAAAGCGCGACGGGCAAGAAGCATCGCCTTGTCATCCCCGTGGCCGCCTTTTCCGGTGGCCATCAAAAGATTGAAATATCCCTCTTTTGCACGGTCGAAGCTATGCCCGTTCGGGCAAACAGCGCGTTTTTCTTCTGCCTTCAGTTTTTCTTGGCAAATCGGGCAAATCAGCATTCTTCTTGATATTCTTTGCCGAGCGAAACATACATTTCGGCATTCGCGCGAATCTTTTCGATTCCTTTTTCGTCCATCTCGCGCACCACTTTCGCAGGCACCCCAACGCAAAGCGAATGATCAGGGATCACCGCGCCCTCTTTCACAAGAGCACCCGCGCCAATCAGGCACCCCTTTCCAATCACCGCGCCGTTTAATACAATCGCGCCCATTCCGATCATGGAATCATCGCCCACCGTGCATCCGTGCACAATCGCGCCATGCCCCACTGTTACGTTTTTGCCGATCGAAACAGGAAAATCCTTTGCAGTATGAACCACCGCATTATCTTGAATGTTGGAATTTTCGCCGATTCGGATCTCGGCTTCATCCCCTCTTAAAACTGCGCCATACCAAATATTGGCGCCTTTTTCCAATTTCACCTTGCCGATCACCGCACTCGTTTCGGCCAAAAACACCTCTTCGGCAATCTCGGGAGTTTCGTTTTGATAAGAACGAATCATTCTTTCTCCTTTCACGGCAAAAAGCCGTATACAAAATTCAGTGGCGGAAACCGCCACTGATTGATGAATTCAAATAAAGCATTCCAAAAGCTCCCATCCCGAATCAAATCGGGAAGGATGCCTGTTTTTACTCCGCAGAGGATTCGATTTCTTCTTTTTTCTCCTCGGCAACAGGCGCCGCTTTCTTCGGAATCGGGGGCTTTGCCTGAGGTGCCGCTTCGCTTTCCGCACCATAACGGCCATAGCCGTATCTGCCATAGCGTTTTCCGTATCGGGTCTTGGCTTCCTGAACTCCGTTTGCAATCACACCAAGAATCTTTCCGCCAACAAATTCGATCTGATTGATGGCGCGGCGCACTTCTTTGCGATCGGTATATCCGGGGCGCACCACAAGGGCAACACCGTCAACAAAAGAAACCAAAGAAAGCGCATCGGAAACAATGTTGATGGGAGGAGTATCCAAAATAATGAAATCATACTGCTCTTGGAAGGAGCGCAAAAGGGTTTGCATTTCTTCGCTGGCAATCATTTCCGCAGGATTCGGAGAAATGGTTCCCGCGGTGATCACATCAAGCCCGGGATACACTTCTTTGCGAAGCACCTCTTCCAAAGAAGAAAGTCCGGAAAGGTAGTTGGTAAGTCCGGGGGAATTGGGTTTTTTCAGAATTCTGTGAACATGGGGATTGCGCAAATCCAAATCCAAAAGAAGCACTTTTTTATTGCTTCTTGCCAAAGAAAAGGCAACATTGGCAGAAGAGGTGGTTTTTCCTTCTCCCTGAATGGAACTGGTAAACAAAATGGTTCTGCAGCCGTTTTTGATAATCGAAAACATCAAATTGGTGCGAATGGTGCGATATGCTTCCTTCGCCGCAAACAAGATTCGACCTTCGCTGTTGTCATAGCCATAGGTACGATTGGTTTTCATTCCTTTTCTCCCTTCTTTTCGCCCATCGAAAAATCAGGCACAATTCCCAAAATGGGCAAATGGAAAAGCTCGGCAATTTCATCGGGACCTTCGATTCGGTTATCCAAAATCTCTTTCAAGATCACAATCGCCGCAGTCAAAACAAATCCGATCACAAATCCCACCACCGCATTTTCAAGCGCTCCGTTTCCAATCGGAGAGGTGGGCAAGGAAGGATCGTCGATGATTTCAAGCACCCCAACATCCGAAAACTGCTTCACGCGCTCGGGCCCTTGCTTGGCCACAGAAAGTGCCACGTTATAGGCAAGTTTTGCATCGGTGCCTCTCACCGAAACATAAAACGAAGAGGTTTCTTCAATCACGGCAGAAAACTGAAGCATTCCTGCAATGGCCTTCGGGGTAAGATCGGTGCCCGTGGTTTCCAAAAGATCTTTGGCCACCATTTCATAAAAGCCGTTTACATTCAAAAATTCCACATACTGAGGGGTCATTGTTACATTCACGGAAGGATTCGAGGTTTCAAACCCACTGGCATAAAATTTCACTCTCGCCTGATAAACAGGAGCCACAAAATAGCTGGCATAAATAAAAGCTGCCACCGCAAACAAAATCGAAACTGCCAAAATCAAGGCAATTCCCTTCATAATCCAATCGGTTATATTCTTAAAAGTAATTTCCACGTTCCAAAATCCTTTCGGCAAAAATATCAAAAATCTTATTTGATCTGCGCATAACGGCGGTTGATTTCTTGCATACGGTCAAATTTCTCTTTCATATCCAAAGCAAGCGCAAGCTGGCTTCTGGCGCGTTCCAAATTGTGCTTCGGATGGTGAACCTTAAAATATTGATCCCCGTTTAAATAGTCCTCAAAAAATCTTGCGGCAAGTTCAAAAGTCATCGTGATCGCGCCGAGCGCCAAACTCTCGAGCTCCTCTTTGGTGCAAAATTCTTTGCAAACCGAAATAAATCCCGAAGCAAACGCTTCATAAAGCCCAAGATCCAAAGAAACCTTCGAGGTATCTGCCTCGTCTTCCGCGGCCGTGTTGGCGGAAAAACGAATCGCATCTCCAAAATCATAAGCGCACAAACCGGGGGTTACCGTGTCCAGATCGATCACACAAACCGCTTCGCCGCTATCTTTATCGATCAAAATATTATTATACTTGGTGTCGTTATGGGTAACGCGCACGGGCAAAAGCCCTGCCGCGCGATCGTTTTCAAGCTTCGACCAAATTTCGCGATGCTCTTTTAAGATTTGAATATCTTCTTCAATCTCGCATCTTCTTCCCGCCGCATCGCGCTCTTGAGCGGCAAAAAGATTTTCCATTCTTTTGGGGGTGTTGTGAAAATCGGGCAAGGTATCCTGAAGCTCTTCCATCGGGAAATCGCAAAGCTGCTTCTGGAAAAGGCCAAAAGCATATCCCGCATTGCGCAAAACCGCAGGATCTTCCGCCTGATCGTAGGTGATGGAATTATCAATATAGCGATACACGCGCCAGAAATTTTCTTTATCTTCGAAGTAGTAATTGACTCCCTCGGCATTTTTCAAAAAGTCGAGCACTCTTCCGTTTGGATCGGTTCCTTCCGAGATGAGTTTATTGCGGATGTGCTTTGTAACTTTATCAATATTTTCCATAATTCCGATGGGATTGGAAAACACAAAGGTATTGATTCTCTGAAGCACAAAGCTATCGCTCTTGCCTTGGAAGCGAATATCCACTTTATGCGTGGAATTGATGTGGCCGCTGTGAAAGGTTTGCACACGGAAAGAATCAAACGAAATTCCAAATTTCTTCAAAACAGAAACAATGGTTCGATTTTGATAACTCATAATCCATTTCCTTTTTTTATTTTGATACCCCAACGGGCGAAAAACTCATGCTGATACTATTAAAAGATATTATAGCACCGAGCAAAGAAAAAATCAAGCGTTTTTCCAAATATGAAGGATCAAAAAATCCGCGGAGAAAATGCTTCTCCGCGGATGATTTTAAATTCGAGCCAATTCGTTTTTCAAAAATCAGTAAAGCGAAAGGATTTTGCCGGTTCGAATGAGCTGTTCGTCAATGTGCTTTTCCATTTCCAAAGCTTCTTCAATGTCGTAATCCACCACAGATTCGCCCTTCATGGCAACAATTCTGCCCGAAATGCCTGCCTTCAAAAGCGCCACTGCCTTTTCACCCAAAACAGATGCGGCCACGCGATCGCGCACCGTGGGGCTTCCGCCTCTTTGCTGATGACCCAAAATCGTGGTGGTGGTGGTAATTCCCGTTTTTGCATGAATTTCTTCGGCAATTTCCATGGTTTTGCCAACCCCTTCTGCGTTGATCACAATATAGTGATGCTTGCCCGCATTGCGGCAAGCCAAGATGGGTTTCACAATATCTTCATTCACATCGCACTGCTTTTCGGGAATAATACATGCTTCCGCACCGCCCGCAATTCCGCAGTTGATCGCAATATAGCCCGCATTTCGGCCCATCACTTCCACCACACTGCATCTTTCGTGGGAATAGGCGGTGTCTTTGATGCGGTCGATCGCTTCTTTCACGGTGTTCATCGCCGTGTCGTAGCCGATGGTATAATCACTGCAGGCGATGTCGTTATCGATCGTGGCAGGAATTCCGATCACGGGAAATCCGATGCGATGCAAATCTCTTGCCCCGCGAAACGATCCGTCGCCGCCAATCACAACCAGCGCATCCAAACGGAAAATTTCTGCCATCGCCTTGCCGCGTTTTACTCCTTCGGGAGTATTAAATTCTTTGCAGCGCGCAGTAAGAAGCACCGTGCCGCCGCGGCTGATAATATTCGAAACGGAGTGATTGTTCATTTCGGCAATTTCGCCATCGAGCAAGCCCTCATAGCCGCGCTTAATTCCAAATACCTCAAATCCGTAATAAAGACCGGCGCGAACCACCGCACGGATTGCAGCATTCATTCCGGGCGCATCGCCCCCCGAAGTAAGCACACCGATTCTTTTAATTTTATTTTCAGCCATAACAAAAATCTCCTTTTCGGTTTCCTAAAACAATTATATCACCAAATGCGCGCAGGCGCAATACAGTTCTGATTTTTTTGCGGAACATTTATTGCTTCAAAAACAACTCCCGCACCATTTTTTCGAGTTCTCTTGCCTCGAAGGATGCCACATCCGAAAGAAACGAATCCGGCACGTGATCCGCCTTCGGCAACGAAAGAATCACCGAAACCCCTCGATCTGTTTTCTCCACTCTCATCTCAATCCCCTCTTTGCCGCATAAAGCCGCCACGCATAAAAGCGGGGATAAAAAGATGCTCTGATTGCAGAAAGATTTCCCCGAAAGAACCGAAAAACAATCTGCAAACAAATCATTTCGATCCGCAAACGAAAAAGAAATTTCGTTTTTCTCTTCTCCCTTTCGCGCCGAAACTTCGAGTTTGGTTTCCCCTTCATAAAGAAATGCAAATTGAAACACATTCAAAACCGCAAGGGTGAGATGCTGCGTGGAAACAAAAACTCCCATTTCTTCGCTCATCTCAAGCGAAAAATCAAGGTTTGCCTGCCCGAGCGCCTCTTTTAAATATCGGAAAAAGCCCGAAACACTGCAAGATGAGGGCCTTTGATCCTTTTCTTCTTTCATTTTCAGCAAACGAAGATAAATTCTCTCTTCCTTGCGAAGCAAAACCATGCGAGAAGCCACAAGATCCAAAAATTCGGTATTCTTTCCCCGATTTTCGGAAACCTCCGAAAGAAGCCGCTCCGGATTCAATTCCCAAAAAAGTGCTTCCGATCGCTCCAGAATCAAGCGGGAAAGCGACTCATAAAACGGCAGAAAATTTTCCAAAAATCCGAGAAGGCATTCTCCTTTTTCCGATCGAAAGCGAAACACCAGATAATGCTCCTCTCCCAAAAAGCAGGTAAACACACCCGTTTGCAGAATTTTCTCTTCATTTTCTGCCAAAAATGAGCGCAAAATCCGAACCGAAGGCAAAAGTTTTTCTGCCAATCGGTTTCGGAATCGGATGGTTAAATTTTCATCCATCGTGAAAGCAGGAAACGGAAGCAAAGATGCCGTTTCCCGAAAAAGATCTTTTTCCATAGATTCGCCCCTTTGTTTTTCATTCCCATTATACTCCTTTTTTTGCAAAAATCCAAACAAAAAAATAAAATTATATAAAAATATCAAAAAAAGATTCCTTTTTCCTTGAAAAAATGCTATAATGAGAAAAATGGGTTTTTGTACCCTCTTGCACTTCACCTGTATCGAAAGGATTCAAAAAGCAAATGTCTTATTTTTCTGAAAAACTCGACCGCGTTGCCCTGCCCGTGATTGCCCTGCGAGGGCTCGTGGTTTTCCCCGGGATCGACACAAGCTTTGAAATTGCGCGCCCCCAAACCTTGCGCGCCGCCGAAATGGCCCTCAAAGCCGACGGCATGATTTTTCTGGTTACCCAGAAAGATAGTGCAGTGGAAGTTCCCGAACCCGCCGATCTTTATAAAATCGGTGTGATCGCCCGCATCAAGCAATCCATCAAGCTTCCCGATAAAAGTTATCGCATCATCACCGAAGGAATCGCCCGCGCCGAAATTCGGAATGTGTTCCGTTTGGAATCGGGCGCTCTCACGGCAGAAGTAATCCGCCGCGATATTGTTTCGGAAGATCCCATCGCCTCCGATGCCTATCGCAGAAGCGTGCTCCACAGCATCGAAGATCTTTCCGCCTTCCTGCCGAAATTTTCTCAGGAAGTAACCTTGGCACTTCAAAGCATCGAAGATCCGGGATTCCTTGCAGATTATACCGCATCCAATCTTTTAAGAAGAGCGGATCAAAAAATGGAAATCCTTTCGATTTTCGATCCCCTCGAGCGTGCCCTTCGCATCAAAGAAATTCTTGCCTCCGAAATCGAGGTGGCAAAAATCGAGCAAGGCCTTGCCCGAAAAGTGCAAAGCCATATGGATTCCCAGCATCGCGAGGCATATCTTCGCGAGCAGATGCGCGTGATCCAAAATGAGCTCAGCGGCTCCTCCGAGCCCGAAGCCGATTTCGAGGAAGACGATGTGCTCCTTCGCGTGAAGAAAGCAGATCTGCCCGATGAAGTAAGGGAAAAGCTCATCGCGCAAGCCAAAAAAATCCCCCATATGCCCTTCGGCTCTTCCGAATCCGCGCTCATTCGCGGCTATGTGGAAACCTGCCTTGAAATCCCGTGGAAAAAATTCACCAAAGATGAAGTGGATCCCGCCAAAGCAAAAGAAATTCTCGATCGCGACCACGACGGACTGGATAAAGTGAAAGAAAGAATTCTGGAATTTCTCGCCGCCGGTCTTCTGCGCGGCAAGGTGCAGGGTCAGATCCTTTGCCTCGTGGGTGCTCCCGGTGTGGGCAAAACCAGTATTGCCTCTTCCATCGCCGAAGCCCTCGGCAGAAAATATGTGCGCGTGTCGCTTGGCGGTGTGCGCGACGAGGCCGATATTCGCGGCCACCGAAAAACCTATATCGGCGCAATGCCCGGCAGAATCATCAATGCACTCATAGGAGCGAGCTCCATGAACCCCTTGATTGTTTTGGATGAAATCGATAAGCTCACCCGCGATTCCCATGGCGATCCCGCCTCCGCTCTTTTGGAGGTGCTCGATTCCGCGCAAAATCATGCCTTCCGCGATCATTTTGTGGAGCTTCCCGTGGATCTTTCCTCTTGCGTGTTCCTTGCCACGGCAAACGAACTGAGCACCATCCCCCCCGCACTGCTCGACCGCATGGAAATCATTCAAATCCAAGGATATACCGAAAGCGAAAAAGTTGCCATTGCCAAAAATCACCTGATCCCCAAGCAAAAATCCGAGCACGGCATCGAAAAGAATCTTCTTCGCATTTCCGATGGCGCCCTGCGCAAAATCATTCGCTGCTATACCCGCGAGCAAGGCGTTCGTAAACTCGAGCGCGAACTCGCAAAAATCTGCCGCCGAACCGCCAAAAAAATCATCGACGGCGAAGAAAAAATTTCCGTTTCCGAAAAAAATCTCACCGAATTTCTCGGCAAAGAAAAAATCCTGCCCGAGCGCAAGAAAAAAGAAGATCGCGTTGGAATGGTCAATGGCCTTGCATGGACCCTCTCGGGCGGTGAAATGCTGGAAGTGGAAGCGCTCTGTCTTCCCGGCACCGGCAAAATCGAAATGACCGGCTCTTTGGGCAACGTGATGAAAGAATCCGTTTCCGCCGCCGTTTCCTTCATTCGAAGCAAAGCAAAAGAACTCGAAGTGGAAGATCCCGAATTTTATAAAACCAAAGATCTGCATATTCACTTCCCCGAAGGCGCCATCCCCAAAGACGGACCCAGCGCAGGCATCACCCTCATCACTTGCCTTGCTTCTCTTCTTTCGGGCAAAAAAGCGCGCGGAGATGTGGCGATGACGGGTGAAATCACCCTCCACGGAAATCTTCTTCCCATCGGCGGTCTTCGCGAAAAAGCAGGTGCCGCCCTTCGCGCAGGCATCAAAACCGTGATCATTCCCTTCGATAATCAAAAAGATCTGGAGGATGTGGATCCCAAAGCGCTGGAAACCATGGAATTCATCCCTTGCAAAACCGTGGATGAAGTGCTTCGGATTGCACTCAAAACCCGATGAAACCCATCAATAAAAACAATATCACCCTCAAAATTTCGGCAGGTCGCCGCGATCAGCTCCTTTGCAACGGAAAATGCCAAATCGCCTTTTCCGGCCGAAGCAACGTTGGCAAAAGTTCTGCCTTGAATAAAATTTTGGGCAGAAAAAAGCTCGCGCGCGTGTCGTCCTCTCCGGGAAAAACCATCACCGTGAATTTCTTTGATGTGGATTCGCGTTTTTATCTGGTGGATCTGCCCGGCTACGGCTTTGCCAAACGAAGCGAAAAAGAAAAAAGAGTTTGGTCGAATCTAACCGATTCCTATTTTCAGAATCCCGAACATCTCGCGCTCGTGCTTCAGCTTGTGGATTTGAAAACAGGTCCCAGCCGCGACGACGAAACCATGATTTCCTTTCTTCAGGAAACAGGCATTCCCTTTGTGATCGTTGCCACCAAAACCGATAAACTCAATAAAACCAATCAAGCCAAAAATTTAAACGAACTTCAGGATCGCTATTTCCCCGTTCCCGTGATTCCGTTTTCTTCCTTAAACGGCACGGGCGCAGAAGAGGTTTGGCGCCTGATCGAAACCACCGTAAACGCATTTTCCGAACAAAAAACCGAATAAATCCCGTATGTCTTCCCCTTTTTCGGCCATACTAAAAAAGCCGAAACAAGTTGTTCGGGGGGAGGATTTATGAAGATCGGTTTTTTGGAAACCATACCCATCCTGCGGCATCAAATCGCCGCAAAGCAAAATCAAAAAAACTTCGAAAGAAAATTTCGCATCGAAAAAGCAAAAAGCGGGGAAATATACGATCTGGTTTTATCCGATCAAAATTATCTGCCCGAAGCGCTTTCTTTCGAATCAAAGCTCTTCTTGATTCCGGGATTTGCCCGCGTGAGCACCGTGCCGGAAAACTCCATTCTTCTCACGGGCGGAATGAATCGGGAAGATGCGGTTACCTTTTCCAGCATCGCGGAAGAAAAGGCAATGCTCTGCCTTCAAAAAGAAATTTTC
This sequence comes from Eubacteriales bacterium, assembly GCA_045658765.1. GTDB lineage: Bacteria > Bacillota > Clostridia > Oscillospirales > SIG627 > RGIG5579. The sequence goes on along the minus strand of JAZOVP010000117.1, from coordinate 82,803 downwards.
TTAGGCAAAAAAAGCATTCTTCCGTTTGAAGCACCTGTTCCTTTTGATAGAGGGTTTGGACTATACCACAACCTCGCTTCGGGCTTTGTTTTCGCCCTTGCGGATTTGATTTTCGGGGAGGATTTATGAAAGAAAAAACCACGGTCATTTCGCTCGACCAAATCCTTTTGCTCTTGGCTCCTCATAATGAAAAAAGTTTTTTCTCCCGCCCCACCGAAAAAGAGCGAACCTTGCTTTTCGGGGAAGAGTGTGCCGAGGTGTTTTTGGATACTCCCCTCTCTTTGCACTTAAAGCACAATGAAGGAGAACTCCTCGTTTCCGGCAAAGCCCACCGCATCCTCAAGCGGAGGGAGGAATACATACTCGAAGAAGAACACGCCGCCGATTATATGGCCTCTCTTCATCCTCTGCGCGAAGCGGGAATCTTGCGCGGAAAGATTTTATCCTTGGCTCTGATGCACGCAAAAAAAATCGATCGCCTCACCTTTCGCCTTATTTTCTTCGCCGAAGGCAGAACCGAAATCGAAACCTTCCCCCTCGAAAAAGAATCCCTTCGCGAAACCTTTTTGGAAATCGCCCCTCGCATTTTTTCTTTGGCTCCCCTTTTTGAAAAGAGCGAAGCCAAAGTGGAATTCCCCCATTCTTCTTTAAGGCAGGGCCAGAAAAAGCTCATTCATGCCGCTTGGAACGCCATTCAAACCTCCTCCAAGCTCTTTGCCTGCGCCCCCACGGGAATCGGAAAAACCGCCGCGGTGCTTTATCCCGCTCTGCGCGCGCTCGAAAAAGAAAAGGTCGATCGCGTTTTCTATGCTTCCCCGAAAAACACCCTGAAGCTTCAAGCCGCCGCTTGCGTGGAATCTCTGCAAAAGGTGCGCGGATTCCGCACTTTGGTGCTATCCGCCAAAGCCGCTCTGTGCCCCGAAAAAAATGAAGATTGCAAAAAAGAAGAATGCACCTATTTTGAAAACACCGAAAGCCGTCTTGCCGATGCGCTTTCTTTTCTGGCTTCCTTTTCTTGCATCACCGAAAAAGAATTGAAAGCCGCGGCAGAGCATTTCCATCTCTGCCCCTTCGCTCTTGCCAAAAAAGCGGCAGAGTTTTGTCAGATCATCATCGGCGATTATAACCACGCCTTCGATCCCGAGCGCGCCGTGATCCAACCCACCAAAAATTCTCTTCTTTTGGTCGACGAAGCCCATAACCTGCCAAGCCGTATCAAAGAAAACAATACCGAAACCCTCTCCGGCGAGGATTTTGATCCGCTCTTTCGCGATCCCACCCCGCCTGCGGCATTTTTGCGCGAGCACTTCGGCGAACTTTTAACCCTGTTTGCCAAAATCGAGCAAAAAAGAAAAGACACCAAAGAATACTATTCCTTCGAAGCCCCCGCCGAGGTGGGAAAAGCCGTGGATGCACTGCTTCCCAAGGTTGGTTTTGCCTTGCAAAACGGCTTTGGAATGCTCACGGAAGAAACCAAAGAAGAAATCAAAAAGCTATTTTTCAAACTCAAAAAATTCGCTTTTCTCTATCATCATTTCAATGAAAATTTCGCCACCCTCTATCCCCCCGAGGGCGGGTGCCGAATTTGGCTTGTGGATCCAAGAACCACCCTCGAGAAAAGCTTTCAAAAATGGAAATCCGCACTTCTCTTTTCCGCCACTCTCTTGCCCGAGCCCTATTATTTCGATCTTCTTGCTGGGGAAGAGAAAGATGAGTTTTTGGTGCTGGATTCTCCGTTCCCCCGCGATAATCTTTTCGTTGGCATTTGCGGGATCGATGTATCTCATAGCCAAAGATATCAAACCGCGCCGAAAATTTGCAATATCATCCACGCCGCCGTTTCCGCCAAAGCCGGAAACTATATGGTATTTTTGCCTTCCTTTGAATACTTAAATCTCGTTTCGCAAGAATATAAAAAGCGTCATTTTGAGCATCGGGTATTGGTTCAGGAAAAGGTGATGACCTCAAAAAAACGCCGCGAATTTCTGCAAGAATTCCAAAGCGAAAAAAAAGGCACCCTCGTGGGCTTTGCCGTGATGGGCGGCATCTTTTCGGAAGGCATTGATTTAAAGGGCGATGCCCTTTCGGGCGAAATCATTGTGGGCACGGGCTTCCCCCCGCCAAGCCCCGAAGCCGAAGCGGAATGCGCCGCCTATTATAAGCGCGAACTCGACGGCAAAAAATTCGCCTATACCCTGCAGGGCTGGAGCCGCGTTTTGCAAGCGGCGGGAAGAGTGATCCGCAGTGAAGAAGATCGCGGCTTCCTTCTGCTTTGCGATCTGCGCTTTTTAAATGAAGAAATGCGTGAGCTCTTCCCCGAAAATTGGGAAGATGCCAAAATCATCTCCCGCGAAAAAGAACTTCGCGATTCCTTAAAATTTTTCTGGGAGTAATCCCGTTTCAAGATACCGTCAAATCAAGGAGGCACTTCGTGTTCGGATTCAAAAAACAAGGCAAAACGAAAACCGATTTCTTTTTGGGTGAAATGGAAGAAAATCACTCCCGTTCCGCCGAAAAAAGTTTTTCTGCGCCTCAAACCCCGCCTCACCCCGAAAAAAAGCCCGAGCCCGAAATTCAAAACAAAATTCCTTCTGCCCCCGAAAAAGCAAAACCGAAATTCAAAAAGCCCCTTCGTGCAAAGCGCGATCTGAAAAAAAATGACACCCCCTCCGGTTCCACCCTCGGGCTCGATCCGGAAGAGCCGAAAGAAAAAGAAGTAAAAGAAGAAAAGTTTCCGCCGAAAAGAGTAAAAAAACCGCTCCGTGCAAAGCGCGATCTGAAAAAAGAATCCCCCTCTCCCGCTCCCCAAAACCTCGAAAAAAATGAAATGGGAGAAATGGTGAAAAAATCGCTCGACGGAATGTATGAGGTTTATCAGGATCCGAGCCAAAGAAAAAAGAATCCCATCAGCAGATCCGATATGATCCGCTACGGAATTCTCTTTGTTTGTATTTTCGGTTTTCTTTCCGCGGGTGTGTTTGTGTTTTCCAAAATCTATGATTATTATCGCATCTGGGCAGTGAATAAAGAACTGCAGGAAATCGTTACGAAAAAAGATTTTTTCCAAGATGAATATCTCAAAAAATCCGCGGCAAATATCATCAGCTTAACCCCGCAAGATATTCTGGCAGGCAAAACCGAATCCGATGAAACCACAAGCACCACCTTCACCGATGATCAGCAAAGTCTTGTGGGAAAAATTGCCCAGCTCAAAAAAATCAATCCCGACACGGCGGGCTGGATCACCATCAACGGCACGGTGGTGAATTACCCCGTGGTTTGGTCGGAAAAGAAAAATTATTATCTGCGCCGCGATTTCTATGGCAAAGTGCTTTCGGGCGGCACCATTTTTATCGATGAGCGCAATTCCCCCAAAATCGAAGAAAATCGCAACACCGTGATCTACGGGCACAATATGACCGACGGCAGTATGTTTGCCTCCCTGCACGATTTTGCCAGTTCCTCCGTGTTTCACGGCGCCACCATTCAAATCGCCACCGAAGACGGAATCTTTATCTATGAGCCCTTCTCCGCGCACGAATCCAACGCCTACGATAACTATTTCGAAACCAATTTCGTTTCCGATGAGGATTTCATCAATTTCTGTGAGCAAATGCAGTTTATCTCGGTGTTCCAAACCGATCACGCCTTTGATAAAAACAGTCAGATCATCACCCTGTCCACCTGCGCAAGCGGGAATGCCTCAAAAGACGATCGCTTTGCCGTTCACGCGGTGCTCACTAAAGTTATAAGGTAATATCGATCCCCGCGCGGCTTTCGCGCAAAGGGCGCATAAAAGCACCCACCGCCTTGTGATCGGGATGCACAATGTAGGTATCAAGATCTTCCAAAGAATCAAAATCCGAAATCAGAATCAGATCTGCATTTTCGGGATTTGCCCCTTCGGTATTCAAAAGAACACTGCTGCTCTTGATCTGCGGAATTTTTGCAGGAAGCGCTTCCAGCATCTCTTTGGTGGCAAGCACATTTTCTGCTTTGGTTTTCCCTTCGGCTTCTTCTTTAAAGCGAAACATTACGATATGACGAATCATCTCAAACTCCTTTTTTGTTTTTTCCCATTCTAACACACAAAAAAGCAATCCACAAGAAGAAAAACCAAATCCTTTTTGAGAAATTAGCCGAATTTTATCAAAAAAAGTTGCAATTATTTTTATTTTTATTAAAATGCTTGACATATTTTGAATCGGATGTTATAATTCGGTTTAGGTAGTAAAATAAAAGAGGTATCCATGGCTGATCAAAATTTTTCCTCTTCCGAAGAAAAGCGCGCCCAAATCGATGAATTGGTTCGCCGCGCCGCCGCAGGGGATGAGAATGCCTTTTCGGCCCTTGCCTCTCATTTTGAACCCACTTTAAAACGAATGATCTCCCCCTTGATGCTCCCCTTGGCAGATCAGGGCGATTTGGCTCAGGAAGGGCTCATCGGGCTCTATAAGGCAGTGCTGCTTTATGATCCGAAAGCGTCCTCGTTTTCCACCTTTGCGCGCATTTGCATGAATAGCGCCGTGATCGACGGGCTTCGCAAGTATCAAAAAGATCATTCCGGCGGTGAACTTTCCGCCATCCCCGCAGAAGAAATCCCCGCAGGCGAATCGGAATCTCCCGAGCGAATTCTTCTCGGCAAAGAAGCGCTTTCCGCCCTTCTCCGCAAGGTCGACGAAGCTCTCTCTCCCATGGAGCGAGAAGTATTCGGGCTTTCCCTTCGCGGCAAAAAGGTGAGCGAAATCGCTTCCATTCTTGGGAAAACCCCGAAAAGCATTGAAAACACTCTGTTTCGTTTGCGCAAGAAGCTTTCCGGTCTTTCCTGAATTCTATCGTCTATATGCCCGAGTAGCTTAAAGAGAGCGTTTTGATCAGCAGATTAAAAAGGGTGACGGTGCAAGTCCGTTCTGGGCAATATTATTAAAAGAGGTATGGCAAATGTACGAAGACAAGACACTGGTATGCAAGGATTGTGGCAACGAATTCGTTTTCACCGCAGGTGAACAGGAATTCTATGCCGAGAAAGGATTCCAGAACGAACCCCAGAGATGCAAACCCTGCAGAGATGCAAAGAAGAATGCTTCCCGTCAGGCAAGAGAGTATTTCACTACCACTTGCGCTAACTGCGGCAAAGAAGCAAAAGTTCCCTTCCAGCCCACCAGCGATCGCCCTGTTTACTGCAGCGATTGCTTCGCAGCAATGAAGGAAAACAACTAATTTGTTCCGGTAAAAAAAAGAACTGCCTTTGGGCAGTTCTTTTTTTATGCAAATAAAACCTTCGGTCGATACGGCTCGCTCCATCTTCGAGCGGTGCGCGAAGCCACACTGCGCGAAACCGCATCTTCGGTCTTTTTTCTTCGCGGCAAGCGCCCTTTCACCAAAAATCGGGAATCCGAAATCCGTTTTCTCTTCGGCTGAACCGAAAGAAGCGCCGCTTCCAATTCTTTTTTTGCCTTTTTGCCATAGCGATACACCGTTCTCACACAGTAAAAACTCTGCTCGGCAATCTCCTCGTGCGTTAGCCCATAAAGGAAATGGCAAAGCGCATATTCCCTGAGTTCCGGCACTTCAATCAAAGAAATCGCGCGGGTGAGCCGCACAGCATAGCGTTCGCAAAGGCGCTGTTTTTTCCGAAAGCTCTTTTCCATTTTTTCCCTTGATACCAAAACCGAAGATAAAATCGGATCTTCGCTCTTTTCAAAGCGCTTCAAAAACGAAGCGTATGCTCCGGAAGATAAAAGCGCAAGCGCCTTCTCTTCCCGTTCCGCCGCGTGCTGAAGCAAACGAAATTTCGTAAGATATTCATCCAGTGTCATATCACACCGCCTTTTTCTTCCACAAGGGAACTCTGCAAACTCCGCTCGGTGCGAAGCAAAATCAGCTCCTTCCCCAAAATTCCTCCAATCCAAACCAATTCTTCTGCGGTTTCGGGCAAGATCTCGCCAATGGCTTCTCCTGCATCTTCCACTTTTTCTTTTGCAAAGAGGATCGCCTCCTCTTTTGCGTTCATCCATTCCATACTCATTTTTTACTCCTTTTTTCGAAACTTCCTCATTGCTCGAGTTGGATTATATCACGAAATTTCGTAATTGTCAATATAAAATACGAAATTTCGTTCGCTTTTCCGAAAAAAGGGTGAACAAATTTTCATAAAGCACGGGGAAGAAACTCCTTGTAAATCTTCTCAAAACTCTTGCAAAACGGGCTCGTTTTTGATAAAATCTTTGTGTATGTATACGCAAAATTTTCTCTTCGGAGAATTTTCAGGAGTGCCTATATGATTATCATCATCCCTGCCTATAAGCCCGATGAAAAACTCATCGCGCTTCTTTCGGCTCTCAAAGAAAAAACCCCCGCCCACCTTCTTCTTGTAAACGACGGTTCGGGCAAGGAATACGATTCGGTTTTCGAGAAAGCCGAATCCCTTTGCGATACTCTTCTGGTTCATCCCGAAAACCGCGGTAAAGGCGCTGCGCTCAAAACCGCTTTTTCCCATTTGATCCAATGCGGCAAAGCCGATGAAATCATCTGCACCGCCGATGCCGACGGTCAGCACCTCCCCGAAGATATTCTGGCTTGCCTGCAAGATGCTGAAAAAAATCCCGGCACTCTTGTTTTGGGTTCCCGCAGTTTTCGCGGCGATGTTCCCGCAAGAAGCCGCTTTGGCAACACCGTATCGCGCCACACCTTCCATCTTCTCATGGGCAAGCGCGTGTTCGACACCCAAACCGGTCTGCGCGCTTTCACGGGCGATCTTCTCCCGCTTTTTGTTTCTATTGAAGGCGATCGCTATGAATACGAAATGAGAATGCTTTGCACCGCAGTAAAGAAAAAAATCCCCGTTCGCGAAATCGAAATTCAAACGGTATATATCGAGGAAAATAAATCCAGCCATTTCAATCCCGTAAAAGATGCCCTGCGCATCTACGGCCTTTTATTCCGCTTTGCTTTGGGAAATCTTTTTGAATTGATTTCTTTTATTCTTTCCTCTTGCCTTGCCTTTTTGGTGGATGCGGCGGCATTTTATCTTTTATTCACCCATCTTTTTCCCCATCTTTTTGCAGAAGAGCGATTCGTATCTTTCTTTTCTCTTCTTGCCGCCAGAATTCTTTCCTCGTGCGTGAATTTCTGGGTCAATGGAAAAGTGGTGTTCCAAAATCTCGAAAAACCCTTCAGAAGCTTCTTTTTCTATGCACTTCTGGTGGTGGGCATCTTCTTTGCCAATGAATTCATTTTATCGTTTCTCATTTTCAATCTTCATTTCCATGCCCTCGCCGCGCATATCTTGGCGCAGGTGGTATGCTTCCCCATTAGCTTTCTCATTCAAAAATTCTTGATTTTCCGCAAATCAAAGGAGAAAAAATGAAAAACAAAACGCGATCGCGCACCATTCGATTGCTTCTTGCGGATCTTCTTGTTTTTCTGTTTGCCCTTCTGATCTTTGCTCTTTTTCACCATGTTTTGCCCCGAAGAATCGGCAATCTCTACGGCGCCACAAAAGGCCAAGAAACCGAAGATTTTTCTCTTCGCTTCGCCGATCTCTTTTCCGCCGACGGCTCGGTAATCGAAAAAGACGGTTTTTATCAAGATGATCAAATCCGCCTGAATCTCACCACCCACAAGGAAAACGGGGTAACCTATTATGTGGCGGATTTCTATATCAAACATATCACCAATCTCAAAACCGCCATGGCAAGCGATGAATTTGCCACCGGCGTTGCCGATTCCACCCTCAATCTTTCCCGCAAAGCGGGCGCACTCCTTGCAGTTTCCGGCGATTATTTCGGCATCCGTCAAAACGGAATCGTGATCCGAAACGGCGAGGTTTATCGAAAAACCAAAGCCCATGAGGTTTGTGTGCTCTATAAAAACGGCACCATGGAAACCTATTCCTTCGCCGATTTCGATGTGGAAAAAGCCATCGCGGGAGGCGCTTGGCAAGCATGGGATTTCGGCCCCGCACTGCTCGATTCCGAGGGAAAAGCCGTTTTGAAATTTCATCCCGGCATCGCAGGGGAAAATCCCCGCATCGGCATCGGCTATTTTGAACCGGGGCACTATTGCTTTGTGGCGGTAGACGGCAGGCAAAATCATTCCCGCGGCATGACCCTTCCGGAATTTGCCGAGCTTTTTGAATCCCTCGGCTGCAAAACTGCCTATAATCTCGACGGCGGCCATTCCGCCGCAATGACCTATCGGGGCGAACTTTTCTCCTCCCCCTCCAAGGAAGGCGGAAGAGATATCAGCGACATCGTGTATCTTGCCCCCGATCAAAATAAGGAGAACCAATGAAAAAAATCATTTCTTTTTTTCAGCGTTTGCTTCCCCATCTGGTTTTGATCTTATCTCTTATGATGCTCACCTTGTTTTGCCTCGATCGGATCAATCCGTCGATGGCATTTTTATCCAATTCGATCACCAAAACCCTTTTGGGTGTGTTTTTTCTTTTTTCATTCGCACTTTCCCTTTCTTGCATCCTTCAAAACAAGAAATAAAGCTAAGAGGTTTCCGATATGAAATTCAACCAAAAATTATTTCAAAAAATACTGATCCTTTTGGGGATTCTCTCTCCCATCGCAATCGCATTGCGCCTCTATATCTATTGGAAAGAAATCGAGGTTTCTTCCGGCTTTTTCGTGGGCAAAGCAATCGGTTGCACTTCCTATAATGCAGTGGGCTTTTTTGTGTTTGGAATCTGCCTTATTCTTGCCTTCTTCGCAAAGAAAATCGCTCCCGAAAAAGAAATCAAAGAAGAGGAATTTTTCCTCCCCGAAGAAGATTCCCTTTTGATGCAGGATGAAGAAGAAACCGTTTCCGAAGAAAGATTCCCCGAATTCTTTCTCCACGGCTTTGCAAAAAAAGCCGCCTCTTGGAACGGAACCCTTTCCGCCTTCGCCTCCATTCTTCCCGGCTTTGGCTTTCTTTCCCACGCGCTTTCCCTTTTTGTGTATTCCAAGGCAAACATCTCGCCCTATACCCTCCTTTTCGCATTCCTCTCACTTTTAAGCGGTGTGTTTTTCCTTCTTTTCGCATTTTCCAATTCCACCCTTCAAAGAAAGCCCATGGCCTTTTTTGCCCTCGTGCCCGCCTTTTGGTGCGCCGTGAGAATGGTGGTGGAATATCGCGATATTGCCCGCTTTGTGAATAAATCCCTTTATATCGGGCAATTTCTCTTTGTGATCTCGCTTTTGGTATTTTTCCTCTATCAAGCACAAACCCTTTTGGGCGAGGAAAATTATTTCTCTCCCAATTTCTATGCCTTCTCCGGTGCTTCGGCAGTATTTTTCGGAATCACCGCGCGCCTTCCCCAGCTTTTGGCGGTAATGGGCGAAAAAATCAGCATGGATCTTGTGGATTCCTCCACCCTGATCATGGATCTTGCCATCACCCTCTTTGTGATCACAAAAATCACCCATATCACAAAAGGGCCGCAAAATTGATAAAAATTCCCCGCCCCCTCTTTACAAAAGTCCATAAATTGTAGTATAATAAATCGGTTCAGCAATTTAAGCAAAAAAGATAGGAGAATTCATTATGGAAAAGAAGGTACTTGTTGAAACTTCCGCCCGCCATGTCCATTTGTCTGCAGAGCATATCGAAGCCCTGTTCGGCAAAGGATATGAGCTCACCCACAAGAAGGATCTGTCCCAGCCCGGTCAGTTCGCTTGTGAAGAAAGAGTGGATATCGCAGGCCCCAAAGGCACCATCAAAAACGTAATCATCCTCGGACCCGCCCGTCCCGCATCTCAGGTAGAGGTTTCCGCCACCGATGCAAGAGCACTGGGCATCAAAGCTCCCATCCGCGAATCCGGCGACGTTGCCGGTTCCGGCGCCTGCACCATTTCGGTTGGCGATAAGAGCGTGGAACTCGCCGAAGGCGTGATCGTTGCAAAGCGTCATATTCACTTCACCCCCGCCGATGCAGAAGCATTCGGAGTGAAGGATAAAGAAATCGTGAAAATTCGCGTTGAGGGCGAAAGAGCTCTCATTTTCGATGAGGTTGTGGTAAGAGTAAGCGAAAAATTCGCCGCTGCCATGCACATCGACACCGATGAATCCAATGCCGCCCTCGCCGCTCCCGGCACCATGGGCGTTTTGGTTGACTAATTAAAAACGAAAGGAATTTTAAAATGAACATGTTTACCGAAGATGTAGAAAACATGTGCGTTGTGGCAAAAGGCCCCAAGCACGGCCCGGCCCCCATTCCCGAAGAAGGAAGATGGGTTAAGGCATACGATGTAACCGATATTTCCGGTCTTTCCCATGGTATCGGTTGGTGCGCACCCCAGCAGGGTATGTGCAAACTCACCCTCAATGTTAAAAAAGGTATTATCGAAGAAGCACTCGTTGAAACCAGCGGTTGCTCCGGTATGACCCACTCCGCCGCTATGGCAGCTGAAATCCTCCAAGGCAAAACCATTCTGGAAGCTCTCAACACCGACCTTGTTTGCGATGCAATCAACGTTGCAATGAGAGAAATCTTCCTCCAGCTCGTATACGGCAGAACCCAGACCGCCTTCTCCGAAGACGGACTTCCCATCGGCTCCACCCTCGACGATTTGGGCAAGGGTCTTCGCAGCCAGGTTGGTACCATCTTCGCTACCAACGAAAAAGGCGTTCGCTATCTCGAAATGGCAGAGGGCTATATTCTCTCCCTCGGTCTTGATGAAGACAACGAAATCATCGGCTATAAATTCGTTCATCTCGGAAAGATGATGGAAGCCATCCGTCACGGCAAAGATCCCAAGGAAGCATACGAGGCCAATGTGAAGAGCTACGGCAGATACGACGCCGCAGTGAAATACATTGATCCCCGCGAAGAATAAGGAGGCACAAGATGGTTAAATTTGAAGGTTACGAAAGAAGAATTGATAAAATCAACGAGTGCCTGAAAGAATACGGCATCGCTTCTCTTGAAGAAGCCCAGAAGATCTGCTTGGATCTCGGTGTTGATGTTGATGCCCTTGTAAAAGGCGTTCAGCCCATCGCATTCGAAAATGCTTCTTGGGCATATACCCTCGGCGCTGCAATCGCAGTGAAGAAGGGTGTGAAAACCGCTGCCGAAGCTGCTGAAGCAATCGGTATCGGTCTTCAGGCATTCTGTATCCACGGTTCCGTTGCCGAAACCCGCGATGTTGGTCTTGGCCACGGTAATCTTGCCGCAATGCTCCTCCGCGAAGAAACCAAGTGCTTCTGCTCCCTCGCAGGCCACGAATCCTTCGCAGCAGCAGAAGGCGCAATCGGTATCGCAAAAACTGCAAACAAGGTTCGTAAAGAGCCCCTCCAGATCATCCTCAACGGTCTGGGCAAAGATGCCGCTCACATCATCTCCAGAATCAACGGTTTCACCTTTGTGCAAACCGTATACAACTTCACCGATAGCGAACTTAAGATCGTGAAAACCAAAGCTTATTCCGATGGCGAAAGAGCAAAGGTTCGTTGCTACGGTGCAAACGACGTTCTCGAAGGCGGTGCCATCATGCGTCACGAATCGGTAGACGTTTCCATCACCGGCAACTCCACCAACCCCACCCGCTTCCAGCACCCCGTTGCAGGAACCTATAAAAAGTGGGCAATCGAAAACGGCAAAAAATACTTCTCTGTTGCTTCCGGCGCCGGCACGGGCAGCACCCTCCACCCCGATAACATGGCAGCAGGCCCCGCTTCCTACGGTATGACCGATACCATGGGCCGTATGCACGGCGATGCGCAGTTCGCAGGTTCTTCCTCCGTTCCCGCTCACGTGGAAATGATGGGTCTTATCGGTATGGGCAACAACCCCATGGTAGGCGCCACCGTTGCAGTAGCCGTAGAAATCTCCATGGCTCTCAACAAATAAGAAATCACTTGAAACAAAAAAGAACACCCTTTTTGGGTGTTCTTTTTTTATTTATCGATCCTCAATATATTCCGCCACATCCTCGATGCGACATTTCAATGCCAAACAAATCTTATCAATCGTTTTTGTTTCGATATTTTCGTTCGCTTTTAATCTTCGGATCGTTTTGCTGTCGATTCCACAACGCTCTCTTAATTGATACGTGGAAAAACCTTTTTCCTTCATCGTGTTCCAAAGTCGGTCAAATACAATCATAATCATCCCCCTTGACATTTATTATTATGGGGGTTATAATCTCGAATATTAAGGGGATATAACCCCCATATAGTTAGATTCTTTTTGGCACCTCGGAAAGCGCCAAACGAAAATTCAATAAAAAAAGGAAATTCCATTATGATCAGAAAAATAGACCCCTTGGGAAGAATTGTGATTCCCAAAAATATCAGAGAAGAGCTTCATTTATTCCCAAACTCTGCCCTTTTCATCAAGATTGATCCTGAAAATCAAGAAATCATATTGAAAAAAGAAGAGCCGGTTTGCTGCATTTGCGGAAAAGATAGCGATCTGATTCAAAAAAGCGATCTTCTGGTATGCCCCGCTTGCTTGAAAAAAATAAAAGATTGATCAAAAAAAGAACACCCTCTCGGGTGTTCTTTTTTATTTTTTAGTTTATTTTTTACCAAAATTAGGTTCATTGGTTAAACCCAGTATATAATCAGCGGAAGTGTTATAATATTTTGCGAGCAAAACCACAAAACGCGTGGGAATATCTCTTTTGCCGGTTTCATAATTGCTATATACTCTTTGATCAATCCCAAGAAATGCCGCAACTTCTTTTTGAACCAAATCGCGATCTTCACGCAAATCTTTTAATCGTGGATAATACATATCTCTCACCTCAATGTTAAGTATATGTACTATCAAATAATAGTATTGATTTTACTATCAAATCGTAGTAAAATAAACCGAGGTGATTTTATGACAATAAAACAAATTGACCCCTTGGGAAGAATTGTGATTCCCAAAAATATCAGAGATCAGCTTCATTTATCCCCAAATTCTTCCGTTTTAATGAAACTTGATCCTGAAAATCAAGAAATCATTTTGCAAAAGGAAAAGTCCGTTTGCTGCATTTGCGGAAAAGATGGCGATCTGATTCAGAAAAGCGATCTTCTGCTATGCCCCGCTTGCTTGAAAAAAATAAAAGATTGATCAAAAAAAGAACACCCTCTTGGGTGTTCTTTCTTATTCTTCTATTGCAAGGTTTCTCTTTAAAATGGCCTTGCCTCGCCAGGAAAAGGCGCGTTTTTTAAATTCTTCTTTTTCCATTCCGATCACATCCTCCGAAAGCTCTATGATATGATCCTCCAAAAAGAAGGGAATCGGGGTTTTCTCGGCAAATCGATTCATCGGGCAAACATTTTGGCATAAATCGCATCCCCATTTACATTCGGCTTTTTCCAAAAGCACATCTTCCTCGGGCGAGCGATTTTTCTTTTGCGAAATAAGCGATAGGCATGTTTTCCTCTCGGGATCAAAAATCGCTCCCGTGGGGCACGCCTTTTCGCACTCCCCGCAAGCGGGGCAATTCATTTTTTCCAAAATCTGCTCTGCGGGCAATTCTTCATTCAAAAAGAATGCGCCGATAAACACAAACGAGCCGTATTTTTCATTTAAAATCAGCCCATTTTTCCCCAAAACACCAAGCCCCGCCTTCAGCGCGGCATCGCGCTCGGCAAGCGGCGAGGAATCGGCAAATCCACGAAACGAAAAAGAAAGCCCCTTTTTGTTTCGGTATTCCTCAAAACGCTCCGATAAAAGCAAAAGAAAATAGTGATAATCCCTCGGCTGGGCATAAATCGAAAGATTGGTGGTTTTCTGACCCGCAAAATACGGAATCAAAAAGATCACCGCGCATTTCACCTCGCCGATCTCTTCTTCCACCCGAGCCATTTTTGCCTTGTCCCAAATCACAAGATCCTTCGCCTTCAGCGTGGAATAAAATTCAATGTTTTCTCTTTCAAAAAATTCTTTGAGCATAAGATCCTCCGCAAAGATTGTAGCAAAGAAAAAGTGCGGAGTCAATTATTTTTTCAAAAAGCCGATATAACTCTGATTCCCCTGCTTCTTCCCAAAAAATTCCGCCTTAATATCGCGCACAATCTCCTTTTCCGCCCTGATTTCTCCCGGCAAAAAAGGCAAAGAAGAAAGCCCGTAGCGCAAAGCATCGGGAGCATGGGTATATTCATGGGGATGAATCGCGGCATCTTCTGTTTTCACCGAATCAAAGGTGAGTCGCGGCAGGGTTCGAATCAGATTTCGGCACGATGGAAAAATCCCCAAATAAGCCCCTTCTTCCGTTTCGGCTCGAAGGAATTCTCTCACCCTGCGCCACCCCGCAATCCTTTCGTTATCCGCCGAAACAAGCCCGCGAAGTCCGCAGTTTTTCAAAATATCAAAGCCCGTTTTGCCCGCATCCTGCCTTCTTCCCGATAAATCGGGCGAAGCGGTAAGATAACGAAGCTCTTCTTTTCCTTGAAATTTCAAAATCTTCTCCGCCGCCGCAGAAAGCACCAGAGAGGGTTCATAGAGCTCGCGATAAATCACAATGCGGCTTCGATCGGGAGGATAGGCAAACCAAAGGCAGCAGGTCATATCAAGCCCATAATCCATCGCCGCAAAGCGATGCCAGGAATCGGGAATTTCAAAGGGCTTAATTTCGTGCTTTTTCCGATCAAATTCCGTGAAATACTGCCCCTCAAACACATCCCAATCCCCCTCCAGCATCGCCTTTCGGCGAAGCGGAGGCAAACTTTCAAGATTTCGCACATATTCGGGGTTTTCCCGAATCAAATACCGATTGTCGTATACCGTGGAAGGAATAAACACATAATCCTCCGCCGCCTCCCCATCTCGGTAATCCCGATCAATAAAAAGGCGCTTCACCCAAGCATGCCCCACCCCGCCGGGATTGCAAGTAAAATACATTCTCGGAGTGAATTTTTCTTTCATTTGCCCCGAAAGGCGGCAACATTCCGTCATCGCGTAATACTGCGCTTCCGTGAACTGCGTTGCCTCTTCCATGCCAATCACTTCATACGCCTGCCCCTGATATTGAAGCACATCCCCCTCCTCGGCAAGATAACCGAGCTTGATGCGCGAGCCAGAGGCAAACAAAAATTCCTTTGTGGATTCCCGAAAGGTGGCAATCCCGTAAAGCCATTTTCGAAGCGGATTGATATGATTTTCGCGAAGCTCGGGAAAGCTTCTTCTTAAAAGCAAAATTTGAATTCCGGGATAGCGAAGCGCCAAAAGCACAAGCTTTGCTCGCATCGCAAAGCTTTTTCCGCCGCCTCTTGCCCCGCCATAGGCAATTCTTCTTGCCTTCGCGCGGAAAAACTCTTCCTGAGGCGGAAACGGATGAATCGAATTTAAAAATTTTTCAATAGATTTCATTTTCTCACTTGACAAACATAAAAAAAGCAGATAAGATAATCTCACGCACAAGAGCGGAAAAACAGGGGTGCTACGGCTGAGATGCGGAAAACCGCAAACCCTTTAACCTGAGATGGATAATACCGGCGTAGGGAGTTTTCAAGAGAACCAGATTCGCGTTCGCACGGGACTTCCGTCCT
Source organism: Eubacteriales bacterium (assembly GCA_045658765.1). Lineage (GTDB taxonomy): Bacteria > Bacillota > Clostridia > Oscillospirales > SIG627 > RGIG5579. The sequence continues at coordinate 67,326 of JAZOVP010000117.1, read as the reverse complement.
GTGCGAATTTTTTTAAGGAGTTTTTTATGAAACACTCGAAAACAAAAAAACTGGTTACCTCTGCAATGCTCATTTCGCTGGGAACCGCCCTTTCCTTGGTGTCCGAATGGATCCCCTTTTTAAATCTTCCTTTCGGCGGCACCATCACCTTGGCAAGTCTTTTGCCTCTCGTTCTGATCTCCTACCTCTACGGCATCCGTTGGGGTCTCGGAAGCGCCTTCGTGTATTCCCTTTTGCAAATGGCGGTTGGCTTCCGCACGGTATCGGCGCTTTTCATTCCCGATTCCGATTCCTATATGGGCTCGGTGGGCATTGCCTTCCTCATTTTGCTCATTGATTACATTCTCGCGTTCACATCCGTGGGCTTGGCAGGCATTTTCCGAAATCGCCTTTCTCAAAAATGGGCGCTTTTCTGGGGTTCTGTGTTCGCTCTTTTCCTCTGCTATCTTTTCCACACCCTCTCGGGCGCCATCTTCTACGGCGCATGGGCTGAATGGTTCTTCTTGGAAAGCGCCGCAAAGGATCTTGCCATCTCCTCTTGGGTGATGAGCACCTTCTCGGGCACGGGTCTTGCCATTGTGTATTCCCTGGTCTACAACGGTCTTTATATGATCCCCGAAATCATTCTCACCGCCATCGCCTCACTGGCAGTTTCCAAAATCCCCTCTTTTAAGAAAGGATAATTTTATGAACGGCGTTTGCCACATCGTGGGCGCAGCAGATTTTTCTCCCGAAGGTTTTATAAAAAACAAAGGCGATCTTGTGATCGCCGCCGACGGGGGCTTAACCCACCTTCAAAATTCAGGAATTTTGCCCGATCTTTTCATCGGCGACGGCGATTCTTTGGGATTCTTTCCCGAAAAAATCGAAACCGTGGTTCTCCCCGTTGAAAAAGACGATACCGATCTTCTTGCCGCCGCAAGATGCGGCCTTTCCCGTGGCTATCGCCGTTTCCATTTCCACGGCGCTTTAGGCGGAAATCGCTTCTCGCATTCCCTCGCCTCGCTCCAAATTCTTTCCTTTTTGGAAAAAGAAGGAGCCGAAGGCATCCTCTTTTCCAAAAACACTTCGGTTCGCCTTCTTTCAAAAGGCAAGTTTTGCTTTGATTTCGCAGGCGGTTATTTTTCCCTCTTTTCTTTCGAGGGCGAAGCCAAAATTTCCGTTTCGGGTGCAAAATACCCGCTGAATGAAAAAATTCTGGCGCCCGATTTCCCCTTGGGAGTCAGCAATGAAGGCACCCAAAGCACCGTGATTAAAATCCATAGCGGCAAGGTAATCTTGGTGCGAGAGGGCTGATCACTCCGCCCAAACGGAGCACACCCCCAAATTCGCCGCACCTTCTTCTGCCTCGCTCTCTCCCGCCCAGCGCGCAAAATTTGCTTCCAAAAAGAGCTTGGCGCCGTGGAAGGTATCCTTGCAAAAAAGCTTTTCTTCCGCATTTTCTTCAATTCTTAAAAGCGCTCGATCCACGAGCGCTTTTATTTTTTTATCTTTGATCGCATAAAGCTTTTCCCGCGAAGAAAATCCAAGGGCGAGCGCAAGACCCGAAACGGTGCAGGGCTTTTCTTCATATAAAATCTCGCCCGTTTTGGTCAAAATCACCTCTCCCTCTTGCCCCCTTTTTTCCTCTTTTCGCGATAAAAAATAATCGCGAATCTTCTCCTTTGCTGCTCTCTCCGTTAGCTTTTTCATGTTTTTCTCCTTTTTTTGGCAATCTTACCTCCCGCTTTTTATGACTTGCAATGACAAGATGCTTGAAAAAGCAAAAAAAGCATAGTATAATAATGAAAAAAAGGAGGTTGCCTATGAAATCAGGTTCCCGCAATTCCAATTTTTTCCCCGCCCTTTTCCCTGCTGTGGGGATGCTCATTTTCACTTTTCTCACCATGGGCTGGTTTTCCGATCGCGGAGTTGTGGTGGGCTTTGAATTCCCCTTGGGCACGAAAGACGGCGCTCTTTCCACCCTTTCGGATCTTTTCTGGATGCTCTCTCCCTTTTTGCTTTTGATTGCAATCCTTCTTTCTGAATATTCCAAATCCGCAAAGCGCCTCGCACCCATCTTGGCGGGAGTGCCCCTTTTTTGCTATGCTTTTTTGGAATCGCTTTTCCTTTTTTCCGAGGAAAACATCTCTTTTCCCCAAATTTTCACCCTCGTTTTCCTTCTGCTTCTCGGCGCGTTTTCTTTTGTTTCCTCTTTTGTGCCCGAAGGAAAAAGCATCACCGCCTTCCTTGCCATGGCTCATATTCTTCTTCAAATTTTCCTTTTGATTCTCTCGTTTCTCTTTGGGCAAAAATATTCATGGTTCTATTTTTCCGAAACCATCTATTTCGGTCGCTATGATGCCTTCCGCTATTCCTTCGTTGTGATCTCGGTGCTTTTCTATTATCTTTTCTATTCGCTTTCCCTTTTCTTTTTCTTCCTCCCCTCAAAAAAGGCGGCGATCCCGCCCGAAGAAAAGAAAATTTTAAGCACGCTCCCCGAAGAAAATCAAGAAGAGGAAGAAGCCGATCTTTCTTCCCTCTCCCTCGAGGATTTCGGCATCGAAAAATAATTCCACCAAAAAAAGAGCTTGTGAACAAGCTCTTTTTTTCTGCATACACTACACTGTGGAATCAGAAGGGGGAATGAATTTGAATACCTTTTATCTTTTGGGGAAAGACGCCAGATACGATCTTGTGGAAAAAGAACTCTCTTTTCTCGGCGCGCGCATTTTTCGCTCTTTTGAAACGGAGCAAAAAGAAAAAGCATTCTTCTTTTTGCCAATGGGAATGAAGGAAAACGAAATTCTTTCGCTGATGGAAGAAGCAAAGCCCGAATCCATCTTTTTAATGGCAAAGATGAGCCCGAAAATCAAAGAAAAGGCAAATGAAAAGAATCTTTTCTGCTCGGCTCTTTTCGATTTTGAACCCTACCACCGAAAAAACAGCATCGCCACTGCAGAAGGCGCCCTTGCCGAAATCATTCAAAAAACCGATCGCGCTCTTTCCGAACTTTGCATTTTAATCTATGGCTATGGCCACTGCGGAAAAGAAATTGCCAATTTATTATGGCTATGCGGGTGCGAAGTTTGGATCTGGTCAAGAGAACGCGGTCAAAAAAAGGCCCTTGCCGATGGATTCAATCTTTTCGATGCACCCAAACACGGCTTTTCGATGTTTGACTGCGTGGTAAACACCGTGCCCGATCCCATTTTTTCAGATTCGCTTCTTGCCACCTTGCAAGAAAAAAGCCACTTTTTTCAAATTGCCTCGGGCAACTCGGGAATTTCGGAAGATATTCTTTCTCGGCGCGGCGTGTGCTTTCATCCCTTGCCCTCACTTCCGGGCAAAGTTTCCCCCGCTTCGGAAGCCGATCTGATTCTTCAAATCATAAAACATTTATTAAAAGAAGAAAAGGAAAGGAGTAAAAAATGAAACCCACCTTGGGATTTGCCCTCACGGGCTCCTTTTGCACCCTGCAAAAATCCCTTCTTATCATGGAAAAACTTGCCGAAACATACTCCATAATCCCCATCGTATCCGAGCGGGTTGCCACCACAAGCACCCGTTTTTTTGAAAAAGAAGAGCTCCTTGAAAAAATCAAAGCCATTTCAGGAAAAGATCCCATCAAAAGCATTCCCGAAGCAGAACCTCTCGGCCCAAAGAAAATGCTCGATCTTCTTCTGATTTGCCCCTGCACGGGAAACACCCTCTCCAAAATGGCGCTTGGCATCACCGATACCACCGTTACCATGGCGGCAAAAAGCCATAGACGATGCGGCGGCAAAATCCTGATCGCCCTCTCCACAAACGATGCCCTCTCGGGCTCGGCAAAATCCATCGGCACCATGCTCGATAAAAAAGAGGTGTATTTTGTGCCGATGAGGCAAGATGACCCCAAAGAAAAGCCCGCCTCTCTTCAATGCGATTTTGATCGAATTCCCGAAGCGATCCAATCTGCCCTCGCGGGGAAAAATCTTTCTCCCCTCTTTTACTAAAAAAGACTTCCGCAAAAGCGGAAGTCTTTCTTTTTTTATTTTATTCAATTACTCCGATTGCCTTTCGGATTTCCAAGGCCACCTCGGCAAATTCTTTTCTGGTGATAAAAGCAATCTCTGAATAAAGAAGCATTTCGGCATCGCGCAGAAAATAATCATCGGTGGTATGGATTCGTTTGGCTTCGCTTTTTTCTTCTTTTTTATGCTCATAAATGCTTTTGATCAAAAGAAGGAGCTGAAGCGGTTCGGAAGAAGCCAATGCTTTTTTGGAAAGTTCACTGCGGCGGCGGAAATCGCGGATCCATTCCACTTTCTCTTTCGCGGCACTTTCCACAATCGGCAAAACTTCCTCTTCCGTGAGGAGCGCTTTCATCTTGGCAGTCAGATCTTCGTTGTCGCAAGGAACATACAAAACCGAACTCGCCTTGAAAAGAGGAGTCAACACAAAGTACTCCTTTTCCTGATCGATTGTTTTCATTGTTCGGATTTCATCAATCCTACACACTCCGGATTGCCCGTAGCGCACAAGATCCCCGATCTTTGCCATGCGTGGTTTGCTCCTTTCCATCAAAGTGAAACACTCTTTACTGCACCTTTATTATACCACAAAATTCGACAAAGTGGGCGGAGAAATTTTCCGTTTTTTTTCGTTTTTTTTGGTTCTTTTCACCAAAAAATCTTTCATTTTTGGCTTCGCTTAGCCAAGAAAGCGGCTTTTCTCCCGCAGAAAATCAAAATCATCGGCAAAAAGCATCCCAAAAGAAATGCAAGAAAAAAGGAATCTTTCTCCTTTTTTTCAAAGGTAAGCGCCTTTGTTTTCCGAATCGGTTCCTCGGAAAAGGCGCTCATCGCGGCGGGAATCGCATGATGCAAATTTTCTGCCGGCAAAGAGGAAAACACCGCGCAATCGCCCCCCGCAGGATCCGCACTGCGCTCCTCGGGCATCTTTTCATATACGGGAATCAGAAAATGCAAATTCTCCTCCAAAAGCCCCGCTTCCGAAAAAGCGCGATAAACCGCATCGGCTTCGGTTTTTGCGCCGCCGATGTTTTGCATATACTGCCCCCAAAAATTGCGGCTCCCGCCCTCCTCGCGGGAGCGCGCATCCACATTCCATTTTTGCAAATAAAGCGTGTTTTGATAACAAAGCACATATTTTACCGCAAGATATTCTGCGCCGCCCGCAAGCGCTTTTTCAAGGGAATTCCATCCCTCTTTTTTGGCAAAGCGAGCCCCCGAATCATAAATTTGGCCTTCGGAATTTCCGGAAGCGGCAATATTAAAAGGATTAAAATATCCATCAAGCCCTTCGCCATCTTTTCCGATTCCTTTCAAAAAGCTGCCCGCCTGCCCCGAAAGTAGCACATTCCCTCGCTCTCCTTGCTCCTGCCGAAGCCGCACCGCAAGATGAAAGGGGCTCACATTCCATTCTTTTCCCAAAAAGATAAGCTCCTCTGCCACACTCTTTTGATTGGCAAGGATTTTTCCGGAAAGCGGAGTGCCAGAAAGGATCTTTTCCAAACTTTCCGCCGAAATTTCTTCTCCCCCCGAAAGGAGCAGAAATTGAAACACTCCCTCTTCCGAAAGAAAATTTCTCGGATCCAAAAAATATGCCACCGCCTCTCGGTTTGCACTGTAGAATCCCGAATCAAAGCTTTTTTGTGCAGGATCCCAATAAGCGCAAAAATCCTCCTCCGCAAACACAAGATTTCGCTCTTCCACTTCCATTTCTTTTTCCAAAACGGTGGGAAAATCATATTCCTCCCCAATCTCGCGGGAAAGCGAGGTGATCGGAAGGGGCTCAAATTCCCAATTCGGATGCTCGGTTGAAATCGCGCAAAGCGATGCCGCATAGTCTTTCGGAAATCCTAAATCTTTATAGTATTCGCAAAAAACACAAACCTCTTTTGCAAAAACTTCCGGAAACAGAAGAAAAAGCGAAAGAATCAGCACCGAGAGAAAAAAATAAAATCCTTTTCTTTGTTTCATCGTTTTCCTCCTTTTTTCTTCATTTTATAAGAAGGAAAAAAAGAAAAAGAGCAAATTTGGTCGATGCCGCTTAAATCTTTTGATTTTGGGCAAAAATCGAATACGGGATTTGTGAATTTTTTGTAACCCCCTTGACAAGGATTCCCATTCGTGGTACAGTATGAATACAGAGATTAGCACTCTCTATCTTCGAGTGCTAAATCGCAAAGGCGGTGAGAGAATGGAGCTTAGCGAAAGAAAACGAGAGATCTTAAAAGAGGTGATTGATCTTTTCATCACAACAGGCGAGCCGGTGGGTTCGAAGGCGGTGATGGAGCAGATGAAAAAACCTTGTTCCTCCGCCACCATCCGCAATGAAATGAGCGATTTGGAAAAGCTTGGGCTTCTCGAGCAGCCCCATACCTCTGCGGGCAGAATCCCCACGGGGCGCGGTTATCGCTTTTATGTGGATTCCTTGATGGAAAACTATTCCCTTTCCTTCGAAGAAACCCTGCTTCTGAATTCTCTTTTATCGGATAAGGTGCGGGAAAACTCCAAAATCCTCGATGATATGACCGAGCTTTTGGCAAGAATGACCAATCTTACCGTTGTGGCATTTGCCAAAGAAAGCTGCGGCACGATCGAGCGCTTTGAGGGCGTTTTCGTGAATAAAAGAAGTTTTCTTCTTGTGATGATCACCTCGAGCGGCAAAGCCATCACAAAGCAGATCGGGGTGGATTTCCCGCTGGATCCCGATCGGGTTGCCTTTTTGATTGAAGGGATCAATTCCCATCTTGCAAAAAAAGAACTCGGCAGCATCACCCTCGAGCGAATGATCGCGATGGAAAAAGAGCTCGGCGAATACCGCGGCATCATCCCGATTATTTTGCAGATCATTTATGAAACCCTCGCCGAAATCGGCGAAATCAGCATCAAGGTGAAGGGAATGGCAAATCTCATCTCCTATCCCGAATTTTCCGAAGGGGGCGGAAGTGCAAAAATCATTTCCGAACTGGAAAACAAAGCCCTTCTTCTTGAATATTTCGGAAAAGAACTTCCCTCGCATCTTCGCGTTCATATCGGCAGAGGAGAAAAAGGGCTTTCCTCCGCAAGCCATGTGATCTGCCCCTTCCGCCTGAAAAGCGGAATGCACGGTGCCGTTTGCATTCTCGGCCCCAAGCGAATGAATTATGCAAAAGCAATGGCAAGACTTCAGTACCTTGCAAAAGAAATCCAAGCGGTGCACGGCTTTGAATCCGCGCTTCCCTTGATCGAACCAAAGGAAAATTGATATGACAAAAACAAAAGATATGCGCGACGAAACCGAAAACGCAACCGCAAAGAAAAAAAACGAAGCGAAAGCCGATTTGGCCAGAGAAGCTGAAATTCAGATCAAACAACTCGAAGAAGATCTGGAAGCGGCAAAGGCAAAAATTGCCGAAACCGAAGATCGCTTTCTCCGCACCCTCGCCGAGTACGACAATTTCAAAAAAAGAAGCGCTCGCGAGAAAGACGAAATTTATTTTGCTTCCAAGAGCGATCTGATCAAAAAGCTCCTTCCTGTATTCGATAATTTCGAGCGCGCGCAAAAATTCAGCTCCGCGGAAGATTATCAAACAGGCGTGGAAATGATCATTCGCCAATTCTTTGAAATTCTGGAAGGAATGGAAATCCGCGAAATCGCAAAAGAAGGCGATGCCTTCGACCCCAATTTCCACGAAGCCATTTTCCGCGAGGAAAAAGAGGGCGTGGAAGAAAACATCATCACCGAAGTTCTTCAAAAGGGCTATGCGGTGGGCGATAAAGTAATTCGCCATGCTATGGTAAAAGTATCCGGCTAAATGCCGAAACAATAAAACAAAATCACCTTTAAGGAGGAAAATACAATGGGAAAAATTATTGGAATTGACTTGGGAACCACCAACTCTTGCGTTGCTGTGTTTGAAGGCGGCGAACCGGTTGTAATCCCCAACCCCGAAGGAACCAGAACCACCTCTTCCGTGGTTGCCTTCTCGAAAACCGGCGAAAGAATGGTTGGTCAGATTGCAAAGCGTCAGGCGATCATCAATCCCGATCGCACCATCGCTTCGATCAAGCGTGATATGGGCACCGCCCGCAAAGTAGAGATCGATGGAAAGAGCTATACTCCTCAGGAAATCTCTGCCATGATCCTTCAAAAACTCAAAAGCGATGCTGAAAATTATCTCGGCACCACCGTTACCGAAGCGGTAATCACCGTGCCCGCATACTTCTCGGATGCTCAGCGTCAGGCAACCAAAGATGCCGGCCACATCGCAGGCCTTGAAGTGAAGAGAATCATCAACGAGCCCACCGCGGCCGCTCTTGCCTATGGCATCGATAAAGAAATCGAGCAAAAGGTTATGATCTACGACCTCGGCGGCGGCACCTTCGACGTTTCGGTGCTCGAAATTTCCGATGGTGTGTTTGAAGTGCTTGCCACCGCGGGCAACAACCGTCTCGGCGGCGACGATTTCGACGATAAGATCATCGACTGGATGGCAGAAATCTTCTTGAACGAGCACGGCATCGATTTGAGAAAAGATAAAACCGCTCAGCAGAGATTGAAGGAAGCAGCCGAAAAAGCCAAGATCGAGCTTTCCGGTATGCAGTCCACCAATATCACCCTTCCCTTTATTTATGCCGATGCAAACGGCGCAAAGAACTTTGATGCCGTTCTCACCCGTGCAAAATTCAATGAACTCACCGCAGATCTCGTGGAAAAAACCATGGGTCCCACCCGTCAGGCACTTTCCGATGCAGGCCTGAAGCCCTCCGATATTTCGAAGGTTCTTCTCGTGGGCGGTTCTTCCAGAATCCCCGCAGTTCAGGAAGCAGTGAAAAACTTCACCGGCAAAGAACCCTTCAAGGGAATCAACCCCGATGAATGCGTTGCCATCGGCGCGGCCATTCAGGGCGGTGTGCTCGGGGGCGATGTGAAAGACGTGCTTCTGCTCGATGTTACTCCCCTTTCCTTGGGTATCGAAACCCTCGGCGGCGTGTTTAATAAGCTCATCGAAAGAAACACCACCATCCCCGTGAAGAAGAGCCAGATCTATTCCACCGCAGCAAACAACCAAACTTCCGTTGAAATCCATGTTTTGCAGGGCGAAAGAGAAATGGCAAAAGACAATAAAACCCTCGGCAGATTCACCCTCGACGGAATTCCCCCTGCAATGCGCGGCGTTCCTCAGATTGAAGTTACCTTCGATATTGATGCCAACGGCATTGTGAATGTTACCGCTTGCGATAAGGGCACCGGCAAAGAGCAGCACATCACCATCACTTCCTCCACCAATATGTCGAAAGAAGACATTGAAAAGGCAGTGAAGGAAGCCGAAATGCACGCTGCAGAAGATAAGATCCAGAAAGAAAACGTGGAAACCAAAAACAACGCAGAAAACTTGGTATTCCAGTGCGAAAAAACTCTTGCCGATGCAGGTGATAAGCTCACCGAAGAAGATAAGGCACCCATCAATGCCGCTGTGGAAACCTTAAAAGAAAGCTTGAAGGGCGAAGATTATGCCAAGATCAAGGCAGATACCGAAGCACTCACTCAGGCACTTTACAAGGTAAGCGAAAAGCTTTATCAGGCAGCAGGCGGCGCAGAGGGCTTTGATCCCTCGGCGGCAAGTCAGGATCCCGCACAGGATCAAAACGGCTACTACAACGCCGACTTCACCGACGCTTCCGACGATCAAAACAATTAAAAAAAGTTTCCCCCAAGATTTTCTTGGGGGAAACCTCACTTTAACATAAGGATAAACTATGGCAGATAAGCGTGATTTTTACGAGGTCCTCGGCCTTTCCAAAGGCGCAAGCGACGATGAGATCAAAAAAGCATACCGCAAGCTTGCAAAAAAATACCACCCCGACATGAACCCCGGCGACGGGGAAGCCGAAGTGAAATTCAAAGAAGTAAATGAAGCATATTCCGTGCTTTCCGATGAAGAGAAAAAGAGCCGCTATGATCAATTCGGTCATGCAGGCGTGGATCCGAATTTCGGAGCGGGCGGCGGTGGCTTTGGCGGCTTCGGCGGATTTGGCGGCGGTATGGAATTCGATATGGGCGATATTTTCTCCTCTTTCTTCGGCAGCGGGGGCACCTCTGCACGAAGAAACGGCCCCATTCGCGGAGATGATATTCTCACCCGCATCGTGATTTCCTTTGAAGAAGCGGCTTTCGGATGCAAAAAAACGATCAGTTTCCCCAGAACGGAAACCTGCTCAAGCTGCTCGGGAAGCGGCGCGGAACCGGGCACCCATCCCCAAACCTGCGCAAAATGCGGCGGATCGGGTCAAATTCTAACTCAACACCGTACCATGCTTGGTATGATGCAAAGCGCCCATCCGTGCGATGTTTGCGGAGGAAGCGGAAAGATCATCAAAAATCCTTGTAAAACCTGTCGCGGAAACGGAGTGGAACGCAAAAACAAAAAATTCGATTCCAATATTCCCGCAGGCATCGGCGAAGGAGAAAGAATCCTTCTTCGCGGTCAGGGCAATGCCGGCAGACGCGGCGGCGAAGCGGGCGATCTGATTGTGGAAATCAATATCCGTCCCCATCCCATCTTCACCAGACGCGGCTATGATATTTTCTGCGAAGTGCCCATTTCCTTTGCCGAAGCGGCACTCGGCGGAGAAATTCAGATCCCCACTTTAGAAGGGAAAGAAGCGTTTAAGATTCCCGAGGGCACCCAAACGGGCACCCAATTCACCTTAAAACAGCGCGGCATCCCGATCATTCGCACCAGCCGCAGAGGAAATCTTTACTTCACCGTTCAGGTGGAAGTTCCCAAAAATCTTTCTTCCGGCCAAAAAGATCTTTTGAAAAAATTTGAAGAAAGTTGCAATTCCACCAATCTTTCGAGCAAGCAAAGCTTTGGTGAAAAACTGAAAAATTTATTCAAATAATAAAAAGAACCCTCTTTTGAGGGTTCTTTTTTTAAGGCAACAGTGCAATCAAATCCAAATAATCTTTCATCTCGGATGCGTGGCTTGCGCGATCGCGGAGCGATGCCGCACCGCGGAATCCTTTTAAATACTGCGCCATGTGCATTCGCATTTCCCTTCCCGCAGAATCGGGCTTATAAGAAAAGGCGCGCTCAATATGCCTTCTGATCACGGCTTTTCGATCAATTTCGGGAGAAGCTTTTCCCTCCAGCGCCGCATGCACCTCGGCAAACACCCAAGGCGAGCCAATCGCACCGCGACCGATCATGAGGCCATCGCATTCGGTTTCTTCCAATAGGCGAATGGCGCTTTCTCCATCGCGGATATCGCCATTTGCAATCACAGGAATCGAAACCGCCTTTTTCACTTCGCGAATGATTTCGGGGTGCAGAGTGCCATCGCGATAAAAATCGCATCGAAATCTTCCGTGCACAGCAATTCGTTTCGCGCCCGCCTTTTCGCAAAAACAGGCAACTTTTACCGCAGTGGCTTCGTTTTCATCCCAGCCCGCGCGAATTTTCACCGAAACGGGCTTTTGGGAAGCGCTCACCACTGCGCTCACGATTTCATAAATTTTTTTGGGATCGCGCATCAGCGCGCTTCCCTCCCCATTCCCAACGATCTTTGGAACAGGGCAACCAAAATTCAGATCCACCCAATCAAAGCGGGCTTTTTCCTCGAGGGTTACCGCCGCTTCTGCCATAATCTTGGCATCCGAGCCAAAAAGCTGCAAGGCGATGGGGCTTTCTTTTTCGCCGGTTTCGGCGAGCATGGCGGTTTTGCGGTCTCCAAAATGAACCGCCTTTGCCGAAATCATTTCCGTGCAGAAAAAATCCACCCCGAATTCGGCGCAAGTTTCGCGAAACGCTCGATCCCCCGCGCCCGCCATCGGCGCAAGAAAGAGCGGTACCAAATTTTCTTTCATAAAAAAATTCTAACACAAAAAATAAAAAAAGTAAAGAAACAAACTGATATGCCGAAAAAAATACCCTTTCCGAAAATCGGAAAGGGTATTTTCTTTTTTGCTTTTTATTTCACAATGTCCTTCAAGAAATCAACGAGGATTTCTGTGCTCTTCTGATGGCCTTCGGGGCTGGAATGACGAGTGGAACCGGAAGTACCGGAGCCGTTTGCATCGTAATGCACCGCAAGTGCATATACACCTGCATCCGCACCGCCCATCATTTTGGCAAGCGCATCGATTTCGCCGGCTCTCACCGTGTGGTAAACGGTGTTGTAAAGCCAAACCACAGGAACATCCTTGCCGTAATAAGCGCGAACGGTTTTGATAAAGTTTTCGCCGGTTACCATGAATTCGCCCATCGGGATGCTGCTAAGCGTGTCTTCCATGCCAACATGGATCACAATGGCATCGGGAGTACGGGTGGGCTTATAGCGATTGGTCAGATCGCGATATGCAAACTGATTGGCATAAAGGCCTGCCATAGCATAAGCGCCCGCTTTCTTTTTAAAGCCAATTTCGGAATGAGCCGCAATGCAGTAATCCGCATCCATGGCTTCGGCGGTAAGATAAGGAAGAGCCACGGTAAAGCTGGTTTCATCCACGATTTTGGTATTGGAAGAATTGGAACCCTTACCAAGAGCGCCAAAACCAACCATATAGCCATCACCGATGAATTCAAGATACAAATCCTTTTCGGCAGGAGGAGCCATGAATTCGCCGTTGAAGGCAAAAGAAAGGATGGAGTTATAGTTGTTTCGGTTGGTGCCGGGCTGGGAATCCTTCACGATGCGGATGGTATGCTCACCCGCAGGGATTCCTTTGGCGATGATGGTTTTTCTGTTGCCGGTGGAGGTGGCAACTCTTTCGCCCCAAGCTTCACCGTCCACATAGATCATCCAGCGCGCAGCGTAGTTGGCGCGAAGACCCATGCGAAGATCGGTGCCTTCTTTATTTACTTTGATATTTGCTTCAAATCCGGAGCCGCTCCATTCAGCCACAAGCTCGCCATCGGCATTATAGCCGGTTCTGCCGCCCAGAAGTTTGATCGAATCTTTCATTTCCAAAGCGGTGAATTCAGTCAAAGGCATATCGTTGCCTTCCTCGGCATTCACTTCTTCCTCGGTTTTGGTTTCCACCGAAACCACGGGCTCTTCAGCCGCGGGCTCGCAGGAAGCAAGAGGAAGCAGCATGGAAAGCAGAAGAACTGCCGCCAAAAGGATTCTAATGAGTTTCATTGATTGTCTCCTTTCGCAAAAACAAATCAAAAAGCAGTTACCGGAAAGGGAATTTTTCCCGTATAACTATGTTCATTATATTGTAGCATAAAAAACCCCGTTCTGTAAAGAGAAATTTTCCCCATTTTTTCTTTTCTTTTTTCGGCATTTTTCCTAAAAAAGCAAGATGCCCCTTTCCGCGGAACGAAATTTGCCTTTTTGCATAAGATGAAAAGGGGGAGGAGATCTTTTGCAAGGAGTTGCCATGCAAAATTTTATCATCCGTTTTCCCTCCGTTACCTATGCTCAAAAAGGGCAACGGGTTTTGGAGGACCACAACATCCGCGCCCGCCTTACCCGGCAGGGATCGCGCGGATGCGCCTATGGGCTTGAAATCAGCGCCGCCTCGCCCGATGAAGCAAAGCGCCTTTTAGAAGAAAATGGCGTGATCTTCACTTCCTAAAAAAGGAGAAACCCCGGTGATTTATCTCGATAATGCCGCCACAAGCTGGCCAAAGCCCGATTTTGTTTTCCGAAAAACCCTTTCCGCAATCGGCGGAGAGCTGGGAAATCCCGGTAGAAGCGGGCATCTGTTTAGTCAAAATTCCGCCGAAATCGTGTTTGCAGCAAGAGAAAACCTCGCTCGGCTTTTCGGCACGAAAAAAAGCGAAAATATCGTTTTTTGCGGCGGTGCCACCATCGCTTTAAACCTTGCAATATTAGGCGCAGTCGAGGCCATTTCCAAAAAAAATGCAAAACCCCTCGTGGTAACCAGCGTTTTCGAGCACAATGCGGTTTTGCGACCTCTTTATTTTCTTTGGCGACAAGGAAAAATTGATTTGAAAATCCTATCTCCCGATGCAAACGGGAATTTATCTGCAGATCAGCTTTGCTCTCCGCCGCCGGCGATTTTGGTTTTAACCTGCCGAAGCAATATCACGGGAAGAAATTTTGCCACGAAATCCATTTCCACCCTTTTAAAGCCCTTCGGCACCCTCATCATCGGCGATGCGGCGCAAAGCGCGGGAAGCGCGGGCTCCACCTTTGCCGAAACAGGCGCCCATATTCTTTGCGCCCCTTCTCATAAAGGACTTTTCGGAATCATGGGAGCAGGGGTGATGGCTTTCAGCGACGATTGCCCCTTTCTGCCCGAGCCGATCATTTCCGGCGGAAGCGGCACCGATTCCTTTTCAGGAAAAATGCCGGAATATCTTCCCGAGCGCTTCGAAGCGGGCACGCTTCCCGTTCCCGCGATTGCATCCATGGCGGCAGGTGCCGAATTCATTTTCTCGCAGGGGCTTTTTCCCATCACCCAAAAAGAGCGGGAAATGAAAAAAATTCTGATCGAGGGAATCCGATCGATTCCCGGATGGAAAGTTTATGATCCGGAATTTGCCGACGGGCCTCTGCTTGCCAATAAAATCGGAATTGCTTCGGAAGAGATTGCCCATGCTCTTTCCCAAAAAAATATCTGTGTTCGGGCGGGCTTTCACTGCGCCCCGCTTGCACACCGCTTTTTGGGCACGGAAGAGAGCGGCGGCGTTCGCTTTTCCCCAAGCTTTTTTACCACAAAAAAAGAACTTTTCCAAGTTCTCGATGTGCTGGAAACGCTATAAAAAAAGCAACCTCGGCAAAAGCCGGGGTTGCTTCTTTTTTAAGGATAAAAAATGCGGATGCGATTTTGAAGATTGCGCACCACCGCATGGGAATGGTTGCCGGCGAATTCGCCGTCCACACACCAAGGAATTTCTTCCTCGGAATCAAAAGTGATCTTCTTTCCGTGGAAAAAGAGCACCGATTTATTGGTGAAATTTCCCGAAAGCAATTCTTTGGAAAGATTGGCAAGATCGATCGCGTTTTTCGGATTTCGGATCAAAAGCACATCGTGATAACCGTCGTTGAGGGAAACCTGATCTTTTTTCAGCTTCATCACCCCGCCGATGGAAAACGAATTGGCGGCGGCGCCAAAAAGAAAATCATCTTCATAAATTTCGCCGTCGCAATCCACGCGCACCCGATAGCTTCTCAAATCCACAAGTCGGCCGATCGCTTCGGTTACATAAGCGGCGTGCCCAAGCACATTTTTGAGCTTTTGATCGGTGGAATACGCCACATCGGTAAAGGCGCCGAACGTGGCAATATAGGTGAAATACCGAGTTCGGTTAAACGAGCCGATATCAAGTTCTTTCGGTTCGCTATTGGCAATCAGAGCCCCTGCCTGCACCAGCTTTTTCGGAAGTGAGAGGGTGCTTGCCAAATCGTTTGTGGTTCCGCAAGGCAAAAAGCCCAGCGCCCCCTCAAACTGAGAACGGACTGCGCCCGTTACCACTTCGTTGAATGTGCCGTCGCCCCCGCAAGCCACAATGATATCATAAGAAAATCCCTCTTCAATCACCTTGGCGGTGGCATCGGCTCTTCTTTGAGTGATATGAACCGTAACCGAATGGCCCGCATCACAAAATTCCTTCACAATCCCCAGAAGATGAGTTTTCGCGGCAGTTTTGCCGGAAACGGGATTCACAAGGAGAAGTATCTTCTTTGCCATAAAAAACTTCTTATTTCACAAGAAAAGATTCGATTTTCTTTTCAAATGCTTCGCATTCATCTGCGTGAACGGTCATGCGGATGGGATTCAGAAGATCCAGCGAAAAAATGCCCATGATGGATTTTGCATCCACAATGTATCTGCCGCTGGCAAGATCCACATCGTATTCACAAGCGGTTACCGCATTCACAAAATTGCGAACATCTTCGATGGTAGAAAGGCGAATATCGTATACTTTCATTCTTTTCTCTCCTTACAAACATTTTTCATTTACCCATATTATACTCACCTTCCGAAAACAAGTCAAGAATTCAAGGGATTTTTCACAGAAAATTGCGAAAATTCCTTGCAATACCATTCAATTTAAGGTAAAATAAAGTGATATTTTATACAAGGACGGAAATGCTTTGATCAGAATCGCGATCATCGGCGGCGGTGCCGCAGGGCTGATGGCGGCAATCAGCGCAAGCGAAATGCCGCAAAACCGCATCACCCTCTTCGAAAAAAATCCCTATCTCGGCAAAAAGATCGGCATCACGGGAAAGGGGCGCTGCAATGTTACCAACATTGCCGGTGTGCGGGAAATGGAAGAATTCATTCCCCGCGGCGCAAAATTCCTTCGCACCGCGCTCTATGCCTTCACCTCAAGCGATACCGCAGATTTTTTTGAGCAAAACGGAGTTCCCCTCAAAACCGAACGCGGCGGCAGAGTATTCCCCGTTTCCGATAAAGCCAAAGACATCGTGAATCTTCTTTCAAAAAAAGCCCTTCAAAATCCAAATCTTACTTTGAAAAAAGAAGAAGTGCTTTCCCTTTCAAAAAAAGATTCCGTTTTTCTGATTCAAACCGCGCGCGCCACGGAAGAATTCGATCGGGTGCTCATCGCCACCGGCGGCAAAAGCTATCCCCTCACCGGCTCCACCGGCGACGGCTATCGCTTCGCCCGCGAGCTTGGGCATACAATCGAGCCGCCGAAGCCCGCGCTTTGCCCCCTGCTTGCAAAAGAATCCTTCTGCAAAGATGCAATGGGGCTTTCTCTGAAAAACTGCGCCCTCACCGTGGAAACCGAAAGCGGCAAAAAAATCTATGAAGATTTCGGCGAAATGCTCTTTTGCCATTTTGGGGTTTCGGGGCCCATGATTCTATCGGCATCCTCGCACCTTGATTTTGAAAAAGAGAAATGCTACCGTGCATTTCTCGATTTAAAGCCCGCCCTTTCCCACGAGGCGCTCGATAAAAGAGTGCTTTCCGATTTTGATAAAAACAGAAACCGCGATCTGATCAATTCCCTCTCGCTGCTCTTGCCGCAAAAGCTCATTTGTCCCGTAATCAAAGCGGCAAACCTCAACGAGCGCAAGAAAGTGAATTTGATTTCCAAAGAAGAGCGGCTTGCCTTGGTGCAAACCCTCAAAAAATTTCCCCTCACCCTCACAGGCACCCGCCCCATCGAAGAAGCCATCATCACCCGAGGCGGCGTGGCACTTTCCGAAATCAACCCCCGCAGCATGGAATCCCGCCTTCAGCCCGGTCTTTTCTTTGCAGGCGAAGTGATCGATGCCGATGCCCTCACGGGGGGATTCAATCTTCAAATCGCCTTTTCCACCGGCCACCTTGCCGGTCGGAGCATCTCTCAGGAGGCATTATGACAACAGAACTTATCCCTCTTTCCCTGCGATGCCGTTTTCGCAAAACAGGGCCCATCCGTTTTATTTCCCATCTGGATTTAAGCCGCGCCTTTCATCGCGCTTTCATTCGGGCGGGCATCCCATTAAAATTCAGCGAGGGCTTTTCCCCGCATCCCAAATTCTCGCTCGCGCTGCCCCTTTCCGTGGGCACCGAAAGCGAAACGGAAATTGCAGATTTCACCCTGAAAGCGGGCTTTGAAATCGGAAAAGAATCCTTAAAGCAAATTTTGCAGGAACGGCTCCCAAAAGGAATTGAAATCATAAAGATCGAAGAGCAAACCGTAAAATTTTCGGAAATTGCCTTTGCTTCTTATGAAATCCTGCTTCCCAAAGCCGATCCGAATTTTGCCGAGAGCGCAAAAAAAGCCCTCGAAGGCGAAATTGTGATCGAAAAGAAAAATAAAAAGGGGAAATGGGTGCAAAAAGAAATCTCGGGCGGAATTCATTCCCTTTCCTTCTCCGAGAAAAACGGTGCCCTTTTCCTCGAAGCGGTGCTTGCCGCCTCGGGCGAGAATTACTTAAAGCCCGAAACGGTGCTGGAAGTTTTGGCAAACAGAATCCCCGAACTCAAAACAGAAGAAAAACGAATTTTAAGAAAAGCGGTTTTTCTTTCCGATATGACCCCATTCTAAGAGATAACGATAAGCGAAAGGATCAAAATCATTATGGCAAACAAAGAAAAAAACGGACTTTTGGATGAAATTACCCCGATGGATGTGGATTTTGCAAAATGGTATACCGATATTTGCAAAAAAGCAGAACTCGTGGAATACACCAGTGTGAAAGGATGTATGGTTATCCGCCCCTATGGCTATGCCATTTGGGAGCATATCCAAGGCCTTCTCGACGGATATTTTAAAGCCACCGGCCACGAAAATGTGTGTATGCCGATGTTTATCCCCGAATCCCTTCTGCAAAAAGAAAAGGATCACGTGGAGGGCTTTGCTCCCGAAGTGGCTTGGGTAACCCATGGCGGCTCGGAAGAGCTGGAAGATCGCCTTTGCGTGCGCCCCACTTCCGAAACCCTTTTCTGCGAACACTATTCCAATATCATCCACTCCTATCGCGATCTGCCCAAACTCTATAATCAGTGGGTAAGCGTGGTGCGTTGGGAAAAAACCACCCGTCCCTTCCTTCGCAGCAGAGAATTCCTTTGGCAGGAAGGTCATACCATCCACGAAACCGCAGAAGAAGCCATTCTGGAAACCGAAAAGATGCTCGGCATTTATGCCGATTTTTGTGAAAAGGATCTTGCCATTCCCGTGGTGAAGGGCAAGAAAACCGAATCCGATAAATTCGCAGGAGCCGAATCCACCTATGCCATCGAAGCCCTCATGCACGACGGCAAGGCGCTCCAAGCAGGCACCAGCCACTATTTCGGCGACGGCTTTGCCAGAGCATTTGATATTGAATTCACCTCCCGTGAAAACAAAAAAGAATTCCCCCATCAAACCTCTTGGGGTGTTACCACCCGTTTGATCGGCGCAATCATCATGACCCACGGCGACAACAAAGGCCTTGTTCTCCCGCCGAAGGTGGCTCCCATTCAGGCGATCATCGTTCCCATTGCCCAGCACAAAGCGGGCGTTCTCGAAAAAGCCGCCGAGCTTCGTGAAATGCTCAAGGGCGAAGTGAGAGTGAAGATGGACGATAGCGACAATTCCCCCGGATGGAAATTTGCCGAATACGAAATGAAGGGTGTGCCCGTTCGCATCGAAATCGGCCCGAGAGATATTGAAAACGGCGAATGCGTGCTTTGTTTGCGCCATAACGGCGAAAAGAGAGTGGTGAAAATCGAAAACCTTCTCGAAGAAACCAAAAAGGCGCTTGAAGATGTGAACACCGGTCTTTACGAAAAAGCACTCGCAAACCGCGAAAAGAAAACCTATACCTGCACCTCCCTCGAGGAAATCTCCGCTTCCCTTGCCGCAAACGGCCCTGGCTTTGTGCGCGCTCTTTGGTGCGGAAGCGAGGAATGCGAAGATAAGGTGAAGGAAGTAACCGGCGTTGGAAGCCGTTGTATGCCTTTGGATCAGCAGGAAAATCTGGAAGGAACCTGCGTTTGCTGTGGCAAAAAAGCAGAGCACATGGTGCTTTGGGGCATCGCTTATTAAAGGAAATTTGATATGATTGAAAGAATCAAACAATTAAAAAAAGAGAAAAACGCTCTTGTGCTTGCCCATTACTACGCTCCCCTTGAAATTTGGGAAGTGGCGGATTTTGTGGGCGATAGCTTGGAGCTTTCCCGCAAGGCGGCCGAAGCAAAAGAAGAAATGATTGTTTTTTGCGGAGTGCGCTTTATGGCAGAATCTGCCAAGATTTTAAATCCCCAAAAGAAGGTGCTCCTGCCCGTTGCCGATGCAGGATGCCCCATGGCGGATATGATCGAAAAAGAAGCGCTTTGCGCACTGAAAGCAAAATACCCCGAAGCCGCGGTGATCTGCTATGTGAATTCCTCGGCGGAAGTGAAGGCGGAAAGCACCATCTGCTGCACCTCCTCCAATGCCGTGAAAGTGGCGGGCTCGCTTTCGGAAAACGAAATTATTTTCGTGCCCGATCGCAATCTGGGCGCTTATGTGGCAAAGCAGTTCCCCGAAAAAACCTTTCATTTCATTGAGGGCTACTGCCCCATTCATAATGCCTGCACCGCAGAAGATTTAAAGAAAGCAAAAGAAAATCATCCGAATGCGCTTGTTGCCGCGCATCCCGAATGCGGAAAAGGCACGAGCGAAATTGCAGATTTTGTTGGCTCCACCACGGGCATCCTTTCCTTCTGCCGCGAAAGCGAGGCAAAGGAATTTATCATCGGCACGGAAAATGAAATCGTGCGCGCTCTGAAAAAAGAAATGCCCGAAAAGAATTTCTTTGAAGCAAAAGAAGATTTTGATTGCCTTGATATGAAGAAAAACACCCTCGAGGCACTTTGCCGTGCACTGGAAACGGAAGAAAATGAAATCATCCTTTCCGAATCCACTCTTGAAAAGGCAAAACTTGCTCTGGAGAAAATGATCCGAGTATAAACGAGGTTTTTATGCGTAGATATTTATATCCGGGGAAGGATTTTTCCTCTCTCCCCCGAGAAGATTTTGATGTTGTGGTGGTTGGAAGCGGTGTGGCAGGTCTTTTTGCCGCGCTCAATCTTGATCCCGCCGATCGCGTGGCGCTGCTCACCAAAACCGAACTCAATCAATCCAGTTCTTGGCAAGCGCAAGGCGGAATCGCCGCTGTTTTAACAGAAGAAGATTGCTTTCAGCTTCACATTGAAGATACCCTCACCGCAGGCGCAGGGCTTTGCAAAGAAGATGCGGTGCGCGTGCTCGTGGAAGAAGGCCCCGAAGCGATCCACACCCTTGAGCAATGGTCTGTGCCCTTTGATTACAACGAATCGGGCAAACTCATCTTGGGCCGCGAAGGCGGGCACCGTTTGCGCCGCATCGCGCACTGTGATGGAGATGCCACCGGCAGAGAAACCACCAAGCGCCTTGGCGAGATTGTGCTCACCAAAGAAAATATCACTCCCTTTTTCCGCCATCTGATGCTGGATATTTGCACCGATGAAAACGGCGTTTGCGGAGTGGTGGTTTATGATGAAAAAAGCCGCAGTTATCACTACTTTGCCACCCGCAATGTGATCCTTGCAACGGGCGGCATCGGTCAGCTTTATACCCATACCACCAATCCCAAAGGTGCCGTTGGCGACGGAATGGCAGCCGCCTTCCGCGCAGGAGCGCGCCCTGAAAATATGGAAATGGTGCAATTCCACCCCACCACCCTCATCGCAGGCGAAACCGAAGGTCGGCTCTTTTTGATCTCGGAAGCGGTGCGAGGAGAGGGAGCGATCCTTCGCAACGGCAGAGGGGAAGATTTTATGAAAGATAAGCACCCCATGGCATCTCTTGCCCCGCGCGATATTGTTACCCGCGGGATTTTAGCAGAGCTTCGCCGCACCGGAGAAGACCGCGCCTTTTTAGACTGCTCGAATATGACTAGCGAGTTTTTCCAAAACCGCTTCCCCAATATTTCCGCAAAATGCGCTGAAATGGGGCTGGAACTTACCAAAGATTTCATTCCCATTCATCCCGCTCAGCATTATTTTATGGGCGGCGTTTCCACGGATCTGGATGGCAAAACCAGTATTCCCGGGCTTTTTGCCTGCGGTGAAGTGAGCTGCACAGGGGTGCACGGCGCCAATCGCCTTGCCTCCAATTCCATGCTCGAATGTCTTGTTTTCGGAAAACGCTGTGCCAATGCCATTGATCGCGAAAAAAGAGATCGCTCGGGCGCCTTTCCGAAAGATCTTCCTGATCGCACTCCGCTCAAGCTTGCCCCCGCGGAACTCCGCGCCGATCGGCAAAAGCTCAGAAAAGCACTTTCCCATGCCTTTGGCCCGGTGAGAAGAAAAGAGCAAATGCAATACGGCCTTGAAAAAATTAAGGCAATCTTTGAAAAATACGATCTGGTTTCCTGCGAGGATCCCGCCACCGCTGAAATGTGTAATATGACCGTTGTGGCATTGGAGATCGCAAAGGGCGCAGTGGCGCGAAAGGAAAGCCAGGGCGCACATTACATCGAAGAATAAGGAGAAATTATGTTGGATCTGTATTTAAACGAACTGATTGAAAAATCCCTGAAAGAAGATATTGGCACCGGCGATATCACCACCCTTTCCACCATCCCCGCCGATAAAACCATCACCGGCACCTTCCTTGCCAAAGAAAACGGAATTCTTTGCGGTATGGAAGTGGTGGAAAAGGTATTCCATTTTGTGGATCCCAAAATCGAACTGAAAGTGGAAAAGAAAGACGGTGATGCCATCGCAAAGGGCGATGTGATCGCCAAAGTTTCGGGAAACGCAAGATGTATTCTCACGGGCGAACGCTTGGCACTCAATCTTTTGCAGCACATGTCGGGAATTGCCACCCGCACCCGTGAAGCGGTGGATCAGATCAAAGGCACCAATGCCCGCATCGCCGACACCAGAAAAACCACCCCCGGCCTTCGCGTTTTGGAAAAATATGCCGTGCGCGTTGGCGGCGGAAGCAACCATCGCTTCAATCTTGCCGATGGGGTTTTGATTAAAGATAATCACATCGCCGCCGCAGGCGGTATCACCGCGGCTGTGAAAATGGCAAAAGAAAACATTCCCCACACCTTGAAGATCGAAGTGGAAATCGAAACCTTCGAAGAACTTCAGGAAGCACTCGATGCCGGCGCGGATATTATTATGCTCGATAATATGTCGAATGAAGATATGAAAAAAGCAGTTGGCATTGTGGCAGGCAGAGCCATCACCGAAGCAAGCGGCAATATGGGCGAAAAGGATTTAAGAGCCGTTGCCGAAACGGGTGTGGATCTGATTTCCATCGGCGCCCTCACCCATTCCGTGAAAGCGCTCGACATCAGCTTGAAATTCAAATTCTAAAAGATAAATGCGATAGGAAAAATCCTATCGCATTTTTTATTTTGCTCCAAAGAGTTTTTTCAGAATCCCTCTTAAAAACCGCGGCGATTTCCACACAAAAATCTTCATACTAACACCCCTATCCCTTTGAAAATAAAACTCCCGCCGTTACGATCACACCCGCCTCCAGCACGATCAAAACAGATTCGGGCAGAAAAAATGCCACCAAAATTCCACAGCCGAAAGCGGCAACTCCCACTCCCGCTGTTTTTGCCATTGAAACCATTCTACTCCCATCCTTTCTATTCCATTGTATGCAGAAAATGAAAAAAGGTGCCTTTGTCGCAAAAAAACTTTTTTTCATATACTAAAAAGGAGGTGATTTGAATGAAAAAATCAAAAACGGCAAAAAAGAAAAAGTCCAAAAAGCTTCGACCGATAAAAAATAAGAGCACGGAAAAAATCGAGGAGATCCCCCCCTCCTCAAGAGGAAAAATCAAAGAAAAAAGCACCGTTGCTTTTTCGTTTTCCCCCGCGCCGAAATTAATCGCCGATTCCGAATTTTCTCTTTTTGCCAAAAAAATAGAAACTGCCTTTTATTCCTTTTTGAAAGAAGAAGCAAAAAAGGATCATAAAGGGGTGATGTTTGGCGGCATTGCTTGGAAGGAAGATGAGGGCGCCTATCTTTTATGCAGCGCTTTTTCCCCTTTCGAGGATCGAAAATTCATCCCGCGCGCCCGCATCCGCACCGATGAAAACGGCGCAATCCGTTCGATCGAATCCGCAATCAAAAAAGAAAAACCAAAAAAGAAAAAAGCAGAGTAATCTCTGCTTTTTCTTTTTCTTTCACGAAAAAAGTCTTTCCCAAGTGATCTGATCCACAATGCCGCTTGCGGGGATGCCGCGATCCATCTGAAATTCCATCACCGCGCGCGTGGTGGCGGGGCCATAGAGCATATTTTCACCGATTGCCCCGTGGGATAAATAGCCCCATTCCGCAAGCGCATCCTTGCATCGTTTCACGTGCGGTCCCGTGCTGCCGGGGGCAAGCGGAAGAAATCCGATTTCTTCCGTGAAAAGCTCTTGCCTCGGAAGAAACGGCTCTGCCGATAAAAATTCCTTTTTCCAATCCAAAGCTTCTTCCGAAATTTCGCTTCTTTCGATTGCCCTTTCTTCTCCCCTCGGCTCCAAAGAAAACGGGAGTTCAAGATCCCTCTGCCCTCTGCGGGGAAGGCATCCCGCCTCCACCGCGCGGAAAATGGCAAGAAGGCGGGTTCGCGTGGCCTGACCTGCCACCCCATCTGCGGTGAGCCCGAAAATGCGCTGAAAAATCCGCACTGCCTCTTCGGTTCTTCTGCCGTATGCCCCATCGGCAACCACGGTGGGAATGGGAGAAAGCGATGTGCCAACGGTGTTGAGCTGATTCTGCAAAACCCGCACATCGTTTCCCGAAGAGCCGTAGCGGAGGATTCTGCCGCCCACGGTTTCACCGTTATCAAGACAGCCCGAAACCACCGAACCATACACCCGATTGAGGGCATTCCAAGTATCCCTGCCAACCACGCCATCATCATTCAGCCCGAAAAGGCGCTGAAATTCGCGCACCGCGCTTCTCATTCCGGTGCCGAAAATGCCATCTTCCTCGAGTTTCGGAATCGTTACAAAAACAGGCCTTGTGCGATTGAGGAGCATTTGCACATATAAAACATTTTCGCCCGAAGATCCCTGACGAATCACCCTTCCGGGATAGGGCTTCAGCACAAGATCGCCCCCCTCGGTGATATCGAGATACACCGCAACAATCCGATTCCAAGTGGATTCGCCCACCACTCCGTCTTGCGCGAGCCCATATAATTTTTGAAACGCGCGCACCGCATCTTGTGTTTCTGCACCGAAAAAGCCATCAATGGTAACATCGCGCAAAAAGGGATTATAGGCGGCAAGGGTTTTTAAATAAAACTGCAGATTTTGCACTGCCGTACCCGTATCGCCAAGGCGCAGAATTCCGGGGAAGGCATTGTCGTCGTATTGCGGGCGCTCTCCTTCGCTATTGAGCTCTGCAAGGCGCTTAACTGCCACATAAATATAGGAAATGCGATACCAGGTTTTCTTTCCCACCACCCCATCGGCGGTAAGATCAAAAATGCGCTGAAAGGCGCGCACTGCATTTTCTGTTTGCCTGCCAAACACTCCGTCCACAGGGCTGATTGCGGGAATGGAAGGGTAATTCACTCGGATTCGATTGAGCTGCTCCTGAATGGTGCGCACCGCTCTTCCCGAAGAGCCCACCCGCAAAGGAGAACCGGGATAAGAGCTTTCAATGGCTCGGATAATGTTTGTTTCCGCAATCTCCACATCGCCATAATAAAATTGCAAAATTTCAAGCACACTTCTGCCGTTATTGGCAAGGGTTACCGTGCCCCACTGCGAAAGGCCCGCGCAAGTAACTGTGGTGCCGTTGCAATATTCCGCAAAAAACGGATCGATTCTGCCGGGGCGGCGGATATATTGATTGAAAATTTCATCCACAATCGTGGAAACGCTCTGGAAAATATTTCTGCCGTAAACATAATACTGATCATAGGCAGTGGAATTGGTGATATTGAAATTATATCCTCTCGACGGATACCATTCGGTGAAAATGCGGTTTAAAGCAAATGAAATCTGGCAGAGGATATTGGCTCTCAAGCTGTTTTCCGGCCAAGTGGGATAAACCTCGCTCGAAGCCACGTTTTTGATGTAATCAATAAAAGGCACACTCACATTCGAAGCGGAAGAAGCGGGAGTTCCCAAATGCACCGTGATCTTTTCGGGAATGAAAACCTGCGAAAGCACCCGCTCCGTGCCATCGGGTCCTTCAATCCTGTTTTCGGGGGTTGTGCGAAGCGCATGGGGGCCGATTTCGTATTCGAGCACCTCATCTTCAGAGCTTGCGCCGCGCGGAATCATTTCCACGGGCAACACACTCTTTTCCCCCGCAAAAATCTGAATCCCGCGAATCAGGAAGGTGTAAAAACCAAACGCCTCCACCCTTGCATCCACCACAGAATACGGAAGCGCTTCCCCCGGCGAAAGGGAAAGCTCTCTTTCGGGCGCTTCGATCAAAAATTCCCTTGAAACCGAACCGTTTTGGGAAGTTACCCGATCCCTTCCGATTTCGACTCCCTCGGGAGTGGTAATAATCACCTCCGCTTCCTGCACGGGAAACGCGCTATCTGCTGTGCGAACGGTAACAAATAAGCTTCCTTGAGGCATAAAAATCTCCTTTCAAATCCATTTTTCTTTTTTATTCTATGAGATACCCCTGTTTTTTGTGTCATCGGGAATTGACAAGGAATACCAAGAATGATAAGATGGAAAAAAAGAAAAAATAAAGGAAATTTCAATGAAAAGCAGAAAAACAGTTGAAGTGCGCAGCATTGTGTATGCCGCGGTGTGCTTGGCACTTTGCATCATGCTCCCCTTTCTAACAGGAAGCATTCCCGAAATCGGTCAGCAGTTTGCCCCGATGCACTTTCCCGTATTTCTTTGCGGGTTTATCGCAGGCCCTGTTTGGGGCGGTGTGGTGGGCTTGGTTGCTCCGATCCTTCGCTCGCTTCTCTTTCAAGCCCCGATTTTTTATCCCGCAGCGATTCGCATGGCGATTGAGCTTTTTGTGTACGGAGTTGCCGCCGGCTTTTTCTATCGGCATCTTCCCAAAAAGCCGTTTGGAATTTTCATCTCCCTTCTTTGCGCCCAGTTTTTCGGGCGGCTTGCTTGGGGTGTTGCACAATTCGCCCTCAGCGTATTCAATCCCGAAAATGAATTCTATCTGGAAATGGTGATCACCCAAACCGTTGCCTCTTCTCTTTGGGGCATTCTGATTCAGCTTCTTCTGATTCCCGCGATTGTGTTTGCCATGCAAAAAGCAAGATTTATTTCAAAATACTAAATCAAAAAAAGACCGCAGAAAATTCTGCGGTCTTTTTTGATGCAAACATTTATTTGAGTCCGAGTTCTTCCTTGGTGGCAAGGGAAAGGCCATGAGCCGAAACGGCTTCCAAAAATTCCTTTTCATCGGCAAGACGGAATACCATATAGGCCTTTCCGCCGATATGAGTGAAAAGCGAATACATATATTCAATATTCACATTTTTTTCTTCCAGAATGGAAAGGAGCTTGGAAAGTCCCGCAGGTTCATCGGGCACTCCAACCACGGTAACAGGGGTCATTGAAAGCACGCATCCGTTTTCCAAAAGGGTGGAAGTTGCTTTTTCGGCATCGTCGGCAATGATGCGAAGCACACCGTAATCTGCACTTTCGGCAATGGAAAGCGCGCGAAGATTCACTCCGCTTTCGGCAAGCACGCGGGTAATTTCGGAAAGAGAACCCGCTCTGTTTTCCAAAAATACTGAAATCTGATGAATACCGGTCATAATACCCTCCTTAAATCTTACGCTTATCAATAATGCGAACGGCCTTGCCTTCGCTTCTTGCAATGGATTTGGGAGCAACGAGCTTGACCTTGGCATAAATTCCAAGCATCGTTTTGAGCGATTCCACAAGCTTTTTCTCCATTTCCGAAATCTTGGAAAGCGAATCGGTGAATTTATCGGGAGTCATTTCCACCTGCACTTCCAAAGTATCGGAATGATTCACTCGATCCACAATGATCTGATAGTTTGCCTGATAACCCTGCTCGATCAAAACCGTTTCGATCTGGCTTGGGAACACATTCACGCCCTTCACAATCAGCATATCATCGCTTCTGCCCATGGGCTTTGTCATTTTCACATGGGTTCTGCCGCAAGAACAGGGTTTGCGGGAAAGCACACAAATATCACGGGTGCGATAGCGCAAAAGCGGAAATGCTTCTTTGGTGATGCAAGAAAACACAAGCTCGCCTTTTTCGCCTTCCGGCAAAACCTCGCCTGTTTCCGGATCGATAATCTCGGCGATGAAGTGATCTTCATTCACGTGCATACCCGTTTGCTCTTCACATTCAAAAGCCACACCGGGGCCGGAGATTTCGGTGAGTCCATAAATATCATAGGCCTTGATGCCAAGCCCTTTTTCAATTTCGTGGCGCATTTCTTCGCTCCAAGCTTCCGCACCAAAAATGCCCGCTTTCAATTTGATCTGATCGCGAAGCCCTCTTTCGGCAATCGATTCGGAAAGATAGGCGGCATAGGAAGGGGTGCAGCAAAGAAGGGTCGATTCCAAATCCACCATAAATTGAAGCTGACGGTCGGTGTTGCCGGAAGACATCGGAAGGGTTAGGCACCCTGCCTTATGAGATCCGCCGTGAAGCCCCGAGCCGCCTGTGAAAAGGCCGTAGCCATAGCAAACTTGGCACACATCGTTTTCATCACAGCCCGTTGCCATAATGGCTCTGGCGCAGCAATCTTCCCAAAGATCAATATCGTGTTGGGTATAGAATGCCACCACTCTTTTTCCCGTGGTGCCGGAAGTGGAATGAATGCGCACACAATCCTTCACGGGCTTGCCCATAAGGCCATAAGGATAGGCCTGTCTTAAATCGTCTTTGGTTAAAAAGGGAAGCTTATGAAGATCTTCCACGCCGCGAATATCGGCAGGGGTAATTCCCTTTTCTTCCATTTTTTTGCGGTAATAGGGCACATTCTCCCAAACGTGCTGCACTTGCTTCACAAGGCGCTCGGATTGGAGTGCGCGAATCTCATCGCGCGAAGCCGTTTCAATTTCGGGCTGATAATAACGTTTCA
Source organism: Eubacteriales bacterium (assembly GCA_045658765.1). GTDB lineage: Bacteria > Bacillota > Clostridia > Oscillospirales > SIG627 > RGIG5579. The sequence goes on along the minus strand of JAZOVP010000117.1, from coordinate 38,878 downwards.
TGGTTTCTCCTTTTATGCCTCTCTTCCGAGAAGGAATGCCTTTTTATTGAGTTCGAGGAATTTTGCGGGCACGCTCATTTCTATGGCTTTCATCCATTCTTCCTCAGAAAAATCAAAATACTTGGAAAGCTTGCCCATCAGCACAATATTCACCGCTTTGGCGCTTCCCGCTTCCACTGCCAAAGAAAGGGCATCGAAAGCATCCAGATCAATTCCCGCTTCCTTGATTTTTTGATCAAGATTTTCGGGATATTCCGCGGCACCGATGATCACGGGCATAGGATTGATTTTTTGGGTGTTCACCACCATTTTCCCGCCCTTTTTCAAATATTCGGTCCAGCGAGCGCCTTCCAGCAGTTCAAACGAAACAATAAAATCGGCCTGACCTTTATCGATCACGGGAGAATATACCTGATCGCCAAAGCGCACATAAGTTACCACACTGCCGCCGCGCTGGCTCATTCCGTGAACTTCAGACACCTTAATATCGTATCCGCGGGTGAGAAGAAGACGACCCAAAAGTTTGGAGGCAAGCAGACTTCCCTGTCCGCCCACACCAACGATCATAATATTTTTAGTTTCCATTTTTGCCTCCTTTACAGCGCCCCGAATTTGCAAAGCTGGGTGCAAACACCGCAACCTGTGCAAAGGGTGTTATCGATCATGGCTTTTTTATTTTTCACGCTGATCGCAGGGCAACCGATCTTCATGCAGGCCTTACAGCCAACACATTTTTCCGAATTCACCGCGATAGGGCCTTGATGCTTCACATATTTTAAAAGCGCACAAGGTCTTCTGGAAATGATCACGGAAGGAGCGGCAACGCCAAGCTCTTCCAAAATCACCTTTTCGGTTTCGGCAAGATCATACGGATCCACCACTCTCACTCTTTCGATTCCGCAAGCACGGCAAAGCGATTCCAGATCCACTTTTGCCGCCACATCGCCCTTCAAATTCATGCCCGTGGTGGGATTCTGCTGATGACCGGTCATGCCGGTGATGGAGTTGTCCACAATGATCACGGTGGAATTGGAATTGTTGTATGCAATGTTCACAAGGCCTGTGATTCCCGAGTGCATAAAGGTGGAATCGCCGATCACCGCAACCGTCTTTCCATCTGCCTTGCCTTCCTGCGCCTTCACAAAACCATGAAGACCCGAAACCGAAGCGCCCATGCAAATGGTGGTATCCAGAGCCGCAAGCGGGGGCACCGCACCGAGGGTATAGCATCCAATATCACCAAGCACGGTGATTTTATTTTTCACGAGGGTATAGAAAAGTCCTCTGTGGGGGCAACCGGCACACATCACGGGCGGACGCTGGGGAATTTCTTCGGCAAGCGCCTTTCCTTCGGGAACTTCTCTTTCCATAAGCCCTGCAACCAGATTCTGGCTGAATTCGCCGATATTGGAAAAGATTTCTTTTCCAACCACATCAATCCCGAGCCCGCGAACGTGCTCTTCGATGAATCCGTCGAGTTCTTCCACCACCACAAGCTTTTCCACTTCGGCGGCAAATTTGCGAATCTTTTCCACGGGCATGGGCCAAATCATACCGAGTTTGAAAACGGGATATTCATCGCCGAATACCTCGCGCACATACTGATACGAGGTGGAAGAAGAAAGGAAGCCGATTTTCTTGCTCTTTCCTTCTTCGATTCGGTTTAAATCCGATTCTTCGGCAAATGAAGTGAGCGCCGCGGTGCGCGCTTCCACAATCGGATGGCGCTTTTTGGCATTGCCGGGCATCATAATATATTTTTGAGGATTCTTTTCATATTCCTTCACAGCTTCGATTCTCGCGCCCTCTTCCACCACGCTTTGGGAATGGGAAACGCGAGTGCACATTTTCAAAAGCACGGGAGTATCGAATTTCTCGGAAATTTCATACGCTTTCTTCACGAATGAAATTGCCTCTGCAGAATCGGCGGGCTCGAGCATCGGAATTTTCGAAGCGCGCGCATAATGACGGGAATCCTGCTCATTTTGAGAAGAGTGCATTCCCGCATCGTCTGCCACTGCGATGATCATACCGGCATTCACTCCGGTATAGGAAATGGTGAAAAGCGGATCTGCGGCAACATTCAGCCCCACGTGCTTCATTCCGCAAAAGCTTCTTTTCCCTGCAAGACAAGCACCGAAAGCGGTTTCCATTGCCACTTTTTCATTGGGTGCCCATTCGGCATAAATTTCGGCATATTTTGCCACTGCTTCGGTGATCTCGGTGCTGGGAGTGCCGGGATAGCTCGAAACAAAACTGCAACCGGCCTCAAAAAGACCGCGGGCAACCGCTTCGTTGCCAAGCATCAATTTTTTCATTTATTTTCTCCTTTTTCTTCTCTGATCGAATGTTTGCGGTAAACGATCCCTTTTTTCGGCAAGAGAAGATCTGATTTCGATGATTTTCATCGGGCTTTTCGGCAAGAATCCTCGCAATCGGGATCAAAACAAGATCCCATAGCCCGCAAATACCACAGCCAAAAAAGATAAGCGGCATGGAATTTTCAGCGCCACATTTTATCCTTTGATCTGCACTTCCACAAGACTTCCCTTGCAGTATTTTTCTCTTAAAACGGGCTTTTCGATTTTGCCCGTGGGATTGCGCGGAATCCGATCGAAAAAGATTCTCTTCGGGCGCTTATAACGGGGAAGACCTTCGCAAAACGCGAAAATTTCTTCTTCGGTGAGATTCTCCTCTTCCTTTGCTTCCACAATGGCAACCGCCACCTCACCCAAACGAGCATCGGGAAGGCCGATCACCGCCACGTCTTTGATTTTTTCATTGGCGCGCAGAAAATCTTCGATCTGAACGGGATAAAGATTTTCTCCGCCCGAAATCACCACGTCTTTTTTGCGGTCAACCAGGAAAATGAATCCATCTTCATCGGTTTTTGCCATATCGCCCGTATAAAGCCAGCCGTCTTTGAGCACTTCTTCGGTGGCTTCGGGATTTTTATAATAGCAGAGCATCACACCGGGGCCCTTCACGCAAAGTTCGCCCACTTCGCCGGCTTTCACTTCTTTTCCGGCGGGATCCACAATCTTGGCTTCCCAAAGATAACCCGGTTTTCCGATCGCGCCCACTTTATTGGCATTTTCCACCCCAAGATGCACACAACCCGGTCCAAGAGATTCGCTAAGGCCATAGTTGGTATCGTACTGATGATGGGGGAAAAGCGCAAGCCAGCGATGGATCAAGCTCGGAGGCACGGGCTGAGCACCGATGTGCATCAATCGCCAAGAATCCAAAAGGTAATCCTCCATTTTGATTCTGCCCGATTCCACCGCATCGAGAAGATCCTGCGCCCACGGCACAAGAAGCCATACCACCGTGCATTTTTCTTCGGTTACGGCGCGCAAAATCCATTCGGGCTTCACCCCGCGCAAAAGCACGGCACGGCTTCCCGAAAGAAGCGATCCGAACCAGTGCATTTTTGCACCCGTGTGGTAAAGCGGGGGAATGCAAAGAAACACATCGTCTTTGGTTTGACCGTGATGGTTCTGCTCGGTTTGGCAAGAAGCCACAAGACCGCCGTGATTATGAAGAATGGCTTTGGGGAATCCCGTGGTGCCGGAAGAAAAGTAAATCGCGGCATAATCATCATCCTCCAGCTTCACGGGAGGCGCAGAGGAAGAGCAAAAGCCCATCACGCCAAGGCAGTCCTCGGCATATTCGGGCACATTTTTCCCAACGAAAAAGAATGTTTTCACTTCGGAAAGCTCTGCCACAATCGGATCCATACGGCTCACAAATTCAGGGCCAAACACCAAAACCGAAACATCGGCAAGCTCAAGGCAATATTTGATTTCATCGCTCGAATAACGGAAATTCATGGGCACAGCAATACAGCCCGCCTTCAAAATTCCAAAATAAAGCGGAAGCCACTCAAGGCAATTCATCAAAAGAAGCGCCACTTTGGTTCCTTTTGCAAAGCCGCGGCTCAGCAAAAGATTGGCAAAACGATTGGCTCTGCGATCAAAATCGCGCCAAGAAATTTCTCTGCGATAGGGCGCATCTGCCGCACTTTCAATGAGCTTGAAATCGCGCCAGGTAACCCCTTGATCGCGCTCCTCGGTAGGGCTTAATTCCACCAAAGCGCACTCCTGACCAAACAGGCGCGCGTTGCGTTCCAAAAAATCGGTAATTGCCATAAAAAACTCCTTTTTCAATAAAAAACAAACGCCCTACTGCCAAAAAGCAGAGGGCGAAAATCGCGGTACCACCTCATATTCGCCGCCGAAGCGGCCTCAACGGGAAACTCCCCGCGCGGTATCGGGCGCACCCGTCTTTTCCTACTGCAATGTTCAAAAAAGCCGCTCCGAAGGGTATTCAATCTGCCATTCTTTACCGCCTTTCACCAACCGACGGCTCTCTGGAAAGAACCCTGCAAATTTACTTCTCTTCCTCAACGCGTTTCCTATTTATATTTCATGCAGAATTAGATTATCATTTTTTCACCCTAAAGTCAATAAAATTAGCGAAAAAACTCCCCTTTTTTGGCGTTTTACTCCCCGAAATCGTCAATTTTTTTATAAAATTTGTAAAATCACTGCTCTTTCGCTTTACAAAGAAGGGCTTTGCTCTTATAATGGAGAGGTATGAATATGCTAAACATTTGAGGTTTTTTATGTTTCAAATGCAGGTCTTTCTTTTAACCTTGCAAAAGGTTGCCTTTCTTCTCACCATCATCTTCATCGGCTTTTTTCTGAGAAAAAAAGAAAAGCTCTCTCGCGATACGGCAACCATTCTTTCCCTGCTCACCACAAATTTATTCTCCCCCGCCTATATTTTAAGCACCCTTCCGCAGAATTTCACCATGGAAAAATTAAAAAGCAATTCCACCCTTCTTTTGATTTCGGCGGCAACTGTTGTTTGTGCGGTTTTGCTCGGGCGCTTTCTTGCTTTTCGCCTCGGCAGAAGCGATTTCGAAAAAAAATCCCTTTGCTATGCGCTCACCTTTGCCAATACGGGTTATTTCGGGTATCCCGTGGTGCAGGGCGTTTTCGGCGATGAGGTACTGGCGCAGTTTCTGATTTACTGCATCCCCTTTAATATCGTGCTTTATAGCTACGGCTACGGGCTTTTTATGGAAAAAAAGCAAAAATTTTCCCTCAAAGGAATTCTTTTTTCCCCCGTAATGATCAGCTATTATCTGGGCATTGTGCTCGGGCTTTCGGGCATTCGCCTTCCCGCCTTTCTTGCCGATGCCGCCGATGCGCTCGGCGCTTGCATGAGCCCCGCTTCCATGCTTTCTGCGGGTATTGTGCTCGGTGCGATGAAGTTTGCCAATCTTCTTTCTTCCCCCCGCTCGTATCTTTATAGCTTCATCCGCCTGATTGGAATTCCCTCTTTGTTTGGAATTTTTATGTATCTTTTGCACCTTCGCGGCATTTTCCTTGCTCTGCCGCTGGTTGGGCTTTCCATGTCGATGGGGCTCAACACCGTGGTCTTTCCCGAAAGTTTTGGGAAAGATGCTTCCGAAAATGCAAAGCATTGCTTTGTTTCGGTTTTGCTTTCCGTGTTCACCCTTCCCGTGGTATTTGCGGTGATTTCCGCCGTAACGGGAATGTAATCTTTTTGGAGGAATATTATGGGATTTGTAAAAACCCCCGTTAAGGGAATGAACGATTTTCTGCCGCGCGAAATGGAATTGCGCCAAAAGGTGCTTTCCATGATCCGCGAAACTTATGCCACCTTCGGTTTCCGCGAAATCGAAACTCCGTGCATGGAGCATATTGAAAACCTCACGGGCAAGCAAGGCGGCGAAAACGAAAAGCTCATTTTCAAAGTATTAAAGCGCGGTGCCGCGCTTTCCCGCGCGCTTGAAAAAGGCGATGATCTTGCCGATTCCGGCATGCGATATGATCTCACCCTTCCCCTTTCCCGCTTTTATGCCGCCAATTCCGCCACCCTGCCCTCTCCTTTCAAGGCAATGCAGATCGGCAATGTTTGGCGCGCCGATCAGCCCCAAAAAGGCCGTTTCCGCCAATTCACCCAGTGCGATATTGATATTTTGGGCGATGCTTCCATTTTGGCCGAAATCGAACTGATCGGGGCCACGGGCGGAATGCTCGGCAAGCTCTTAAAGAGCGCAAATCTCGGCGGCTTCACCATTCATGTTAATGATCGCAGAATCCTTCGCGCCATGGCACTTTCCGTGGGCTTTCCCGAAGAAAAGCTCGAGAATGTGTTTATCATCCTCGATAAACTCGATAAAATCGGGGTGGAGGGAGTAAAGGCAGAGCTTTTGGCAGAAGGGCTGGAAGAAGGCGCTGTGAATGCCTATACCGCCTTTTTCGAAAAAGAAATGGGAAGCTCGGTTTCGGAATTCTGCGGCTTTTTATCCGAAGAATTTTTATCCCCCGAAGTGGCAAAAGGGCTCGATACCATTCTTTCTTGCGTGAGAAAAACCTTGCCTGAAGAAGCCAATTTAAAATTCGATCCCACCCTCGTTCGCGGCATGGGATATTATACGGGCACCATCTTTGAAGTGAAGCTCGATGAATATAATTTCTCCATCGCAGGCGGCGGCAGATACGATGAAATGATCGGGAAATTCTCGGGTCAGAATGTTCCCGCTTGCGGATTTTCCATCGGATTTGAGCGCATCATCACCATCTTGCGCGATCGCGCCGAAGAAGCAGCCGAAAACTCCCAAGAAGCCATCGCGTTTCTTGTTGCCGGCGGAATGAGCGAAGAAAAATTGCAGGAAATCTTCTTGAAGGCGGCAAAACTTCGCGAAGAAGGCAAAAAAGTTACCGTGCTCCCCTTGAAAAAGAATGCCAAATTCCAGATCGATCGTTTGATGGAAGACGGCTTCACCCAAATCGAGCGCATTTATAACGACTAAGAAAAACACCGCAAATCAAATCGATTTGCGGTGCTTTTTTATGCTTTTTTCTTTTTTTCTTTGGATTTCTTTTCTTTTTCTTTATTTTCTTTTTTCTCTTTGGGTTCCTTCTTTTCTTTTTCCTTCGCCTTTTTTTCCTTTTTCTCTTCCTTTTCTTCGGGCGGGATCAGCTTTTTCCAATCCGCCTCCAAAAAAGCGATGCGGGAATATAAAATGGAGGAAACCGCATCTGTGCAGGTGCGGAGCACGCGATGCGCGCGATCTTTGGGCACATCGCCCTTTCTTTCGCTTCCTTCAAACACAATGCGAAGCGAATCGATCAGCTCCTCGCGAAAAAGAGTATAGGCACTCTCTTCTCCCGCTTTTCCGCAAAGCTGCCAAAGAAGCAAGCTAATATCGGAAAGCTGCATAAAGCGCTTTAAAATGCAGATCATAAAAAGATTTCCCAAATGAGAGCGGGAATAGCGCTTATTCTGCGGAGGAGGAAGAATTTTTTGCTTCACATAGTTATTGATCATCGTGGCGGTGATGCACTTTTCTTCATCGGGAAAAAAGGGCGAGAGATATTTTTCCATCACCCCGATCACCTGATCCATATAAAGTTCAATCTCTGTGAAATCCGTCCATGCGGGCACCGCAGGCGGATGAGGAATTTTTCGTTCCATCACGATCTCCTTGATTTTTTGCTCATTTTCATTTATAATGTAAGCATAGCACAGTTTGGTTTTTTCGTCAAGATTTAAAAACCAAAAAGAAAAAAGAGTAAAACCTATTGACACCGATACCAAAATCTGATAACATAGTTTCAGAAACTAGATGAAAAGAGGATGTTATGGCTAAAAAATTCAAAATGACCCCTTTAAACGAGGTCTCCAAAATCAATCGCATTGTTGATATTTTGCTTCAGGCAGAAGCTGAGTGCCCCGATAAGATCGCGTATAAGCATAAAAATGCAAAGCAGGAAATTCAGGAAGTTACCTTCCGCGAATTCGGTCAGGATGTGCGCGCTCTGGGCAGTGCCCTTGCCGATCTGGGAGTGGATCAGGAGCATATCGCCATCGTTGCCGAAAATAGCTACAACTGGATCAATGTGTATCTTACCGTGCTGATGTCGCGCGGGGTATATCTTCCGGTGGATAAAGAGCTTCCGCCCGATGATATGTTTTATGTTTTGGCAAACGGCGATGCTTCCGTGGTATTCTATTCCAAGCGTTTTGAAAATCTGATGCACGAAAAAAGAGATCTTCTTCCCAATGTTCGCTATTTCATCGGATTTGATCGCGAAGAAGATGAAGGCGAATTCCTCTCGTTCTCCCTTTTGATGCAAAAAGGCAAAGCCCTTCTTGCCGATGGATTTACGGGCTATACCGATTATATGACCGCATCCGATCCCAAAGCCCTCAAAATGCTCGTTTATACCTCGGGCACCACGGGCATTGCAAAGGGAGTTATGCTTTCGGAAGAAAACCTTGTGTGTGAAGTATATCACGGACTTCAGGTTGCCGATATTCTCACCGTTGGACTTTCCGTGCTTCCTTATCACCATACTTACGAAGCAGTGGTTGGCATTTTGGTATATCTGCACCGCCATGCGGTTACCTGTATCAACGATTCGCTTGCCGCCATTCTGAAGAACCTGAAAACCTATCAGCCCGATTTTATTTATCTGGTTCCCGCATTCCTTGAAATGTTTTATAAAAAGATCCGTGCCAATATGGAAGAAAAGGGCAAATGGGAAACCTTCCAGAAGGGTGCCAAGATCTCGAATCTTCTTCTCAAATTCGGAATCGATGTGAGAAGAAAGCTCTTTGCCGAGCTTCATGAAGTATTCGGCGGAAAGCTTCGCCTTATGGTTGTGGGCGCCGCTCCCCTTCGCTCAGAAGTCATTCAGTTTTTTGAAACCGTTGGTATCACCGTTTGTCAGGGATATGGCATCACCGAATGCTCCCCCTTGGTGAGCGTGAACCGCAACAATAAATATGCCGATCCCGAAACCGTTGGTATGCCTCTTCCCTGCCTTGAAGTGAAGATCGATTCTCCCGCGGAAGACGGCACGGGCGAAATCCTTGTGAAAGGCAAAACCGTGATGATGGGATATTATAAAAATCCCGAAGCCACCGAAAACGCTCTGCAAAACGGCTGGTTCCACACGGGCGATCTTGGCAAAATTGATTCTCGCGGTTATCTTTCCATCACGGGTCGTTGCAAGAACCTGATCGTATTAGACAACGGCAAAAACGTGTATCCGGAAGAACTCGAAAATTATATTATGAATGTTCCCTACATCGCAGAAGTTGTGGTGAAAGGCGAAAAAGACGAAGCAGAAAAAACCGTGCTTTTGGCGGAAGTATTCCTTTCCAAGGAAAAGCTCAAGGAAATGGATTCCACTCCCGACGAAGCCAAAATCCTTGCCGATATCCGCGCTCTCACCGCCGCGCTTCCGATGTATAAGCAGGTAACCAAAATCAGAATCCGCGATACGGAATTCGAAAAAACCACCACCAAAAAAATCAGAAGAGTTTAATTCAAAATCCCTTTGCGGCATCGCAAAGGGATTTTCCTTTTTTGCGGCAAACAAAAAAATATTGAACAAAATCCGATTTTGTGGTAAAATAAAAGCATCAAACCAAAGAAATCAAGGAGAACATTATGGCATTCAGCTTTCGCGGCGGCATTGAGCCCGAGCTTATCAAACTCAGCGCGGAAAATCCCATCGAAGAAATGCGCGCCCCCGCTTTTGTGTGCATCCCTTTATCTCAACACAAAGGGACCGCCGCAAAATGTATTGTGAATGTGGGCGATCGCGTTTTGAAAGGGCAAGTGATTGCCGTTGCCGCAGAGGGAATTTCCCTTTCCGTGCACGCAAGTGTTTCCGGCACGGTTTCCAAAATTGAAAACGGCGCCACCCCATTCGGCGAATCGATCTGTGTTTGGATTGAAAACGATTTCAAAGAAGAACTGCACCCCTCGGTGATGCCCTTTTCCACCCCCATCGCAAAAGCCGATCCAAAGGATCTGATTGATTTTATTGAAACCAAGGGCCTTGCAGGGCTTGGCGCGGCATTCCCCGCGGCAGAAAAAATTCGCTTATCGCAAAACAAAGCCGATCTTATTATCATCAACGGCATCGATTCCGAGCCGTATCTCACCGCCACCACCCGCGTGATGGCAGAAAAAGCAGAAGAAGTGATCGGCGGTGCAAAAATTCTGATGAAGGCAATCGGCGCGGGAAAAACCGTGTTTGCCATCGAAAAAAGAAAAGAAGAAATCATCGATCGCCTGCAAACTCTTCTCGGCAAAAGCGAAAGCTTTTCCGTGGCCGCATTTGATGAAAAATATCCGCAGGGCGATGAGCGCCAGCTCATCTATGCCCTTTTGGGAAAAGAAATCCCCGAAGACGCCTTTTATTCCGATGCGGGCGCGGTGGTTTTCAGCGCAGAAACCTGCTGGGCGCTTTATCGTGCATTTGTTACGGGGCTCCCTTCCGTTTCCCGCTTTGTTACCGTGAGCGGCGATTGCATCAAAAATCCCGCAAATCTGCTCGTTCCCATCGGCACCTCTTTTCAAGAAGTGATCAGCCGTTGCGGCGGGCTCAAGGGTAAGCCCGATCTTCTTTTGGCGGGCGGCCCGATCACGGGAAAAGCCCAAAAATCGGCAGAAGTGAGCGTTACCAAAGAAGTGGGCGCCATTCTTGCCCTCACCGCAAAAAATAAGAAAAAAGGAAACTGTATTCACTGCGGAAGATGTGCCTCTTCCTGCCCGATGCGTTTGGTTCCCTCTATGTTTTTAAGAGCGGTGGAAAAGAAAAACACTTTGATTTTGAAAAAATTCAATCTCCCCATCTGCAATGAATGCGGATGTTGCACCTATATCTGCCCCGCGGGAATCGATCTTTCGGAATTCATCCGCGAGGGAAAAGCTCTTCTTTCGGAAGAGAAAAACGATTAGAAAGGAGAAAACGGCATGGATTTTTCCACCTCCGCCGCGCCTCATATTCGGCACGAAGATACCACCCGCTCGATTATGCTGGATGTGTGTATCGCGCTCAGCCCCGCGCTCATTTGGGGAATTTATGTGTTTGGTCTGCGCGCTTTGATCCTCACCCTCACAAGCGTTTTCTTCTGTGTTGGCAGCGAAGCCCTTTTTCAAGGGATTGCAAAGCGCCCCCTCACCATCGGCGATTTTTCCGCGGTGGTTTCGGGCCTTCTTTTGGCACTTTCACTCCCTGTTTCCGCGCCGCTTTGGATTCTGCCCATCGGTGCGATTTTTGCGATGGTGATCACCAAAGCCCTCTTCGGCGGCATCGGCAAAAATCTGATCAATCCCGCGCTTTCCGCAAGAGTGCTTCTCTTTGCCCTGTTTTCGGGATTCATCACCCGATTCACCGAGCCCTTCACCAAGCTTTCCGCCTTCCGGATTCATCTATCGGATGTTTCGCTTTCTGAATCTTTGGCCGAAAACACCCCGATCGATCTTTTGCGCGGCGAAAAAATGAGCGATGCCCTTTCGTTTTCTTCTCTTGTAAGCGGCACCACCGCAGGCGCCATCGGCGAAGTTTCGGCAATCCTTCTTTTGGCGGGCTTTTTATATCTGCTCGTTCGAAAAGTGGTTTCGTGGCATATTCCCGTATCCTTCCTAGGCACCCTGTTTCTTCTTGGTCTTCTCTTCCCCGGCGATCATTTCGCGCCCGTTTCGGCTTCTCTTCAGCTCCTTTGCGGCGGCTCGATCTTTGCGGCGGTGTTTATGGCAACCGATCCCGCCACAAGCCCCATTCCTCCCGTTGCAAAAATTGCCTTCGGATTCCTTTGCGGCGCGATCACCTTCCTTTTGCGCGCCTTCGGTATTTATCACGAAGCGGCCGCCTTTGCCATTCTGATCGCAAACTTTGCCGTTTTGCCGCTTGAAATTCTTTTTGCGCCCCGCGCATTTGCCACAAAAAAGCGCTTTTCATTCGAAAACATCGCAAAGAATTTCACTCCGAAAAGAAAAAATAAATAAAAAAACAACCTCGGAAAATCCGAGGTTGTTTTCTTTTTTATACCACGTGCAAAATTTCGGCAATATCGAGTTCGTTTAAAAAGTCTTCATCTACGGTGAATTGATCTTCCGCTTCCGCAACCAGCGAAAATTTCTTCACTTCCTCGAGCTCTGCGAGGATATTTTCGCTTTCCTCGGCAAAATAAGCGCCATCAAGAGGCATTCTATAAAGCAAATACACTCCGCCCGAGGTTTCTGCTTTTATTTTTTCGCCCACTTTCATTCCAAATGCCTTGTTTTCGATTTCCTCGCTCACAAAGCCGCCTTTTTTGAAAGTATATCCCTTCAAAGCAGAAGCTTCATCCACTTTCTGATCGGAAAATTCAAGGCAGAGCGCGGCAAAATCTTCGCCCGCCATCATTCGATCATAAACCCTTTGCGCCAGATCTTCCTTTTCCTTCTTTTCCTCTTCGGGAAGGGCTACGGTTTTTCCGTTGGCATAGGTTTTGGTTTTGGTATTGATATAAATACAGCCAACCGTTGCGTAGTTGTTTTTATAATACTTCTGCGCATTCTCCTGGCTGATCTTCATCGTGCCGTCTTCCCCGAAAAGAAGATTTTGGCCTTGATAGGCAAGGGTTTGCAAGTAGTTATATTCGAGCATCTGGTCGTAATTGACCCCGTAATTTTTCATTTGGAGATTGAAATTCTTTTTGCTCTCATACTGCTCCACAATCTTATCAAATTCCGCCTGCACCATTTTTTTCTGATCGGCAGAAAGGAAATACCCTTGATCTTCGGCAACCTTTTTCATATAAAGCATCAGCTTCACCTCTTCGAGCACCTGGCTCTTCAAGGTATCGGAAACAGTGGAGCCGTCTTCTGCTTTTGCCGACCAAATGGCGGGATTATCTTCAAGCTGAGAAGAGGTGATCTGAGAAGAGGTTACCCCATACGCTTCATACAAATAATTGGTTTTTTCCATGCAGCAAAGATATTGGAATACCGCGCGGGAAATTTCGGCTCCCTCGTATTCCACCGCCGCTTTGGTATCCACTCCCGAGCAGCCCGTGAAAAAGGTGCAAGTGAGCATCAAAAGCGCCAAAATCGCGCTGATGGTGCGAATCGAATTTTGTTTCATTGCTTTGATTCCTTTCGCTTATCTTTTATTTCTTCGGAAAAAAGCGCCGCGTGGCGAATCAGTTCCGAGGATTCTTTTAACGGATCATCTTTTTCTTTTAAAGAAAGAGTAACGCTCGGATTCCCCGAAAAAGAAAGAGAAAGCCGAGAGGCATATACCGCCGAAAGAAGCACGGGGATCTCTTCCGAAATCCCTCGGAATTCAAATGTGATTTTTCTTCCTCTTTGGGTGATCTTTTCGCAGAATACTCCTTGCGCACTGCGGCGAAGAAGCGCCACATCAAATAAATTCTGCACGGATTTTGGCAAATCTCCGAAGCGGTCGAGCATCTCGTCTGTTAGATCCGAAGCATCTTCCTCGGTGGCGATGGATGCAATCTTGCGATATAAATCCATTCGCTCGGAAGGATAGGGCACATACGTTTCGGGGATAAAGCCATCTAAATTCAGATCCACCGTGCATTCCACCGCAGGCGGAAGGGTTTCTCCCTTTTCCTCCAGCACCGCCTCGGAAAGGATCTTCATAAACATATCATAACCCACACTGTCAAGATGCCCCGATTGCTCGGCACCCAAAAGATCGCCCGCGCCGCGGATTTCAAGATCGCGAAGCGCAATCTGAAAGCCCGAGCCGAATTCGGTGTATTCCCGAATGGCCTGAAGGCGCTTCACGGAAATTTCGCTGAGCACCCTTCCTTTTCGATAGGTTAAATACGCATACGCCTTGCGATCGCTTCTGCCCACTCTGCCTCGAATTTGGTGAAGCTGAGAAAGCCCGAATCGATCTGCATTTTCCACAATCAGAGTGTTTGCATCGGGAAGATCCACACCCGTTTCGATGATGGTGGTGCAAAGCAGAATATCCACATTCTTTTCCATCATATCCTTCCAGATATCCGAAAGGGTATCTTTATCCATTTTCCCGTGCGACACCGCAACACTCGCTTCGGGAAATTCCCGCTCGAGCCAAGGCCGGAGCGAAAGCAATTCTTCGATGTTGTTATGCAGATAAAAAACCTGACCGCCGCGGCGGAGTTCTTTTCGAATTGCCTCCAAAATCAGATTGCGATCGTATTCCAGCACATAAGTTTGCACGGGGAAGCGATCTTCCGGTGCTTCTTCCAAAAGACTCATATCCTTAATTCCGCCGAGTGCCATATTCATTGTGCGGGGAATGGGAGTGGCGGTGAGCGTGAGCACATCCACCCCAACCGACATCTCCTTCAGCCGCTCTTTATGGCCCACTCCGAAGCGCTGTTCTTCATCGATCACAAGAAAGCCAAGATCGAAAAACTCCACATCTTTTTGCAAAAGGCGATGGGTTCCCACCAAAATATCGATCTGCCCGTTTTTCAGCTTTTCCAATATTTTGGTTTGCTCTTTTTTGGTGCGGAAACGCGATAGCATTTCAATCCGAACAGGATACCCCTTGAATCGGGAAAGAATGGTTTGATAATGCTGCCAAGCCAAAATGGTGGTGGGCACCAAAATCGCGGCTTGCTTATTATCCATCACGCATTTAAAAACTCCGCGCAGTGCCACTTCGGTTTTGCCAAAGCCCACATCGCCGCAAAGAAGGCGATCCATGGGAACGGGATTTTCCATATCCTTTTTGATCTCGCGCGTGGCACGGAGCTGATCTTCGGTTTCCCCATAGGGAAAGGCCTCTTCAAATTCCGCCTGCCAAGCAGTATCCTCCGAAAAGGCATAGCCCTTTGTTTTTTGGCGCTGGGCATAAAGCGCGATCAGCTTTTTGGCAATGTCTTTCGCGCCGGCTTTGGCGCGGGATTTGGCTTTTTGCCAATCGACACCGCCAAGACGATTGAGTTTTAACGTTTCATCGTCGCTTCCCTTTCCGATATATTTGGAAACAGAATCGAGATTGGCGCAGGGCACATATAAAACATCGCTCCCCGCATAAGAGATTTTAATAAAATCTTTTTTTGAGCCGTCGGCACTCTTCATTTTTTCCACACCGCGGAAAATTCCGATGCCATGGCCTTGATGCACCACATAATCCCCCACGGCAAGATCCTGATACGAAAAGATCTTCTCTTTCGCGCCTTTGCCCGAACTATGAGCGCGTCTGCGCTTTTTTGCCACCGTGGCAGGAGATGCAGAATCGCAAAGCAGTGCGATGCGCGAATCGGAAAGTTCAAAGCCCCCGCGAATCAGTGAGGCACCTTGTTCCGAAGAAGGAACCAAAAAAACAGTGTTTTGCGGAATTTCGGTTTCCCCTTCCGAGCAAAATCGGGCGGGGATCTTTTTTTCCTCAAAAAAATGCTCCAAATGGGAAGCCGATAAGGAATTTTCGCTCAAAAGAATGGTTTTATATCCTTCCTCGTGGAGCGAGGTAATTTCTTCGGCAAGTCCTTCCAAATCCCGAAAGCTTCGGGGGGAGGTGCGGGTTACAAAAGAATAAATTCCGCTGGGAGAAATCGGGCTTTTGCCCACGAAAAAATTTTCCATCAAAAGGGTTTTTCGATGGGAAAGGATTTCGGAAAACGCATCAAAATCCAAAAGGAGCTTTAAATCCTCGGGCGGCAAAATGGTTTTGTTTTCCAAAAAGAGCGCGCGGATCTCCTCTTCCAAAAGGCGATTGCAAGTCTTCAGCGATTCTGCCGCTTCGCTTTGCCCGTAAAGGAAAATCAGCCCTTCGCGAAAATAATCAAAGAGGGTGGAAAAACGGTATACAAGCGGCAAAAAAAGATCCTTTGCAAAATCCATTTTATTTTCCATTCGCTCCAAAAGCGAACGGATAAACACGCGTTTTTCCTTTTCTTCGGGAAGGGTCTTTTCTTTTTCTTCCCGCAAAAATCCCGCCGCAGTTTCTCGATCGGATTCGGAAAAGAAGATCTCCTCGGCGGGAGACAGGGTGATGGTTTGCACATTTTCCACCCTTCTTTGGGTGGTAATATCGAAATACCCCATCGCATCGATTTCATCGCCAAACAGTTCAATACGAACAGGGCTTTCCTCCGACGGCAAAAACACATCGATCAAATCGCCCCTTGCGGCAAACTGCCCCTTGCCCTCCACGCGATGGGAGGAAAGATAGCCCGCATCGGAGAGAAGCGAAAGTATTTTTTCCTTGGAAATTTCATCGCCCACCGAAAGCTTTGTTCGATGGCGAGTCATCACCTCGGGCGGCATCGTGGCTTGGCACGCCGCTTCGAAGGTGGTTACCACACAGTCAAAATCCCCCTCGGCAATCCGAGAAAGGGCATAAAGGCGCTGAACCGAAAAATCACGACCCGCCGAATCCACCCGCACAAGAGAAAAATCTCTGGCGGGGAAAAAGAGGGCACGCGGAAAAACCGACGAAATGGCTTTGTGGAACGAGATCGCCTGATTTTCATCGGGCAATAAGATCAAAGCTTTTTCGTCGGCTTCTTCCAGCACCGCCGCAGGAAACAGCTCCTTCATCGAGGAGGCAATTCCCGTAACAAGCACCGGCTTTTTCTCTTTTTTCAAAGCAGAAATCAAAGGAGAAAACTGCTTTTCTTTTTTGATCAGAGAAAGTAGAAGCATATTCACTCCGATTTTACTGATTTTCTTCGGTTAGATGGATCTGGCGGGTTGCAAGGCATTTTCCCGTTGCGGGATCGATTTCAAACATCGCTCCCCACGCTTCGATTTCATCTCCTTGCACCTCATAATAAACAGGCATATGGGTGATATATCTGCGAATGGCAATTTCGGGCTTCATTCCCAAAACGGAATTTGTCCCGCCACACATTCCAAGATCCGTGATATATCCCGTGCCGCCGGGCAAAATCGAAAGATCGGCGGTGGGAATATGGGTGTGGGTGCCAAAAACAGCGGCAAAACGCGAATCAAAATTCATCGCAAATGCTTTTTTCTCGCCGGTGGCTTCCGCATGAATATCGCAAACAGCAAAATCATATTTGCCTTCTTCTTTTTGCAGAATTTTTTCCACCGTTTCAAACGGGCAGGCCAAAGGATCCATAAAAAGGGTTCCCATCACATTCACGGCAAGCACTCTGATCCCCGAAAGCGAAAGAATCGTATACCCCTTTCCGGGGCAAGAACCGGGGAAATTGCAAGGACGGAGCAGGGATCCTGCTCCGTCCAGAAAATCATACACATTTCTTTGCCTGAAAACGTGATTTCCCGTCGTAATCAGATCCACTCCGGCGGCATACAGCATTTCCGCCGATTCGGGATCAATCCCACCCCTGCGGGAGGAATTTTCGCCGTTTGCGATCACAAGGTCGATCTGCTCTTCGCTTCGAAATCGGGGTAAAACCCTGCGAAGAAAAAGCGTGGCTGCTTCTCCGACCACATCACCCAAACAAAGCAAACGAAAGGGTCTTGTTTTCATACTTTTTCTTTTCTAATTTTTTTATTTGGCGTATTCCACGGCACGCGATTCGCGGATCACATGGATCTTGATCTGACCGGGATATTCCATTTCGGCTTCGATCTTGCGCGCAATCTCAAACGCGATCATCGCCATATTTTCATCATTCACCACTTCGGGCTTCACCATCAGGCGCAATTCTCTGCCTGCCTGAATGGCAAAGGATTTTTCCACTCCGTTATAGGAATTGGCAATTTCCTCAAGCTTCTGAAGGCGTTTGATATAAGATTCCAGATTTTCTCTTCTTGCACCGGGGCGAGCCGCGGAAACCGCATCTGCCGCCTGCACGATCACAGCAACCAAGGTTTGCGGTTCAATGTCGTTGTGGTGCGCTTCGATGGCATGGATAATATCTTTATTTTCGCGATATTTTCTGGCAATATCGGCACCGATCTGGGTATGGCTTCCTTCCACTTCGTGGTTCAGCGCCTTGCCGATATCGTGGAGCAAGCCCGCTCTTCTGGCCTGCGCGGGATCAATGCCGAGTTCATCGGCGATCATTCCTGCAATATAAGAAACCTCGATCGAGTGCTTCAATACATTCTGGCCATAGCTGGTGCGGAATTTCAGACGACCCAAAAGGCGAATGAGCTCGGAATTCATGCTATGGATTCCGCAAGAAAGCACTGCCTGCTCGCCTTCGCTCTTGATGGCGGCTTCCACTTCTTTTTTGGATTTTTCCACCGTTTCTTCGATGCGGGCGGGATGGATTCTGCCGTCGCTCATCAGTTTTTCGATGGTAAGACGGGCGATTTCTCTTCTCATCGGATCAAAGCTCGAAAGTGTGATGGCTTCGGGGGTATCGTCGATGATCAGATCCACGCCGGTTAAGGTTTCGATGGTGCGGATGTTTCTTCCTTCGCGGCCGATGAGGCGACCCTTCATATCGTCGTTGGGAAGGTTCACCACGGAAACCGTGGCTTCGGTAACATGGTTTGCGGCAATTCTTTGAATCGCCGAGGTGATCAGATCTCTTGCTTTATTTTCCGCATTTTCTTTCAAATCGGATTCAATTTCCGCCATGCGGATCGAAGCCGCGTGCTTTGCGGCTTCCTCAAAACGCTGAAACAAAATATTTTTGGCTTCTTCGCCGCTGATTCCCGCAATTTTTTCCAAAACTGCAATCTCTTCGGCTTTCATCGCATCGAGTTCGGCCTTCTTTTCTTCGGCTTCCTTCATTTTGCGATCCAAATTTTCTTCTTTGCGTTCGAGGTTTTCGATTTTGCGATCAAGGTTTTCTTCTTTTTGAATGGCGCGCTTTTCAAGGCGGGAAACTTCGTTTCTTCTTTCTTGAATTTCGCGATCTGCTTCGTTTTTATTGCGAAGCGCTTCTTCTTTTGCTTCCAAAAGAAGCTCTTTTTTTCTCTGTTCGCCTGCTTTGCGGGCATCTTCCACAATCTTGGCTGCCTGGCCTTCGGCCGTGCCGATCTTCTTTTCTGCGATGCGCTTACGATAAACCATACCGCAGATAAAGCCGATCACCAATGTCAGCACCGCAATGGCTGCATAGATGATGAGTTCCATTATGTAACTTGAACACCTCCTTCTTTTTTCATTACGATCTTTCGATCACGGACAAGATTTCATAATGACATACTTTCCAATATGCCCCTATATTTTACTATGAATATAGAGTTATTGTCAAGAGAAAATGTTCAAAAAGCGCCTTAATTTTGGGCTTTTCTGCGCCCGATTTCTTCTTTTAAAATGCGCAGTGCATCCGAAAGAGAACCCATCCGATCCATCAATCCCGCCTGCACCGCTTCGGCTCCTTCCACAATGGTTCCGATATCGGTTGCCATATCGTGGCGCCCCGCCATCCATTCATCGAGCTGAATCCTTGAAATTTTTGAATGCGCCACCACAAATTCCGAAATCCTTTCCTGCATTTTCCTCAAGTATTCAAAGCTTTGCGGTGTGCCCAAAACAAGCCCGTTCATTCTCACGGGGTGCACCGTCATCGTGGCACTGGGCGCAATCAAACTGATATCCGATGCCACCGCAAGCGGAATCCCGATGGAATGTCCGCCGCCAAGCACCAAAGAAACCGTGGGCTTTGTCATCCCGCTGATCATTTCCGCCATCGCAAGCCCCGCTTCCACATCGCCTCCAACGGTATTGATCAAAAATAAAACTCCCTCGATTTCGGGATTCTCCTCCGCAAACACAAGCTGCGGCAAAATATGCTCATAGCGCGTGGCCTTCACACTCGGCGGAAGCACACTATGCCCCTCGATTTGCCCTGCAATCACAAGGGTTTGGATCCCCTCGGGATTTTTTGTGGTAATACTGCCGAATTCCTGAATGGCTCTTGCTTTTTCGGATTCTTTTTCACACTCGGTTTGGATTTCTTCCTCGTTCATACTGCGCTCCTTTTTTGAAGTTTACAAAATCTTAACCATATTTTTCGCAAATATGCTATTCTTGATTCATCAAATCAAGGAGTTTTTTATGAAAAAAATCTCTTTTTTTCTTGCCATTCTTCTTTGTTTTCCCTTTCTTTTTTCGTGTGAAAACGGGAAAAACAATTCCGAACCCGCCGATGCCTTCACCCCTCTTTTCCGCTTTGTGGTGGAAGAAGGAAAAAGCGAAGAAACCCGCCTTTTTTACCTGAATCAATCCGAGGGCTTTTTCTATCTTCATCCCAAAAATGAAGGCGGATTCACGGGCGGCTTTGTTTCCCCCGAGCGCTCCCTCTCGAGCGAGAGCATCCTTTCTGCCGAAGGAGATTTGAATTCCGTTTCGGTTTGGGAAGCCGAGCGCGATCGCGCCTATATTCTTTCGGAAAACGGGCTTTATCTTGCCCTTTTGAAAGAAAGCGGTTCGAAAAAAATCGAAACGGAAAACGAGCTTCTCCTCGAAAACGCTTTTTCTTATAATTCCCTTTCTTATCTTGCCGAAAAAGAGGATCTTTTGCTTCTTCAGCCCGTGGATTTGGGGGAAAGCTATGTTTTGGCAAACACCGCCCTGCTTTCTGATTTTTCCTCGGTGATCGCCACCTCAAAGGATGAAAAAACCATCTACTATGCCCGCCAAAAAGATGGAAAATTCATCGGCACAGCAAGTTTTCGCTACGGGGAAAACACGCCCTTGAAAGAAGAAAATTTTGAATTTGATTCCTTTTTGCGAGTGGGCAAAAATGCCGTTCTTTTCACCCTGCTTTTGGAAGACGGCGGCGCCCTTTACCGCTATCGCAATCTCGAAACGGGAGAAATCAAAACGGTGATTTCCGATGTGGCTTTTTCGGCGGTGATCGCCGATGAACACGGCAAAACCCTCTGCGGCACAAAAAAGACCGCAAAGGGCGGAAACATTTTCATTTTCGATCTGAAAACAGGCAAAGAAAAAGGAAATTATCCCATCGAATTCGGCACTCCCGGAAATTCTCTTGCCATCTCTTCCGATGCCAAAACCCTGCTTCTTTCCGTGGGCGAGGGCAAGGATGAAATTTTAGGCACACTCGATCTTACTTCTTTCGATCAAAAATAATCAAAGCATAAAAAACCGACCGCAAAGTGCGGTCGGTTTTCTTTTTTTGCGCTCGTTTTTTTAATTGATGGTAACCAAAGGATCGGCATCGCCCTGAACCTGAGGAAGCTTTCCATCCCATTTCTCGATCTTTTTATTTTCGATCACATATTCATTCAGCGATTCGCTCACAATCTTATTGGCTTCTGCTTCTGCCTGCGCCTTAATGCGCACGGTTTCGGCTTCGGCTTCGGCATTGGTGATGGCAGTTTGCTTTTCGGTTTCTGCCTTCAAAAGCTTTTGCTGAGCCACTTGCTTTTCTTCAATGGCATTGATAAAGGCCTCGGAAAAATCAAAGTTTAAAATGTTCACATCGGTAACATAAAGGCCATCGGCATTAAGCTTTTCATTCAGCCCTTTCACCAGCCCATCGGAAATGATGGCACGATTGGTAACACTCTCTTCCGCAGTGTACTGCGCAGTGATCGCCTTGAGCACTTCATTCACCGCAGGCACCACCAACACATCTTCATAGCTCTTGCCGATATTTTTATATAAGTGAAAGCTCTTTGCCGAATCCACGCGGTAATTGATGGCAAGGGTGGTGGAAACGGTTTGAAGGTCCTTGGAAAATGCTTCGGTTGCCACTTCGAGCTTGGTTACGCGGTTATCAATCTTCACCACTTCCTGCACAAAAGGCGCTTTCAAGTGGAAGCCCTCTTGGAGCACTCTGTCGCTCACTTTTCCGAGGGTGAGCACCACGCCCGTATGCCCCGCGGAAACAATGGTGAAGCAGCCGGAAAGCACAAACGCCGCCAAAAGCACCAAAACAACAACAAAAGCAATCGTTTTTTTCTTCATTTTCATATCAAATTCTCCTTTTCTTTTTGATCAGTATACTCTCTTTTTTTACCCCATTATGAACGGGGATTGTTTACCACATTTTGCGGCTTTCCTGCAAGATACGCCGCAAGATTTTCTTCCAAAATTCCAATCAGGCGAGCACGGGTTTCCTTGGGCGCCCAAGCGATATGCGGGGTTAAAATGCAATTTTTCGCCCCAAAAAGCGGGCAATCTTCCCTTTGCGGCTCAATTTCGAGCACATCGGCGGCAAATCCCGCAATCACGCCGCCATCGAGCGCTTCGCGCACTTCTTTTTCATTCACAAGAGTGCCGCGCGCGGTATTGATCAGATAGGCCGATTTTTTCATCTTGCTCAAATTCTCGCGGCAAATCACCTTCTCGGTTTCGGGAGTTGCAGGGGCATGGAGCGAAAGAAAATCGCTTTTTTCGAAAAGCTCTTCCTGCGACACGAATTCATAGGGCACATCTTTTTTGCTTCTTGCATGATAGATGATTTTCATCCCAAACGCTTCGCCGATTTTTGCCACTTTTTTGCCAATGCTCCCAAGCCCGAAAATCCCGAGGGTTTTCCCTGCAAGTTCGGTGAGCGGCTCGTGATAATAGCAAAAAAGCTTCGATCGGGTCCAATCGCCTTTGGCGGTGGATTCGGCATAAGCGATCAGATTGGTGGCAAATTGCAAAATATAGGAAAAGGTCATCTGCGCCACCGCATCGGAAGAATAATCGGGGATATTGGTTACGGTGATCCCTCTTTGATCTGCGGCAGAAAGATCAATGTTGTTATACCCTGTGGCGGTGAGACCGATGTATTTTAAATTCGGGCAGGCATCCATAATCTCGCCCGTCATTTTCACCTTGCTGCACAAAAGCACATCGGCATCTCCGATCAAAGAGGCAACTTCGGCAGGTTCGGGCTTTCCGTGATAATGCACTTGGCCCATGGTTTCGATTTTTTGAAAGGAAAGATCGCTTCCGCACACACTTTCCCATTCCATCGCACATATTTTCATTTTGATCCTCCTTTTCCTCTATTTTAGCATATTCTGCCCTTCTCTTCAATGATTTTTGCTTGATTTCTTTCGAAAAGCCACAAAAACCTCCGCACCGAATGCGGAGGTTTTCTTTTTATAAAATACGAATCGGGCCAACCGGGCGAATCGAAAGCACCTGACAGGCACCCTCGCCAAACACCGCATCCATTTCTTTTTGGAATTCTTCCACTTTTTCATCGGGCACAAAATTCTGGGTGGTGCCGCCAAATCCACCGCCGTGGATGCGGCAGGCGCCCTTGCCATCCAAAATTTTTGCGGCAAGATTCAATGCAATCGGGGCATCCTGAGAAGCACCCTCCATCGGAATCCAAACATTCCCAAGCGCTTCAAATGAAGAATGACCCGAACGGTTCACAAGCGCAAGGAAACGCTCAAAATCGCCTTCCAAGAGGGCTTTTTTCTGATCGAGCACCCGCTCGGAATCGAGGAAAAAGTGCATCGCGCAAAGGGCGGCTTCATCGCCCGCTTTTTCTCTGACCAAAAGAAGATTTTTGTAAAATTCGGTTGATTCCACGCGGCAAAGCAAATGTTTTCCGAAAAGAGATGCCACCGCTTTCATTCTGGCGGGAATGGCCGCGTATAAATGAGTTAAATCTGCATGATCTCCGCCAACATTCACAAGGCAAAGCTTATGCCCGAAATCCGCAAAGGAAAAGGGAATGGGCTCCACGATGGGATTTTCTTCATCCGAAAAATCCATCATGCTGATTCCGCCCACCGCCGAAGCCGCCTGATCCATCAGGCCGCAGGGCTTTCCGAAATATTCCCGCTCGGCAAACCGGGAAATTTTTGCAATTTCCACCGCGCCGATCGCGCCTTCATTATAAAGATGATTCCAAATCGAGCCAAGCAAAACTTCAAATGCTGCCGAGGAAGAAACCCCGCTTCCCTTGGGAACCGCGCTTTCGGTATAGGCCAAAAAGCCGCCGAGATGAAAGGCACGATTCGAAAATCCTTTGGCAACCCCGCGAATCAGCGAAGCGCTTTTGCCCACTTCCTCTTCTTTTTTCTCAAGATCGCAAAGATCCACAAAATCGGGCGAAAAGCCCTTGGAATGAACCGTGGCGCAAAAATCTTCGGTTTTGGCGCAAATTGCAATCACATCCAGATCCACACTGCCCGCAAGCACTCTGCCGCCGTTGTGATCGGTGTGGTTTCCGCCGATTTCGGTTCTGCCGGGAGCCGAAACGATTGCGATTTCCCTCTCCGAGCCAAACCGCTCGACAAAAGAATCAATGGCAGATAAAACTCTTTTTTTCTGCGATTCGGCTTTTTCGCCGTAAAGGGTGCGAAACAATCCATCACATTCCCCGCCGCAGATTTTTTCCTTGGCTTTCAAAATCGAAATCACAATCTTTCCTCCGCTTTTTTGATTGGCTTTATTATACGAAAAACAAAATAAAGTGTCAACCGATGGACCACATTTTTCGCCTTTTTTGGAAGAAAAAACTCCTTGCTTCAAAGTCCCTTTTATGGTACAATGAAGAAAAAGGAGGGATCCAGATGCCAAAATCTTTCGGACAAAAACAAAAAATCCTCTATCTTGCCCGCTTCTTTTTGGAAGAAACCGATGAAAAGCACCCCGCTTCCATGGCCGACATTCTGAATTATTTGGAGCGCGCAGGCATTTCTGCAGAACGAAAAAGCATTTATTCGGATATTGAAGAATTGCGCCTTTTCGGATTCGATATTATCGCCTCTCGCGGAAAAGACGGCGGCTATTTTTTGGGAGAGCGAAAGTTTGAACTCCCCGAAGTTCGCCTTTTGGTGGATGCAGTGCAATCCTCGCGCTTTCTCACCCGAAAAAAAAGCGAAGAGCTGATTCGAAAGCTTTCCTCGCTCACCTCGCGCCACGAGGGAACTGTGATCTCCCACAATGTGTTTGTTTCGGGGAGAATCAAAAATATGGACGAGAGTATCTATCGAAATGTGGATGCCGTAAGCTCTGCCATCGAAGAAAACAAAAAAATCTCGTTTGCCTATTTTGAATGGGATCAAAACGGCCGCAAAAAAATGCGCCGAGGCGGAGAACGATATGTGGCAAGTCCCTTTTATTTGCTATGGGATCATGAAAACTATTATCTGATCGCCGCGGAAGAAAAAAGCGGCGAAAAGCGGCATTTTCGCGTGGATAAAATGCTCGAGATCCGCACCCTTGAGGAAAAACGAGAGGGAAAAGAGCTCTTTGCTGCCACCACCCCCGCCGAGTATGAAAACAAAGCGTTTGGAATGTTTGGCGGCAAGGAAGAGCGGGTGTCGGTTTGGTGGCACGAATCGCTTGCGGGCGTGTTTTTTGATCGTTTCGGCACCGAACGCGTGGTGCGAAAATCGGAAAACGGCTTTATTTCCTCGCTTTCTTTGATGGTGAGCCCCGTTTTTTATTCCTTTCTGATGGGCTTTGGCGATCGGGTGAAAATCCTTTCTCCCGAATGGGTGAAAGATGAATTTATTGCCCTTGCCGAAAGCGCCTTGAAATCCTATAAGGAGGAAATTTGATTCCCATGAAAAAAATTGTTTGTGCCTTTCTTTGCCTGATGCTCCTATTGCCCCTTTTCCCCTTCAAAGCGGATGCGGCGGCAAAGGGAAAGGCAACCCTTTCCTCAAAAACCGAAAAATTTCAGCGCGGACTTGCATTTGATGTGGATTTAGAGCTCAATCGAAATCCCGGCATTTCCTCGCTTCGTACCACGGTGGAATACGATGAAAAGGTGCTTGAAATCCTGGAAATCAAAGATCTTTCTCTTCTGCCCGGATTTTCCAAGGATCAAAAGGAAAACGAGGTGATCCTGCGCTGGAAAAAAACCGGCTCGGGCGCAGATCTGACCGCCACGGGTCGCCTTTGCCGCATCACCTTTCGCGTTTTGGATCATGCCATCTACGGCGATAGCAAAATCGACCTCTCGGTATCGCAAAAGCTTTACGATGCGGTAACGGGCAGCGGAAAGAGCGTGCCGTTTGATACCAATTCCCTTTCCGTTTCGCTCATCTGCCCTCATAAGAATACGCAAAACTCCGTGATCACCGAAGCCGCTTTTGAAAAAGAGGGGCTTTTGAAAAAATCCTGCCCCGATTGCGGAGAAAGCTTTGAAGAGCCGCTTTTGCCCACCCTTCTTTCGGAAGATGCCAAAATCTCGGCAGCCCTTCCCATCGGAGTTTTTCAAAATAAAGATCAAAAATCCCTTCGCAACGAATATCTTTTCGGCGGGGAAAAATTTGAAGAAGCAAAGCGCATTTTCGGAGAACTTCTTTTGCGCGCTTTTCGGGTTGATTTCACCAAAAACGGTGCAGAATTTGCCCCCGAAGAAAAAATTCCTCTTGCCATGGAACTCGATTTTGAACTTCCCGAAGATTTTTCGCTTTATCTTGTTCTCGACGGCGGGGTGGAAGAAATCGATGTGATCAAAAGCGAAAATAAGCTTTTCTTTGATTATCATGACGGCGTTTATGCGCTTGTGATCCGCGAGCGGGTGGCAAACGATCCTCCGCCATCCACCGCCGCACCCACCGAATCCGAAGTGATCAAAACCACCCTTTCCGAAGAAGAAAAAAGAAAGCAAAAAGATCTTCTTATGATCCTCGGCGGCACCGCTGTGTTTCTTCTTTGCGGGGCAGGAATCGTGGTGCTTTCAAAACGCGGAAAACGCTTTTGACAAAAAGCGAAAAAACCCCGCCGGATTCTTCCTTTTCCCCTAAAATTCAACTTGACATTTTTTCCTTTTATATATATAATTTGATAGGTATGGCTATATCGGTTTCGATATGGCTTATTGGGATTTTTTTACATCACAACCCCGCGCTCCCCAATCGGCGCGGAAAAAACATAAAGGAGGGCTATTCATGGCTCATTTAAGTGATGCGGCAGTTGCAAAAATCACCGAAATTTGTGATCGCTATGCCGACGAAAGAACACCCTTGATGATGATCCTGAGCGATATTCAGAAGGAATATGGCTATATTCCGCTGGAAGTTCAGGAACTGGTTTCCGAAAAAACCGGTATCAGCGTTGCTGAGATTTACGGTGTGGTAACCTTCTATTCCTTCTTCTCCTTAAAACCGAAGGGAAAATATATTATCGGCGTTTGCCTTGGCACCGCTTGCTATGTGAAAGGCGCTCAGCAGGTAATCGATAAATTTTCTGAAATTCTCGGGATCGCCCCCGGTGAAACCACCGAAGACGGCCTGTTTACCATCGATGCACTTCGTTGCATCGGTGCTTGCGGTATTGCTCCCGCTGTTTCTATCAACGGAAAGGTTTATCCCAAGGTAGAAGTAAAAGCAATTCCCGGCATCATTGAAGAACTCCGCAATCAGGGAGGTGCAAACGTATGATTAAAAACTTTGAAGAATTAGAAGCAAAGCAGGCGCAGTGCGCCAAATGCCTCGATGGCAAATTCAAAGGAGAAAGCGGCAAAAGAGCCGTGGTTCTCTGCGGCGGCACGGGATGTCTTTCCTCCAATTCTGCCGAAATTCAGCAAAAATTCAAAAACCTGATCGAAGAAAAAGGCCTCTCCGATCGCGTTACCGTAAATCAAGTTGGTTGCTTCGGTTTCTGCTCTCAAGGTCCTTTCGTGAAAATCTATCCCGAAGACACGCTTTACCGTCTGGTTACCATTGAAGACGTGGAAGAAATCGTGGAAAAGGATCTGATCGGCGGCGAAGTGATCGAGCGCCTTCTTTATGTGGATCCCATCACCCAAGAAAAGATTGCAAAGCAAGAAGATATCACCTTCTATAAAAAGCAGGTTCGCGTGGCCCTCCACGGCTGCGGATCCATCAACCCCGAAAATATCGACGAAGCCCTCGGCGCAGAAGCATTCAAAGGCCTTGCAAAAGCCCTGAAGATGGATCGCAAAGCCGTGATTGATGAAATTTTGGCTTCCGGGCTGCGCGGCAGAGGCGGCGGCGGATTCCCCACCGGTATGAAATGGACCTTTGCCTATAATCAGCCCGACGGGGAAAAATATGTGGTTTGTAATGGCGACGAAGGCGACCCCGGCGCCTTTATGGATCGTTCCATTCTCGAAGGCAACCCCCTTGCCGTGATCGAAGGTATGGCCATTGCGGCTTATGCCATCGGCGCGCAAAACGGTTATTTCTATGTTCGTGCCGAATATCCCATCGCAGTAAACCGCTTGAAGCTGGCTATTGAGCAGGCAGAAGAGCTCGGTCTTTTGGGCGATCATATCCTCGGCACCGATTTCTCCTTCCGCGCTCATATTCGTTTGGGTGCAGGCGCATTCGTTTGCGGTGAAGAAACCGCACTTCTCAACTCCATCGAGGGTCAGAGAGGTATGCCCCGTCCCCGTCCTCCCTTCCCTGCAGTGAAGGGTCTTTGGGAATGCCCCACCATTGTGAACAACGTGGAAACCCTCGCTTGTGTGCCTTATATCCTTCGCAACGGCGCTTCTTCCATCACCGATTACGGCACGGAAAAGAGCCGCGGCACCAAAGTATTTGCACTCGGCGGCAAGATCAACAACGTTGGTCTTGTGGAAATCCCCATGGGTACCACCCTGCGTGAGCTTATTTACGACATCGGCGGCGGAATCCCCGGCGGCAAAAAATTCAAAGCCATTCAAACCGGCGGCCCCTCCGGCGGATGTCTTACCGAAAAAGATCTCGATACCCCCATCGACTTTGATAACCTCGTTGCCAAGGGCTCGATGATGGGTTCGGGCGGTGCGATCGTAATGGACGAAGACAACTGTATGGTAGACGTTGCAAAATTCTATATGGAATTCATTTGCGATGAATCCTGCGGTAAGTGCTCTCCCTGCCGTATCGGCACCAAGCGCCTTCTGGAATACCTCGAAAAAATCACCGACGGCAAGGCAACCATGAAAGATCTGGAAGAGCTGGAAGAACTCGCCAAGACCATCAAGATCGGTTCTCTTTGCGCGCTCGGTCAAACCGCCGCAAACCCCGTTCTTTCCACCTTGGCATCCTTCCGCGATGAATATATCGCCCACATCGAAAAGAAAGAATGCCCCGCCAAGGTTTGCAAGAATTTGATGAGATATGAAATCGAGCAGGAGATGTGCAAGAAGTGTTCGCTTTGTGCAAGAGTTTGTCCTGTTGGTGCCATCTCCGGTAAGATCCGCGAAACTCCTTTCGTGATCGATCAGGATAAATGTATCAAGTGCGGTATGTGTATCTCGTCTTGTAAATTCAATGCAATCGTGAAGAAATAAGGAGGAAAGCGGAATATGGCAAAAATCAATTTGATTATTGAAGGGATCCCCTATGAAGTAGAATCGGGGCTCACCGTTCTGGAAGCCGCCCGTCGTTGCGGCTATGAAATTCCCACTCTTTGCGCCTTCAATCACGGCGAATGCAACAGAGGTTCCTGCCGCGTTTGTTTGGTAGAGGTTCAGGAAGGCAGAAAAAATCAAAACGGCGAAGTGATGTATGGTCCCCAGCGCCTTGTGGCATCCTGTGTTTACCCCATCACTCCCGATATGAAAGTGATCATCTCTTCTCCCAAGGCAACCGGTGCCAGAAGAGCTTCGGTGGAGCTTCTTTTATCCAACCACTCGATGAAATGTCAGCAGTGCGATAAAAACGAAAAATGCGAGCTTCTCCATGTGGCAAAACTCACCGGCGCAAGAGAAGATATGTTCCTCGGTTCTCAAACCGAAACCACCTTCGACGATGTTACCCCCGCGATCGTTCGCGATACCTCAAAATGCGTGCTTTGCGGCAGATGCGTTGCCAGATGTGCAAACGCCCACGGCAGTGGCGTGCTCACCTTCCAAAACAGAGGCTTTAAAACCATCATCGGTCCTGCTCAAAACAGAACCTTCGATAAGAGCCCCTGTATTATGTGTGGTCAGTGCGTAAATGTTTGTCCCACCGGCGCTTTGATGGAAAAGAGCGAAATCGCAAAAGTGGATGCCGCTATGGCAGAAGGTAAATACGTGGTGGTTCAAACCGCACCCGCAGTGAGAGCCGCTCTGGGCGAAGAATTCGGCATGAAGATCGGCACCCCCGTTACGGGCAAAATGGTTGCCGCCTTGAAGCGTCTTGGCTTTAAGAAAGTGTTTGATACCAACTTTGCCGCAGATCTTACCATCATGGAAGAAGCCACCGAGCTTTTGGGCAGAATCAAAAACGGCGGCAAGCTCCCCATGATCACCTCCTGCTCTCCCGGATGGATCAATTATGCAGAAATCAACTACGGCGATCTTCTTCCCCACCTTTCTTCCTGCAAATCTCCCCATGAAATGATGGGCGCAATCCTGAAGCATTTCTGGGCAGAAAAGATGGGTCTGAAGCCCGAAGATATTTTCGTGGTTTCCATTATGCCCTGTACGGCAAAGAAATTCGAAGCAGAAAGAGATCAGCTCAAAACCCGCAATCTGAAGGATGTGGATGCCGTTCTCACCACCAGAGAACTCGGAAAACTCATCAAGAGAAGCGGTATCAACTTTGTAAAACTTCCCGATGAAGAATTCGATTCCGATCTGATCGGTGAATATTCCGGCGCAGGCGTGATCTTCGGTGTTACCGGCGGTGTTATGGAAGCCGCGCTTCGTACCGCTCACTTCGTTCTCACCGGCAAAGAACACGAAGCCATCAAATTCGAAGCCGTTCGCGGATTCGAGGGAATCAAAGAAGCTTCCCTTGAGCTTGCAGGTATGACCGTGAACATCGCGGTTGCCAGCGGCATGAAGAATGCAAAAGTTCTTCTCGATCAGATGAAAAAAGGCGAAAGCAAATATCACTTCATCGAAATCATGGGATGCCCCGGCGGTTGTATCAACGGCGGCGGTCAGCCCTATGTGAGAGAATGCTTCCTGCCCAACGAAGATCTTGATATTATGGATACCTATAAGGAAAAGAGAGCCGGCGCCCTCTACTCCGAAGATGAAAGAAAAGTCCTTCGTCAGTCTCACAACAATCCTCAGGTGAAAGCGCTCTACGATCAATTCCTCGGCGAGCCCAATTCTCACCTTGCTCACGAACTGCTCCACACCTCATACGGTGCAAGAGAAAAGTTCCCCGAACTCTAAAGCAAAAGAAAAAGAGATCCTTCCTGTGAAGGATCTCTTTTTTTGCAAAAAAACACCCCGAAGAAAATATCTTCAGGGTGTTTTTGATCCCACCGCAACCGTGTGAAGAGAAATGAAAACCCCACTCAGCCAGGGGCGGTGCCCTCTCTCGAACTTCTGTGCTACCATCGTCTTAAAAAGGAGGTCTGCAGCCGTTTTGAGAAGTCGGGCTCCAAATTCAATTCGTAGGTTTCTTGTCGCCTTCATCACGGGAAGGGCAGGAAATAGATGCGCTTATTTGGATTCGGTTTCGTCCAGATCAATCTCTTCCATCATTTCGTTGTCGAAAGCATCGGCAACGCGATCGAATTCATCATCATCGTCGATGGTGATCAAAACTTCTTCGCCGTTTTCTTCGATTGCCTTCAATACGATATACTCGTCTTCATCGCCATCCACCGCAACAAGAGCAAAGTAATCGTTGCCGTCCATCTGCAGGGTGCCGATAATATCAAATTCTCTTTCCACGCCCTCTTCGTCGGTCAAGGTTACGCGATCGGGTTCCAAATCATTCATTTCAAGTTCTTTTTCGCTCATCGGAAAATTCTCCTTTCAAACTGTGGAATCTATATGTATTGTAGCGGTTTTTTCGCCGTTCGTCAAGCCCTCGGCCAAAATCCGCTCTCAATCTATTTTGCCCGAAAGATTCGGTGCCATTCTTTTTTTATTTTTGAATTTGCTCGAGCACAAAATCGGGCATTTTTTCTTTTGCGATCACGCTCTTATGGCGCTCGGGAAGGGTTTCGAGTTCTGCCAAGCTCTTCGGAATGGGAAGCCCCGTTTTTTCCGAAAGGCGGCGCAAAAGATCAAATTCATCGCCCTCGGCATCTTCGCCGATTGCCGCAAGCACGGGGCGGGAGAATTTAAAGGGGGATGCCGTGGCAAGAATCACCACGGGATTTTCAGGATTTTCTTCGGCTTTATAATCGATTGCCGCGCTCATGGCAACCGCGGTGTGGGGATCGAGAAGATAGCCCGTTTCGCGATAAACCTTGCCCAAAACCTGAGCGGCTTTTTCATCGGAAGCATCGTATCCGGAAAATTCGGATTGGAGCTTGGAAAGAAGCTCTGCGGGAACGGTATATACCCCGTCTTCATTGAGCGATTTCATCCAAAGCGCGGTGGCGCTGTCGTCGCCATCGGAGAGCATAAACAAAAGACGCTCAAGATTGCTGGAAACCAAAATATCCATCGAGGGAGAAGCGGTTTGATAAAAAGGTCTTCTGCGATCGTAGGTGCCGGTGCGGATAAAATCGGTGAGCACATTATTGGAATTGCTGGCACACACAAGCTTGCCCACGGGAAGCCCGAGAATCTTGGCAAAATAACCTGCCAGAATATCGCCGAAATTGCCGGTGGGAACCACAAAATCCACCTGATCGCCCATTTGGATTCTGCCCATCCCCAAAAGATCGCCATAGGCCTTGAAATAATAAACAATCTGGGGAGCAAGGCGGCCGATATTGATGGAATTTGCGCTGGAAAGGCGAGCGCCGGTGCCTGCCATGGTGTTTTCCTTGGCGAAGGTATTAAAAATGTTCTTCACGCCGGTCTGCGCATCGTCGAAATTTCCTTCAATGGCAGAAACAAAGGTGTTTTCCCCTCTTTGGGTTACCATCTGGGCGCGCTGCACGCGGCTCACGCCGCCGTGGGGATAAAACACTAAAATTTTGGTGCCTTCCACATCCTGAAAGCCCTGAAGCGCGGCCTTGCCGGTATCGCCGCTGGTGGCGGTGAGGATCACAATTTCATCGCTCACGCCTTTTTTCTTTCTGCTTTCCACCAAAAGATGGGGCAGAATGGATAAAGCCACATCCTTAAAAGCGCAGGTGGGGCCGCGGAACAGCTCGAGCACATAATCTTCGCCCACGGGAACGGTGGGGGTGAGATCTTCGGTTTCAAATTTTCCTTCATAGGCATTCTTTACCATCAAAGCCACTTCTTCGCGGGAAAATTCGGGAAAAAGAGCAAACAAAACATCGGTGGCGATGCCGTAAAAATCCTTTTTCACAGTATCCTTCCATGAAAATTCGGGGAACGAAAATTTTTCGGGAAGATAAAGCCCTCCGTCGGGCGCGATGCCCGCTAAAATTGCTTCGGCGGGAGTGGCGGTAACAAAAGAGCGCGTACTGCGGTATTTCATACTGTTTTCCTCTTGATTCATAAAATTTACTTGACTTTTTTTCGTTTTTATGTTACCAATAATAATATGCTATTTTCGCCCAAATTTCAAGGGTTTTCATAAATTTTCAAAAAATATCTGCTTTTTCTTCCCCAAAAAGAGGCAGATTTCGGAGGTAACTATGGTTTTCGCTTTATTTGGATTCGGCACCGTTGGCAAAGGAGTATATGATATTTTGCAGGAAAATGCCGAAATGAGTGTGAAATACGTGCTGGATAAGCGCGAAATTCCCGAGCTCGGAGAAAAACTCACCTCGGATCTTTCCAAAATCCTTTCCGATCCCGAAGTAGACACGGTGATCGAGCTCATCGGCGGCCTTCATCCCGCTTATGAATTTGTTACCGCAGCCCTCAAAGCGGGCAAGAATGTTGTGAGTGCCAATAAGTTTCTCATCAGTTTGCATTATAGCGAATTGATCGAGCTTGCCAAGGAAAACAAAGTTTCCTTCCGCTTCTCCGCGGCTTGCGGCGGCGGCATTCCTTGGCTTGTGAATCTTCAGCGCGCGCATCGCGTTTCCAAAATCGATCGTGTGCACGGCATTATGAACGGCACCACCAATTATATCCTCGATGCCATGGATACCCTCGGCAATGAATTCGATTCCTCGCTTGCCGAAGCGCAAAAGCTCGGCTTTGCCGAAGCCGATCCCTCTTCCGATATCGACGGGCTCGACACCCGCCACAAAACCACCCTTTCCGCCAATATCGCATTCGGGGTTGCCCTCGACGATGAAAAAGTGGATTGCTTTGGCATCCGCAATGTTAGAAAATCCGATATTGAAGCCGCAAAGAAAAACGGCTATGTGCTCAAGCTCATCGGCTCTGCTTTCCGCGTGGGCGAAAAATCCGATTCGGTTGCCGCTTTTGTGGAGCCCACCCTCATTCCTTCCGATCTGCCGGAAGCAAGCATCCACGGATGCGACAATATCATCGCCTTTGATGGAAGCCATATCGGCAAAACCCATTTCATCGGTGCAGGCGCAGGCCGCTATCCCACCGGCTATGCCGTGGCGCAGGACTGTGTGGATATTGCGCTCGGGCTTGGCGGGCTTTATAATGAAAAAGCCGAAAAAATGCCCATCGCAAATCATTTGGCAAGCCATTCTTATTATATTCGCACCGATTTTATCGAAGATCCTTTCTTTGCCTCCTTGGAAAAGAAAGCATGGGGCGAGGGCGTGATCTGCGGCGCGATCAGCGTGGAAGAAATGCACGCATTCGCAAAAAGAGCCCTCGATGCCGGAAAAACCATCTTCTTTGCAGGATTCCTTCAGTAAGAAAAAAAGCTGCTTTTCTTTCGAGAAAAGCAGTTTTCTTTTTTTCGATCCCCCAAGGATTTTCATAAAGAAAAGTTTCTATTGATTTTTTTTGAAAAAGATGTTACAATATGGGGTGAAGAGGTCGAATTTCGGCTCTTTTAGAAAAGTAGGAAGGATTCTTACCATGGCAAACAAAATCCTCGTAGCAGACGACGATCTGAACATCTGCGATATTTTAAAGCTCTATCTTGAAAACGACGGATACGAGGTCAAATGTGCCGGCGATGGCGCAGAAGCGGTTGATGCGTTTAAAATCTTCGATCCCGACCTTGTTCTTTTAGATATTATGATGCCCAAAAAAGATGGCTGGCAGGTTTGCCGCGAAATTCGCGAGCAAAGCGCAAAGCCGATCATTATGCTTTCTGCCAAGGGCGAAGTTTTCGATAAGGTGCTCGGGCTCGAGCTCGGTGCCGATGATTTTATCGTGAAGCCCTTCGATATGAAGGAAGTTGCCGCGCGCATCAAAGCGGTTCTCCGCCGCTATAACACCCGCGATCATTTCAATAGCGATGAAGTGATCAAATTCGATAATCTTGAAATTTCCAAGCAGAAATACGAGCTCAAACTCGCCGGCAAGGTGGTTGATGTTCCCCCGAAGGAACTCGAGCTTTTGTATTTTCTCACTTCCAATTATAATCGCGTGTTCACCCGCGACCAGCTTTTGGATAAAGTTTGGGGCTTTGATTATCTGGGCGATTCCAGAACGGTCGATGTGCATGTGAAGCGCCTCAGAGAAAAGCTCGAGGGCGTGAGCGATAAATGGATTTTGAAAACCGTTTGGGGCGTAGGATATAAATTCGAGCTTCTTTGATCCGTAGGGTCCCGCTTCAAAAGCGGGACCTTTTCCTTTTACTCTCATTTTCTTTGAGGTCGGTATGAAAAAACTTCTTTTCTCCAAATATATCTCGCTTCTTTTTGCTATGTTTGTGGCGGGATTTCTTCTTCTGATGGGGCTTTTATCCCTCTACACAGTGGAATATTTCAAGGCAGAAGAAAGAAACGATCTGGAAGAAACCGCGCGAAATGTGAATCAAGCCATCACCGCAATGATGGATCTCACTGAGCAGGATTTCCAGTATCTTTTAGAGCATGAAAGTTCCCTTCTTTCCAATACCCTCTCCTCTCTGACCGCAGGGCAGAAAATTCATGTTTTTATTACCGACGGGCAAGGAAAAGTGGTGATCGGTGAAAAGGGCGCGGATCTTCCCGCCTCTCTTTCCTTTGCTTCTCTCACGGAAAGCACAAAATTTGCCCGTGAAGGCGAAGCTTTTCGCAGTGATTTGGGCGGCTTTTTCCCCGAGAAAAAGCTTTGCCGCGTGATTTTGCTCGAAAAGGAATATAAAACCCATAAGCAGCGAGTGGGCGCGGTGTTTCTTCATCTTGAAGACGCCAAATCCGCCGAATTTTTCACAGGGCTCATCAAAAGCTTTCTTGCCGCATCCCTCTTTGCCTTCGGCGCTTTGCTTCTCTTTTTCCGCTTCTTGGCAAAAGAATTGATCCTTCCGCTCAGAAAATTAAACCGCGCCGCCGAATCCTTTGCAAAAGGCGACTTTTCGGGTCGGCTCGATGAGGAAACGGGAGGCGAGGTTACCCCGATGTTTCGCGCATTCAATCAGATGGCTTCGCGCGTGGAGGAAAATGAAAAACTCCGTCAAACCTTCGTTTCCAATATTTCCCATGATTTAAGAACCCCGCTCACCACCATCGGCGGATTCATTCAAAACATGGCGGCAGGCACCATTCCCCCCGAACGGCAGGGGCATTATTTTAAAATCATCACCGATGAGGTGGATCGCCTCGCGCGCCTTGTGCAAACCCTTCTGGAAACCAGCCGCATGACCTCGGGCGAAAGGAAATATCTTTTTGCTCCGATGGATCTTTGCGAGCTCGCCAGAATCACCTTCCTTTCCTTTGAAAACCGTTTGGAAGAAAAAAATCTTGAGGTGGAATTCGAAGCCGAACCCGATTCCATTCTCACCTTTGCCGATCAGGATGCCATTCAGCAAGTGATCTATAATCTGATCGATAATGCCATCAAATTCACCCCGCAAAACGGCACCCTTTCCATTCGCGCCTCGCTGCAGGGCGAAAAGGCGCTCTTTTCCGTGAAGAATTCGGGCGAGGGAATCCCCGAAGAAGAGCTGCGCAATCTCTTTGATCGCTTTTATAAATCGGATCGAAGCCGAGGGCTCGATAAAAAAGGAATGGGGCTTGGCCTTTTCATTGCCAAAACCATCATCAATGCTCACGGAGAAGAAATTTGGGTTGAAAGCCGCGTGGGCGATTTCACCCAATTCATTTTCAGTCTGCCTCTTGCAGGAAAAGATAAATAAAACTCCCCTTAAAAGGAAATCTTATTATGAAAAACCCTTCCAATCAAAATCCCGTTCAGGATCAAACCGAAAAGAAAGCCAAAATTTCCGGCTACGGCGGATATTCCACCCGCCACGAATATGAAAAACTCCGCGATCGCAGAGCTCCTTGGAAAGTTGCTGTGATGACCGCGATTTTCCTTGTGCTCACGTTTCTTGCGGTGATTGGTATTTCTGCAATCATTCAAGGCGATTTTCTTCAAAAAGAAAATTCCGAACCGAACTCGGCAGGAAGTATCAAAGTGCCAACCCAATCGGAACTCGGCGAGATCGAAAAAACCGCGGAAGAAATGATCGATACCATCCAGCTTTCTTTGATCACCGTGGAAGTGATGTTTGCAAACGGCTCTTCTCGCTTCGGCTCGGGCTTTGTGATCTCCGAAACCGGCCATGCAG
This sequence comes from Eubacteriales bacterium, assembly GCA_045658765.1. Classification (GTDB taxonomy): domain Bacteria; phylum Bacillota; class Clostridia; order Oscillospirales; family SIG627; genus RGIG5579. The sequence continues at coordinate 1,824 of JAZOVP010000117.1, read as the reverse complement.
TTTGCTCTTCCCATCTTTTTGAAGAAGGTGCAAAAACCGATCAGATCCTTGCCCACACGGGCGATGGATTCACTTCCTCCGCCACCTTGCAGGGAAATGAAAAGAATCTTGGAATCGCCCTTCTGAAGCTGGAAGGCCAATTCCTTTACACTCCCATTACCGTGGAAAATTCTTCTTTTGTGGAGCGTGGCGAAAATCTCTTTGCCGTGGGCTCCACCAAGCCAAAGGTTTTTTACGGCACCGTGAAAAACGGAATTGTGGCTTCTGTTGGCCCTGCAATCTCGTTTGGAAATGAAGAAGATCGCATGAGCGTGAATATGCTTTATGTTGATTTTGTGCCAAACGATACCCTCTATGGCGCACCCGTGGTGGATGCCAAGGGCGGCACGGTGGGCTTTTGCACCAAAACCCTTGCTTCCCCTTATCCCGCCACTGCCTCGGTGGTGCCGATCAATATTGTGTATGCCGTGGTAAACGAACTTCAAGGAAAATCCTAACCCGAAAAGGAGAGGACTTTATGCTTTTAAACGAACATGTAAAACTTCTTCCCGAGAGTGGCGTTTCTGTGAAAAAGCGCCTCGGGCAATACATTTCGGAAAACCCATCGAATACCCTCATCCGAATCGATCAAAGCTTGATCGATCTTCCCCTTCCCCCCGCAGTGAAAAATGCAATGCAAAGCGCAGTGGAAGAAACCGCTTCCCCCGCAGGGCTTCGCCTGAGCAGCCCTTGGTCGGGCTATCCCGCCTTGAAAAGAGCGGTATCGGCCCACCTTCTTTCTTATGGGGTTTCGATCTCTGAGCAAGATATTTTTATCACAAGCGGGCTGGAAAGCGCCTATGCCTGCATTTCCCAGCTTTTCGCCGCAGAAAACAATGTGCTTCTACCTTCCCCTTGTGAATCGCATTTGGTAAATCTTCATCAGTGCGCGGGAAGAAATATTTCCTTTGCCTCGGCAACTCCCGAAAATCATTTTTCCCCCGAACCCGATGAAACTCCCGCCGATCTGATTTACCTCGCCTCGCCAAGCCCCGTTACGGGCGCGGCACTCTCAGCAGAGGTGCTCAAAAAATGGGTGAATTTTGCAAATGCAAACGGCGCGGTGCTGATTTTCGATTCCTCTCTTTCGGAATATCTTCCCGAGGGGGAATATCCCAAATCCATTTATGAAATCGAGGGCGCAAAGGATTGCGCGATCGAGCTTTTCAGTTTTGAAAAGGGCTTTGGGGTAAAAGAACTGAAAATTGCCTATGCCGTGATCCCCAATTCCCTTTCGCGCAATGACACCCGTTTGCGCGATCTTTTCTGCGCGCGCCAGCCCTCCACCGCAACCCCGCCAAGCTATGTGATGCAGCGTGCGGCAGAGCTTCTTTTCTCTGCCGAAGCCAAAGATGATACCGCCGCCCTTCTTGGCAGAGTGGGCAAAGTTTCCGATCTTCTTTCGAAAGGGCTTTCCGAAGCCGGAATTGCGCATGTTGGCGGGAAAACAAGCCCCTATCTTTGGGCGCAGTGCCCGAAGGGCTTGGGCTCTTGGCAGCTTTTCGATCTTCTTTTGGAAAAAGCGGGTGTTGTGATCACTCCCGGTTCGCTATTTGGCTATGGCGGAGAGGGCTTTTTCCGAATCACCGCATTCTCCTCCCCCGAGGAAGCAGAAACGGCCGTGCAAAAAATTGCCGAAGCACTTGCCGAAAAAGAAGAGGATCGCAGTTCTTATTCGGAAGAAGAAAGCGCCGCCATGCTCTTTGAAGAATCCGAACCCGAAAAAACCGAAGAATAATATGGCAACCAGAACCGCCCAAGCCGGTCGGGGTTTCTTGTGGCAAA
>JAZOVP010000116.1:0-5994 GCA_045658765.1 Eubacteriales bacterium | reverse complement strand
ACTTTTTCAGCAAGCATTCTTACCTGTTTACCTCGCCCCGAGTTAATAGCAGCCAAAATTGTAATATGATTAGCTTTATTTATTGTAGCTGAAAGAGAAACTTCTCTGTTTTTGTGTTCTTTCAAAAAGCCATAAAAAGAAGAATTTGTTTTTTGCATATGTCTATTCGGTTTTATACACAAAACATTAACTGCATTTTCATTAAGCTTATGGAAATCAGCCGCATAACGAAACAACTCTGCACGGAAATGCTTGCTTTCGTTTTCCGAAAGCATAACTTCTTCATATTGAGGAGCAATATAGTGATAAAATTCTCCGTCTGTATCAAAGAATATAGCAGACCTTGAATTTGCGTATCTGCAAACTTCAGCCAAAGCATCTTGAATGTTATCTTGATCGCCAGTAGTTTCTAAAAGCTCTTTTCTGACATTGGACGCACACTCAGTTACAGCACTGGCCTTTTTTTCGTTTGCCATCAACACCATAACATATAAACCAATTATGCAGAGCATAATCATAAACACCATAAACAGAATGTTAGCCATGGTATGTGTCCCTGCATGCACTTGTGAGTCATATCTTCCTAATGCGATCATCCATCCAAATTCATCAATGGAAGAATAATGCAAATAAAGATTTTCATCTCTGTACGCAGAAAGAAAAGATACAAATCCATTCTCCGATGATAGCAATTGCTCATAAGAAGAACCCTTGTTATACTTGCGATCTTTTAAGAACGATATATTACCAAGCTTATCTTGAATTGTGTCTACAAGAATGTCGCCTGATGCTTTCTCGTAAACAAAAAGCTGAGCATCAAGCTCCTCTACCATATTCTTATATCTCGCACCAAGTTTGTCAGGCTTTATCGCGCCATATAATATACCAACCGTTTCACCGTTTACTTGAATCGGCCCAGCACTTCTGATACGTTCATAATTATCTTTTGTTAGATCTTCGATTCTACCGCTTATGTATATGCCTTTTTCCTTTTCTTCATCAAAAGAAATAACGCCCTCCATATTGGTAGTTCCCGCTTTGGTCGCAAAAGTATTATCAGCATTTAAAATACCTATGTTTTCAATCATACCAATGGATTTGAAGGAATCAAACACAAGGCTGTAGTCATCTCCGTCACTATAAAGTTTTGCAGCAAAGTTCGCCATTGTTGCAAGATTTTCTCTGTCAGATGTTAACTGCAGAATAATATCATCTTTTATCTGCTTGGTCTGAACATGAAGACTTACATATTCTTCCTCTTCGGTTTTTTTGTATAAATAACTTACCATAACAAGAAAAACCGCGCATAACAACATAGCGGTGACAATCGTATATAGAATATTATGTTGTTTTGATTTTTTCTTTCCGTACCTTATTGCCATATCCATTACCTCTTAAATATATAACACTTTCAAAAGTTACATATATCCGTATGAAATTATATCATATATAATTCAATTTTTCAATATTATTTGCCATTTTTCCACAAAACCTCTATTCATTTAATAAAAACGCATATTTCTGTATCATCAGGTAAACGCCTTCACTATGAAATGTTTGAATACACTTTACTTTAAAAAACACCGCTTGCTGAAAATTCAGTAAGCGGTGTTTTTCTTTTCGGTGCGGATGGATTTCGGAGTTTGCCCCGTTACCTTCCGGAAAATGCGGCGAAAAAAGGCGGGGGAAGAAAAGCCAAGGCGCCAAGAAATTTCGTCGATGGAAAGCGAGGTTTCGGATAAAAGCTCCAGTGCCTCGCGAATGAGAAGATTATGCTTATAGCCGATTGGGGTGGAGCCGGTGGCCTCTTTAAAAAGAGAAAAAAAGCGGGATTGGCTGAATCCGCACAAAGCGGCAAGATGGGAAACATCGAGCTTTTCCTTATAGTTCTCTTCCAAATGGGAAATGGCGGGAAGCACGGGCTTTTTGGCGCTGTGCCCCATTGAGGGCAAAAGGCGCGGATACACCTGCCCGAGCAGCCGATAAAAAAGCTCCATTTTCTCAAAAAAGGAATTTTCTTTGCGCTTTTCATAAATACTGAAAAAAAATTTACCCAAATCTTCGGCGTGCAGAATTTGAAATCCATATTCTTTTTTTGCCAAAGGATCCTGAAAATCAAAAACAAGCGAATAAAATTCAATTTCAGGTTCCCCATTCCAAACCGAATAATAATCCGTGCCTTTGGCGATATAGAGAAGATCTCCTTCTCTTGCGGTGTAATTTCGCCCTTGATATAAAAACTCGGCACTGCCCTTTACCACAAAGCCAAGACACATCTTTTCAAACCTTTGCCCCTCTCCCTCCGAGTGGCAATTCAAAAAGCGATAATGGTATGCGGTAAGCGAGCGGATATAATCTTCCATTTTTCCTCCGTTTATAGTAGGATCGTGTTCTTTTTTAGGAGTATAACACATTGTAAGGCATTTGTCAAAGGAGTATAATGGTTTTAAAGAGGTGATTGGATGAATACCAAGCAAATCGCTTTTACCGATATCGGAAAAGCAGAGCTCATTGATTGTGTGTGTGCAGAACCAAAGGCGAGCGAGGTAACGGTGAAACTGGCCTATACCGCCATCAGCTGCGGAACCGAAAAAGCAAATCTGATGGGCGATGTAAATATCGATGCATCAAGTGCCCCAAAAAGCAGCGTTCCCAATTTCCCCCGCTATCTGGGCTATAGTGGCTCGGGCGTGATTGAAAAGATCGGGGAAAACGTGAAAAACTTATGCGTGGGCGATCGCGTTGTGGTAACCGGATGCTACCACAAAGGATATTGCAATATTCCCGCAGGAAGCGTTTTCAAGATCGAATCCGATCGGGTGCCGCTCGATCAGGCCGCCTTTTCTTATATTGCCGCTTTCTCGAGTGCGGCGGTTCGCAAAACGCGCCTTGAAATGGGTGAATCCATGATCGTGATGGGTCTTGGCATCCTTGGTATTTTTGCAGTGCAGTTTTCCCGCGCGGCGGGAGCGTATCCTGTGATTGCGGTGGATCCTGTGGAAGAGCGCAGAGAATTTGCTCTGAAAATGGGAGCCGATTTTGCGCTGGATCCCTTTGATCCCGATTTTGTGAAAACAGTAAAAGAACTCACCGGAAAAGGAGCAAAATGCGCCATTGAAGTGAGCGGAAGCGGAAAAGCGCTCGATCAGGTGCTCGACTGCATGGCTCGTTTTGGCAGAGTGGCTCTGCTTGGATGCACCCGCGATTCCGATTTTGCCATTGATTATTACCGCAAAGTGCATTATCCGGGGATTACCCTTGTGGGAGCGCACACGGGCGCCCGCCCCGCTTCCTCCAAACCCGGTTGGTGGACTTTAAAAGATGATATCCGCGCCATGCTTGGCCTGATTGAAGGCGGTCGTCTTAATTTCGAGAATATCATCTGTCAGATCAGAAAACCCGAAGAAGCCCCCGAAGTGTATACCGATTTGATGAACAATCGAAACTTCCCCATCGGCACTTTGTTTGATTGGGAGGGAATCTGATGAAAAAGATTCGCATCGGGCATATCGGCACTCTCCACGATCACAGCGCAGGAATTTTGCCTTGCGTGCGAAAATATCCCGATATTTTTGAGGTGGTGGGGATCGTTCCCGAATCCGAAGAACGCTGGGAAGAAATCAAAAATATGCCCGCCTATGCGGGAATCCCCGTGATGACAGAAGAAGAACTTTTTCAAGCCGGAATCGATTCCGCTCTTATTGAAGGGCATGAACTTTCCCTGATCCCCGCGGCAAAGCGCTGCATCGATCGAGGCATTCATGTTCATATCGATAAGCCCGCAGGAGCCGATCTCGATGCCTTCGAAAACCTTCTAAAAACTGCCGAAGAGAAAAAGCTTGTGGTGCATATGGGATATATGTATCGCTATAATCCTTCCGTTCAGGAAGCTCTGCGACGAAAAAAAGAGGGCGTTTTCGGCGATATTTATGAAGTGGATGCCATTATGGATTCCTATCACTCCCCCGAAAAAAGAGAGTGGCTCGGGCAATTTCCCGGTGGAATTATGTTTTACCTCGGATGCCACATGATCGATCTTGTTTATTTATTCCAAGGAAAGCCCAAAAAAATAACTCCGTATTTAAAATCCACGGGTTTTAACGGAGTGCGCGCAATCGATCACGCGGCAGCAATTTTGGAATATGAAAACGGAGTTTCCATCGCGCGGGCCACGAGCACCGAAGTCAATGGCTACGGCAGGCGCCAGCTTGTGATCTGCGGTGAAAAAGCAACTTGGGAAATTATGCCTTTGGAAACCCCAACCCGCACCTATTTTACCGAAAGCAAATCCGCCGATCCCTATGCAGACTCTCGCACAGAGCTTGATTTTTCCACCAAAAAGCGCTACGATGCCATGATGCTCCATTTCGGGCAGTGTGTGCGCGGAGAAATCGAAAACGAATTTGATTACCAATATGAATTAGAGGTCCATCGGCTCATTTTAGAAGCATGCGGCCTTGAAAGGAGATAAAAAATGAAAGCAGTTCTTATCAACCCCGATCAAAGTTTATCTTGGAAGGATGTTCCCGATCCCGTTATGAAATCGGAAGAAGTTCTTGTGAAAATTGAATGCGCCGCCCTCAACCGCGCCGATCTCATGCAGCGCGAGGGCAATTATCCCCCGCCTCCCGGATGCCCCGATTGGATGGGCCTTGAAATTTCGGGAGAAATTATCGAAATCGGAGAAGATGCAAAGAAAAATTCCGATTGGAAAATCGGCGATAAGGTATGCGCTCTTCTCGGTGGCGGCGGTTATGCCGAATATGTTACCGTAAAATACGATATGCTCATGCCCGTTCCCGAAAACTGCTCGATGATCGAAGCAGCCGCTCTGCCCGAGGCATTTGCAACCGCATATTTGAATCTCTTCATCGAAGGAAAAATTGAAAAAGGCAACACCCTCCTGATGAATGCAGGCGCAAGCGGACTTGCCAGTGTGGTAATCCCGATGGCAAAGGCCTTCGGAATTCGCGTGATCACCACTGTGCTTTCCGATGAACTGGCATCTTCCATCCGCCATCTCGGAGCCGATGTGGTGGTGAATACCACAAAGGAATCCATTGTGGAAGTTTTGAAAAAGCAGCTTGAAGAAGGTCATCCCGTTGATGTTGCAATCGACTGCTTGGGCGGAAACGTTATGGGTCAGTGCCTTCCTTATATGAGCCACGGCGGACGCTGGATTATGATTGCCACCTTGGCCGGCGATATGACCGAAGTGGATTTAAGAAACATCTTCGTGAGAAATGTTCGCATTATCGGAAGCACCTTAAGATCCCGCACTCCCAAAGTAAAGGCCCAGATTCTCGCTTCTTTGGTGCGCGATGTTTGGGAAAAAGTTTCGAGCGGCGAAGTTCGCCCCACCATCTATAAAGTTCTTCCCATCACCGAAGCGGAAGAAGCCCATGCAATTTTATATCGCGGCGAAAATGTGGGCAAAGTGGTTTTGACCGTTGAATAATAAAACAAAACAAAAAAAGAACACTCTCTTGGGGCACCCTCCGTAAGGAAGGTGCCCCAAGGGGTGGCTCTTGTATCTAAACTGAATAATTGATGTACGTTTTGCGGTATAGCTATTGGCTATGCCGTTTTTTCTTTGCGTTCTGCAATGTGTTTTTGGAATGCTTCTTCCATTTCTTCGGGAGTGAGTTCTCTCAGTATGCCAACGCCGTTATAATAAATATCCATCAACTGAACTCGCTTGCCGTCAAGGTATCTCGGAGCGTACACTATGATTTTATCAATAAACTCATGTACGAGCTCAGGTGTCAGTTCCTTGATTTGTGTTATGCGCTTGACCTTATCAATGAACTTCTGCAAACTTTCGGTCTTGTCCGTTTCGGTTTCAAGATACCTTTGCATCTCTGGAAGAGCGTTCTTTAATTCCTGTTGTTCTTCCTCATAAGAAAGTGATAAGGTGGCATAGCGTTCGTCGGACACTTTACCTGTTGCGTTATCCTCGTAGAGTTTTTGGATTAAGTTATCAATCTCTGCAAT
>JAZOVP010000115.1:0-4238 GCA_045658765.1 Eubacteriales bacterium | reverse complement strand
CAAACCCTTCCTCAAGCGCGATCTGAATAATTTTATCATTCTTCATTTTGAAATTACCAAACTTTATTGATCCTCATTTTCTTTTTTCGAGGATTTGCGAAAGAAAACGGCAACCAGCATAATCACAGCAAATACGATCAGATAGAACAAAACGGGGAACGAAAATTCGCCGTTTTCTTTTGCTGCAAGATACGGAGTAATGCCGTGAGCATACACAGCGGCAAACACCATAAACAGGCACGAAAGAATGGCCACCGAGGGAATGAGAAAACGCTTTGCAAAGGACATTTCTTTTTCTCTTCTCATCCAAACAATAAAGATGGGAATATAAAGAGCATAAACGGTAACAATGGGAAGTTCGGAAGAATCAAAATTGAAAATACCAAACCAACCCGAGCTCAAATTGGCACCGTAGAAATAGATGAGCCAAGCAGCAGAAATAAAGAGCCCCCAAACAGAGGAATTGCTTGTCATATTTGTGGATTGATCGATCTGAGAAAACATTTTGGGCGCAGGGCCTTCGCCGCGAGCGGCAATGGCATACATACCGCGAGTAACGCCAACCATCAAACCATTGAGAGTGCCGAGGCAGGAAATCACAATGCAGATATTCAAGAGTACTCCGCCAACTGAGCCGAAAACATTATAAAACGCCGTAGTTGCGCCTTTTTCCATCAAATCCGCATTGGTGGCACCGCCGGCTACACCGATGTAATAAAGCACGTAGGCAAGCACCACAATAAAGGAACCGATCACCAAAGCGAGGGGAAGATTTTTCTTGGGGTTTTTGAGTTCTGCATTGATCGAGGTTGCCACGATCCAGCCTTCATAGGCAAACACAGTGGCCACAATGGCGCCAAAGAGCGCACCGCTATTGCCGCCCACCGCAGGAGCAACCACTTCGGTAAAGTTTTGAGGCAAAGTGCCGTTTGCAAGGCCAACGATGGTACCAACAACCGCCATCAAGGAAATGGGAATGAGTTTGATCACAGTGGCGCTTACCTGAAATTTACCGGCAAGCTTGGGAGAAAGGGCGTTTATGGTATAAGAACCAACAAGGAAAAAGCCCGCAAGAGCCAATACTTCGGCGCTCACCATGCTCCATCCAAAGAGCACGCCAAAATAGCGAGCCGAAACCCAAGCAAGAACGGAAGTCATTCCGGGGTAATAAATATTGACCATAAACCAGGCAAGGTAATAAGCATAGCCGCTTCCGCAAGTGGCCTCGGCATAGTCGATCAGGCCGTTTACTTTTTCGTATTTGGTGGCCATGATGGCAAACTGTGCAGAGCAGATAATCATCAAGAATCCCGTGATCAACCAAGCAGCAATGCCAAGCGGCATATTACCGCCGGTTTTATTCAAAACATCTTGTGCTTTGAAGAAAACACCGGAGCCGATTACCGTGCCCACCACCATACAAATGGCAGTGAAAAGGCCAAATTTTCTAGTTAGTTTTTCCATTTTTTCCTCCTAAAATTTTATTTTATAAAAAATTGGAAACATCAACATATTCGTGGTAATAATCCTTTGCTCCCTCGGAGCCGATCACAAACACCGAGCCTCCGTTTAACTTAGGATTCCCTTCGCAGCCTATTCCCAGTTTAATGCAAAAGGAAAGGCGAACGCCACGGTATAAAACGCTCGAATTATTCTCATGACAATGCCCCACGATCACATTTTTGGTGTGATTGCATTCCAAGACAGCATCCAAAAAGCCATCTTCCCTGCTCTGGCTCGCAATGTTTTCCCAATTCACGCCAAAACAGGTGCTTTTATATTCTTCCTTCCAGCCAACTCCGCGGTAGCTATCCTCAATGGAAACGCTTCCGGGGCGATGGAAGCCTTCTTCGGTGGCTTCATAAAACGCTGTGCGGTAGCCGTAAAAAGGCATATGGATATAAAGGGTAGATTCAGGACATCCCATTTTCTTCAATTCCTCAACCGTTTTCCGATACCAAGGAATTTGAGCGGGAGTGAATGCCTTTTCGCAACGATCTTCGCACACATTGCAATAGCCATCCAAATAAAACACACGATCATAACGGGAATCCATGAAGATCAGTGCCTGCGCAATTTTTTCTTCTTCCTGAATGGCTACCACAAAATTACCGCTTCCGAGAGCGGGATCGCCTTTTTCAAAGAGGCAATTCGGATAGGATAAAAGGAGCTCCTCTATGTTTTCAAGCTGATAGGGGCCATTCGGATCGGCCACTTCGTGATCGTGATTGCCCCAAATGGGCACCCAAGGGATGGAAAAGGATTCGATGAAATCTGCAAAGCACTGATAGGCGTGGATACTTTTGGGCCCCCAGGAAATATCACCGAGCACGGTGATCAGATCGGGCTTTGCGCGCTTGATGGCTTCGGTGACGGTGTGAACAAGAATTTGTACCTCCGCCCCGTTTTTGCGCCACTCCTTTGCACTCAGCTGAGGATCGGCAAAATTGAGAATCACAAAATCGCGATTCGGATCTTTTTTTACGGTAAACACTTTCTGCTCCTTATTCGTAATGCTCAGGCAGATACTTGATGGCGGTTCCAACAAGCGGAACTGTTTGAAATTCTTCGGGATTGGAGCGAACGATATAATCGATATAAGAATCGATCAGTTTTGCAGTGAAAATATAGCCGCTTGGATTCATATGGCCGTTCATAAAAAACTTCTTTTTAAAATTCTCATCGTAAACGGGCCCGTATTGATACAGATCGATCACAAAAGAGTGATCGAAGATTTTCGCGAGGTCATAAAGCCCCTGAGTCATTTTGAGCACATTTTCACGATTGGGATTCGGCTCTTCATTGGCGAGAGTAACAAAGAAAAATCTTGCCTGTGGGCTGATTTCTTTGTATCTTTGCACAATGGCGGCATAGTAGCCAATGAAGGTGGGTTTATTTTTGGTATAATCTTCGAGATCAATATCGGAAACGGAGCCGATTTCGATTTCTTTGATATCATTATACCCCATTGCGATCACATAGCACTGCGAGGCCAAGGCGGGATCCCAGAAACCCTTTTCTTCGGCAAAGGTTTTGATATATTGCTCGGCGGTCATGCCCCCACGAGAGAAATTATATGCTGTGAGTCCATTTTTGCGGGCAATATACTGCCCCCAAGAATATTCATATAAATCATAGCAGCCGCGTTTGCCGTTTGGCTTATAGATTTCAAATTCACCCGAAGATAGACTATCGCCCACAAAGGCAATGGTGCGGAAAATCGAGGTGTTGCTATATCCATCCACAAGCCGATCGAGCGGTTTTTCATGTTCGGGGAAAATTTCTTTTTGCCAATTCATAAATGCTCCTTTTTTTGATTCCAAAGCAATATTTAATTCAATTTCATTGTAACAAAATTGATATTATTGTCAATAAAAAGAAAGAAAAAAACGCGTTTTTTAGGCAAAAAACCGCAAACTCAAAAAAGTTTGCGGCGCTTTTTACTCAATAAAAAGTGTATCATAATCATACTTCGAATAAAACTCCAACAACGCATCAAAATGCAAATCAATATTTTCAGCCGTAAGGCGTCCTTTCTCGGAGCGCATATTTTCAAAAATACTTCTGTTTACCCAATGTCCATAGTGCTCTAAATCTTTGTAATTGTTTAAATCGCAGATCATTGAAAAATCATCATTAAAAGAAAACAAATGAATATTTTTGTGCTCAACAAGAAGTTCTGCAGCATACCGCAAAATCTCGATATTATTTTCTATCATTCCCTGTTGATACCAAGAATCCCATGATTCAATACTATACGGCGGAAAAAAGAGATACAACTCTGTTTCCGGATGCTCAAGTGCAAGTGAAATCACATTTTGCTGTAAATTCTCCCGAACAGTCTCTTTTATCGCTTCAAGATCATAATTTTGATTTTCGGTTTTTGGGGGGCGAGTATAACGCTCAAGAACATAATCCTTCCCATAGAAAAATGAATTTGCCCAATTATACGCCTCATCAAATTCGGTTGAATGTTCTCCGCGTTTGGTATTATCCAGAACTTTTAATGTTTCATTGAAAAACACCGTTTTATTAAACACATATCTCACATCATTGAAAAGGTTGTTATCATACAGATAGGAAGGATAATCATATTCGGAAAGGAAATCCTTATTGGCAACGATGGCATAATAATCCAAACTACGGACCACATACCGAATGTTTTTGTTTTCGGAAAATGCCGTCTTAAGGCGTTCTGAAGACTCCTTTAAATAGGATCCGGAAAGCGAAACCTTAAA
>JAZOVP010000114.1:0-1232 GCA_045658765.1 Eubacteriales bacterium | reverse complement strand
AAACTGCAATATCAATGTATGCATCTTTCGCTTTTCTTATTCCCTGAGGCTAAATATAGTTTCGCGGCTTTTCCATAAAGTGACGAAGCTTTTCCAGCGCCCCCTTCTCGATTCTGGAAACGTAAGAACGGGAAATTCCCATTTTTGCGGCGATCTCCCGCTGAGTGAAGCTTTTTTGTCCATCCAGACCAAAACGCATGGTGATCACCTTTTTCTCCCGTTCATCCAAAAGCGTTCTGACTCCTTGCATGGCAAGACCCGACTGTCCCTTCAAAGTCAGCTCCTCCACGATGTTATCCTCGACCCGAAGCACGTCGAAGATCGTCAAAGGGTTGCCGTCCTTATCCACCTCGATGGCTTCTCCGAGGCTGGTTTCCACGGCGTATTTTTTTTGCGATCTGAAATACATCAAGATCTCGTTTTGGATGCACTTTCCCGCATAGGTGGCAAAGCGGTTTCCCAAGGAGGGGCGAAAAGAATCGATCGCCTTGATCAAGCCAATGGTGCCGACGGAGATCAGATCCTCCTGGGCATCACGGTCGGAATCATACTTTTTGATAATATGCGCAACCAAGCGCAGGTTGTGCTCGATCAATTTTTGTCTGGCGTTTTCATCCCCTTCCCGCATTTTCAGAAACAGCCCCTCTTCTTCCTCCTTCTCCAGCGCGGGAGGAAAGGAAGAGGAATTTAAAACCCGCAGGCAAAGAAAAACAAACTGCGCAAGTCCCAGTCCCAAGCATTCAATCAGCATACGAAATCTCCCTTCAAAGCGTGGATATTTGACTATATGAAAGGGAAAACGGTTTCAGTACAAAATACAAGATTCAACAAAAAAATCTCGTTCATCCCTTGATTTTGCACCGTAAATATTGTAAAATATGATAAATATAGAAAAAGGAACTGAAAAAATGCTATATCCTGTGATCGACATTGGTTCCAACACGGTAAAAATTGCTGTTTTGGATGATGAAAATCTATTCAAGCAAGCGCCGGTATTTTTCAAGGCAGTCCCCCTGAATATCAAATCGAAAATTCGCGATGCACATCTCCCTGCGGAGGCTATTGAAGAGCTTGCCGCTTTGATCAAAAGCTTTGACGAGATCGGAAAAAGGCTGACGAAAACCCCTCCCATGGCTTTTGCTACCGCCTCCCTGCGAGGTCTTGTAAATATGGACGAGGTTGTAAAGCGGGTGAAGGAAGTCAGCGGCATCAGCGTAGAAGTCATTTCCGGA
>JAZOVP010000113.1:0-1561 GCA_045658765.1 Eubacteriales bacterium | reverse complement strand
AATCCTTCGACTCGAAGAAATATTGAAAATGGACCGGTGAAAAACTCAAAAAATTAAGGCGCGAAAAAAGCAGAGAAATCTCTCGAAATCTCTGCTTTTCTCGTTTTTTCTCGGTCGGATCTAAATCGACCTAAAGACTTGGCACACCCTTACAAAATCGATCCATACCGCAAGTTTTTTTCAAAATCGATCCGCGGTTTTCGGTCAGCGGATAGACATATCCCTTGGTGATGATGAGCGCAAAAAGTTTTCCGAGGTCTTTCGGGCTCTCGCGCTATGTCTGTAAACGAATCTATGTAATTACCACTCTCGCCATTCTTCTGTGATGTCATCTTCAGGATTGGTCAAGCCACATTCAACAGCACTGTTTTGAATAATTTCCCAAATCGACTCACGTTCTTCAGTTTCCAACAAGCAGTAATCGGTTTTTTCATTAAGCTTGTTAAGAGCTAAAACCAATTTCTTTACATGTTCCATAATTTCTTTGTTTGCAGGCTTTGTGATGCTTTCAAGTGCAACCAAATACTCAAGAATCAAGGCCTCACATTTTGCAATATCTTTTTGGGTGAAACCGCAATCCTCACAATCGTTCATAAATTCAGTCATAGGAACAATGACAGTTTCTTGTAATTGATTTTTGAAATTTTGAATATTCATAAGTGTATACCGCCTTCCTTTGCTTCATTATATCACAAATCTGTGAACATTTCAAGTGAAATATTCGGCTTGCGCCGAATGTGAAATAATTTCCTTGCGGAAATTGTGAAATATCTCCCGCCGCCTACGGCTTTGGTCGATGTGAAATAAAATTCGTTCCCCTCACGCGCGAAGCGCATTTCACTGCCGCAGGCAATTTCACTCGCGACAGCGTATTTCACTCGTTCCGCAGGAACGAATTTTACTGAAAAAAGCACTTGCTTTCGCAAGTGCTTTTTTCATGGCAGGGGCAGAAGGACTTGAACCCACGACACCCAGTTTTGGAGACTGGTGTTCTACCGACTGAACTATACCCCTATATTCAGAACATTGATAGTATAGCACACCCGCGCGGAAAATGCAAGGGGGTTTTGAAAAAAAGTCGGGCAAAAATAGAAGATGCCCTATGTTTTAGGGCATCTTTTCTGATTTTTTCGGCTTTGGTCGGAGCTGCCCCAAAATGAAGGGCACGACCTCCTCGGGCGTGATCTCAAAAATGAGCGAGAGTTCCTCGTGGAGCATTGCACCCGCCCGCAGAGCGGCGGCCTCCTCCCCGGCCGTCGGTCGCTGCGAAGCATCGCCGAAAACGGTACGGATCAGTCGCAGGAGCAAAAGGCGGTCACCCGAGGCGAGCACGCTCTTACAGAGCTTGCTGTGTCCGCGCGCATCCTTGCCCCATTCCTTCTCCGAAAAGGGGGTCACCGTCGGCAAAAGGCGCCCGAACTCGGCGCGCGACAGGATCTTATGCATATTGGCAAGCAGTGCGGGATTATCGGTTGGAACATAGATCATGCTGTTCTGCCTGGCGGTAAGGGGCGTGAGCAGATAGTATTCCTTTTCTGTGCCGCCAAAGCTCTTCTTTTCC
>JAZOVP010000112.1:0-4043 GCA_045658765.1 Eubacteriales bacterium | reverse complement strand
GCGCTATCACAAACGGTGAGATAGGAAGCTCCGGCCAAAATCGCGGCGGAAATTGTTTTTTTCAAAAATTCTTTTTCGGCGCGGGTGGCATCTACTGCACAAAATTCAACCTCAACGCCTTCTTTTTTTACCATCGAAACTGCTTTTTCGATCCAAGCAATCATAGCATCGGGCTTTTTGCGGGCAGTATATTCCATTCCAACGGGCGATACGGGAAGTTCGATGCGAACTCTGCCGTTTTTCACTCCGCAAAGTGCCTTAACAGCAAACGAAACGCTTTCTTCACTGCTTCCTGCCGCAACGGAAAGAACAGAATTTTTCACAAAGGAAGACGCAGTTCTAACCAAAAGACAATCTGCCGTTTCATTTTTAATTTCGGGCAATTCGATCACATCTACCCCAAGCTTTTCGAGCTGACGGGCGATTTCAAGTTTTTCCTTGAAGCCATATGCCACTTCTTCAGCGGAAAGAGTTGTGTCGATGATTTTGATTTGTTTCATTGCAATTCCTCCTAAATTCAATAAAAAAGTCCCCGAGGTATACACCTCAGGGACGAAATAATCCGCGGTACCACCCTGATTATCGCATAAGCGATCAACTTTGAGAGTTCAAACAAACTCTGTGCCATGATAACGGGGCCTGCCGTAGCCGCTTACTATCAATTCAGTGGCTCTGCTCCGGAGTGAGACTCCCCTTCAAAGCTTTTATTACCTTTCACCAAACGGTAACTCTCTGAAAAAAGCGATTTGAAAAGGATAATTCCTTCAACGCATTTAGAAAACTTGCAAGGATTATACCACAAGATGTTTTAATTTGTCAATCTTTTTTTAAGATTATTTGCAATCTGCGCCAAGCTTCATTGCCTTAAGGTTTGTTTCGATCATATCGGCGCGCTTTGCAGAAATCACTTTCTTCAAAGTATTCAATACATCTTCATCATTGTATTCGCCGAGAACCTCAAGGATTTTTCCCATCAGAATCATATTGGCAAGGGTGGGAAAACCGTTTTCGCTTGCAAGACGGGTTGCAGGAACGGGATAAACCTTCACATCAGTGCGCTTCACACTTCTTTCCACAAGCGAGGAATCCACGAAGATCATACCACCGGGGGCAACGGTATCTTCGAATTTATCCAAGGAAGGAAGGTTCATGGCAACGAGAATATCGGGATTGGAAACGATGGGAGAACCAACGGGCTCATCGCTAATGATAACGCTGCAGCTTGCAGTACCACCGCGCATTTCGGGGCCGTAGGAAGGAAGCCAGCTAACGTTTTTGCCGTCTACAAGGCCTTTATACGCAAGCATTTTGCCGGCAAACAAAATACCCTGTCCGCCGAAGCCGGAAAGCAAAATCTGTTTGGTGCTCATTTTGTTTCCTCCTTTGCGCTTCTATCCTTATAAACACCCAAGGGATAATAAGGAATCATCTTCTCATCGATCCATTCAAGTGCTTTTTGAGGAGTCATACCCCAGTTGGTGGGACAGGTAGAAAGCACTTCCACCAAAGAAAAGCCCTTTTTATCGATCTGATTCTGGAATGCCTTTTTAATTGCTTTTTTCGCGTTTCTGATGTTTTTCACATTGTTTACGGTAACTCTTTCGAGGTATTCCGGACCATCGAGCTCGGAAAGCATTTCGCAAACCTTGATCGGGAAACCGCAAGCATTCACATCTCTGCCGTAGGGAGAGGTTTGAGTAACCTGACCGGGCAAGGAAGTGGGAGCCATCTGACCGCCGGTCATACCGTAGATCGCATTGTTGATGAAAATGATGGTGATATTTTCATTTCTTGCAGCGGCGTGAACGGTTTCGGCCATACCGATGGAAGCGAGGTCACCACCGCCCTGATAGGTGAAAACGATGTGGTTTTCGGGATCGGCGCGTTTTACACCGGTGGCAACAGCGGGTGCTCTGCCGTGAGCGGCTTCGATCATATCGCAGTTGAAATAATCATATGCCATAACCGAGCATCCAACAGGCGCAACACCGATGGTTTTGCCTTCAATTCCCAGTTCATCCAAAACCTCGGCTACCAAGCGGTGAACAATACCGTGGGTGCAACCGGGGCAATAATGCAACGGCACATCTGCCATTGCGTGGGGTCTATCAAATACTACCATTTTTCACACCTCAATTCTGCGCATCTTTGATTGCCTGAAGCACCTGCTCGGGAGACGGGATCATACCGCCCACGCGATTGCACAGGGTAACAGGAACCTTGCACTCACTGGCAAGTTTTACATCTTCGATCATCTGACCCATAGAAAGCTCTACCGAGATGATGGATTTCACCTTTTCGGCTGCCTTCTTGAAAGGCGCTTTGGGGAAAGGCCAAAGAGTGATAGGACGGATAAGACCTACCTTGATGCCCTGTTTTCTTGCTTCGTTGATGGCATTTTTGGAAACGCGAGCCGCGATACCGAAAGCGGCAACGCAGATCTCGGCATCATCCATCATATATTCTTCATACATCGTTTCGTTTTCTTCGATCACACGATAACGCTCATAGCGCATAAAGTTATACTTTTCGAGAGCTTCGGGTGCAAGGAAGAGAGAGTTTACGATGTTGTGTTCTCTTTCCATTTTGGTGCCGGTGGTTGCCCAGGGCTTTTCGGGAGCTTGATTCACAACAAAATCAAGGGAAACAGGTTCCATCATCTGACCCATGGTGCCATCGGCAAGGATCATGGTGGTCATACGATACTGATCGGCAAGTTCAAAGCCCTTCACAGTGAGTTCAGCCATTTCCTGAACAGAACTGGGAGCAAGAACGAACATATGGAAGTCGCCGTGGCCTGCGCCGCGGGTTGCCTGAAAATAATCGGACTGGCTGGGCTGAATACCGCCAAGACCGGGGCCACCGCGCTGAACGTTCACAACGAGCGCGGGAAGATCGGCGCCCGCAAGATAGGAGAGCCCCTCCCCTTTCAAGGAAATTCCGGGAGACGAGGAGGAAGTCATAACGCGCTTACCGGTAGAGGCAACGCCATATACCATATTGATTGCGGCAATTTCACTTTCTGCCTGAAGGAAGGTTCCGCCGATTTTGGGCATTTTCTTTGCCATATAAGCGGCAACTTCGGTTTGGGGAGTAATGGGATAGCCAAAATAGTGGCGGCAACCTGCAAGAATTGCTGCTTCTGCAATGGCTTCATTTCCCTTCATCAAAATCTTATCTGCCATAATTTCACCTCTCAACCTTGATCACACAATCCGGGCACATCTGAGCGCAGAATGCGCATCCGATGCACTCTTCCTGCTTTGTGATTTCAGCAGGATGGTGACCTTTTTTATTGATTTTATCGGGAGCAAGCTGAATGAGGTGCTTGGGACAAGCATCGACACAAAGTCCGCAACCCTTACAAAAATCGGTTTTAAATGTAAGTTTTGCCATAGTATCCTCCTTGGTTTGACTTAGTAATACTTTTTCTGAAGTTTGAGCGAAACTAAATTCGGGATTTGATTTTTTAAGGAATCAAAAAGGGATTCGGAAACGGTGGTCATCACAAGCGGAAGACCTGCTTTTTGAGCAAATTCCTCGGCGAGCGGCATTTTGGAAAGAATATCTTCTGCCGTGGTGAGCTCTCCGAGATTGGAATTATGAATCACACCGGTAAAGGAAAGGCCGCAAGCGGCTTCCATTTCGCGCATCACCTCGATCATCGAATCGGGATCTCTTGTGAGGGGGCGGAAGAAATTGGCTACCATGAGCATTTCATAATTTCCTTCCTCGCGAATCGCGGGAGAAAGCCGACCAAGCGCAAGAGCGCCGCGATCGTCGCCGCCAACATCGAGCACGAAATTTCGGCTTCGATCATCGACCACAGAATAGATTTCCTGCGGGAGCGCGGGAATATCCACATTGGAATTGGCATAGGGCGAGGAAATGAGCGGAATTCCCGCTTTTTCGAAATCCTCGGCGCTATCTTTGGTGCGAAAATAGGGATTCACAATATCAAGATCCACCACCGAGATGTTTTTGCCTTCTTTTTTGATTTGAAAAGCAAAATTTACGGCGATGTTGGTTTTGCCGCTTCCGTA
>JAZOVP010000111.1:0-1167 GCA_045658765.1 Eubacteriales bacterium | reverse complement strand
GGTAGTCTTGCAGGATGCGAAGAGTGCCGCAGTCATACCAACTACAAGAAAGAGAGCGATGATTTTTTTCATAATTTTGACCATGCCTTTCATAATTTCAAGTTTTTCTTTGGTTGAGGCTTCGAAGAAGCGTTTTCCATAAAACAATTTATTCTTCGAATAATTGATTTTATTCTTACATACAATAAATCATATCATAAAGTTTTTGGTTTGTCAAGGTGAAAAATACAAGTTTAAGCGACACTTGATAAGAAAAAATGAGGATGAGGGGCATCGTTTGTGGGAGGAAAATGCTTTTTATGCAAAAGATGGAAAAAAGTGCGCAAAAAAGGCTTTTGCTATACAGTGGTTATATCGTTTTGACTATATTTTTGACGGTATTGTTTTTTCGATATTTGTTTTTTGCGGTCCTTCCTTTTATATTGGCGGCGGTTTCGGCAGTGCTTTTGCAGCGTCCCGCAAGGAAGATATCGAAAAAATGCAGACTTTCGTATCAATTTGTTTCCGTGGGACTTACCGTAAGTGTGGTTTCGGTCGGGCTTTTGCTGATCTCTTTTTTGATCTGGCAAACGATCGCAGAGCTGGGTGATTTCGCTGTGGCAACGCTGAAGGGAGAAAACGGCATTTTGGATGGATTTACGGCTGCGTATGAGCGGATAGGCACGCTTTTTTCAAGGTTGCCTTTCTTTTCGGGCGAGGATGCGGAGGCATTACGCGCGCGGATATGGGAAACGATCTCGGAGATGCTGAAGAATACGCTCGTTTCGGCGGCATCCCGCTTGCCGATGCTTGCGGGAAAGGTGATCGCGGCTGTGCCGCAGATCTTCGTTTTTTGTGCGGTGACGGTGCTTTCTGCCATATATTTTTGTGTCGATTACGAGAAGATCCTTTCGTTTTGCGAGGCGAGTCTTCCGACGAAAACGCTCGTCTTTTTGAACCGATTTCTGCATCTGATCGGCAGGACGGCGATTCGATTCGCGAAGTCGTATCTTTTGATTTTCCTGTTTACGTTTTCCGCTTTGTTTCTCGGCTTTACGATTTTGGGAGAATCTTATGCGTTTTTGCTGGCTTTGCTGACGGCGGCGGTGGACAGTCTGCCGATCCTCGGCATGGGTATCGTGCTCATTCCGCTTGCGATCTATCATTTTATGATCGCGGATACCGCCT
>JAZOVP010000110.1:0-9828 GCA_045658765.1 Eubacteriales bacterium | reverse complement strand
GAATTTACCGCTCTTTGCCATTCTTTTTTTATTCGGAATCATTTTTTTGATTTTCTCGGAATATAATCAAAACACAAAGAACGAAAGCCAAAACGAAATTTTTGATTCGGAAGCTTATACCGAAAATTTAGAGCTTCGTTTGGAAGAGATGATTGGAAGCATGGAGGGAATCAGCGATGTAAATGTGATGGTTGTGCTGGAAGGATCGGAGAGATATTTATGGTCAAGCAAAACCGCAAAAAACCTTGATGAACAAACTGCAAATTCCGCTTCCGCAATCCTTGCCCAAAATGTAAACGAAACCGATTCCCCGATCCTATTGGTGAAAGGGGCTCCGAAAATTCGGGGGGTGAGTGTGGTTTGCAAAGGGGTGAAAAATTCCCAAACAAAACAAAAAGTGATCGGGCTGCTTTCCGGCACTTTAAATTTAAATACCAATCAAATCTATGTTAGCGAATAAGGAGAACGCGATGAAAAAACTTAAAAAAATCAAACGAATCAATGCCGAAGCCATGCTTCCCGAAACCACTGAAACCGCGCTTGAAATTTTGCCCGAGAAAGAACCCGGTGCCGATTTTGCCGCAAAAATAGAAGAATGGCTTGAAAAAGCAAAACAAAAAATCAAACCCTTCCCTTGGAAAGGGATCAATGCCAAGAACGCCTTGATTGCGGGCTGCCTTGTGATCGTGGCGGTGGCGGGATATTTGAACATTCGATATGGAACCACTCCGATCGATGTGAAAAATCCTGAAGACGGACAAGTGCAGGAGGAAGTGGAAAACGACAGTTTCTTTGCCAGTGCCATCATTGATCGCGAACGCACCCGCGGAGAGGCACTTGAAGTTTTGCTTGGAATCACGGAAGACGAAACCGCAAGCGAAACCGCAAAATCAGATGCCTTTACCCAAATGGAGCGCATTGCCAACGAAACCAGCTGGGAAATTGATATTGAAAACTTGGTGAAAGCCAAGGGCTTTGAAGAATGCGTTGCCATTATCAATCAGGAATCGGCAAGCATTGTGGTTTCGAGCGAAGGTCTGACCCCCGGTGAGGTGGCTCAAATCAAAGAGATTGTGTATTTGGAAGCTTCGATTCAGCCGAAGGATATTAAGATTATCGAGAAAAACATCACATAAAAAAACGACTCATAAGAGTCGTTTTTTTAATAATAGAAAGTTTGCGCTCCGAGGACCGCGAGAGGGCCACTGGAATCAAACTTGATATGATATCCGATTCCGATATGGGAAAAGGATGGATTTAAAATATTATTTCGATGATCGATGCAATTATAATAGGCATCGCAAACAAAATAGGAAGAAGTATATCCTTGAGAAATATTCTCCCCACTGCCGCGCCATAAAATTCCTTTTTCGCTCAAACGATTGCCATAAAGACCATCGTGATAAAAGAAATCTTCTTCTGCCATTTTTTTCGAATAAGAAAACGATACTTCCGAGGCCTTTTCGCACCAATGAATAGGACTAAGACCGGAAAGGGCGCGAAGGGCATTTACATAATAAAAGGAAAGCCGCGCTTGGGGGAAAAGATCCTGCGAAATGCGCGGATCAAACATATAATGATAATCGCATTCGGAATAGCGCATCCACATCGCATAGTTTTTTCCGCTCCCGATGGAATCGGAAAAGGCATAAATGCGACAGGAAGAAAAATCACGATAAGAAGCATCGGATTCGGGATCGGGGGAGCCGGAAAAGGATGCTGGTGAAACAAAGGTATCATCGATTTGGAAAAACGCCTGCGGATCAAAGGTAAACACACCCCAAAGCCCATAAGGATCGAGCTGAACCACGGTGAGGCGCGATGGATCGGTGGCGAAAATCAAACTTTGCATATCGCCTTCTCGGAGGATTTCGGTTGGGCTTCCGAGCGTTGCTAAAATGCTATCAAATGTTTGATCAAAAAAAAGCGCTTTTCCCAAAACAAAAATGGGCGCGGTTTCGATTTTTCCGCAACGCACACACTTATTTTTTTCCATTTGATGCCCGAGGGGATTTCCGATGATACCGCAACGGCGGCATACTCCCCCTTCGGTGCAGGAGAAAGAAGGAAAATCATGGGACAAAGCCGATATGGATTCCTTTTTTGATTGGCCGCAAGAGCAATTCCAAACACGCTCACCCGAAGAAGAACAGGTGCCTTCGATGAAGGAATAGACCTGCCACTGATGAGAATGCTCGGGAGTTTCTTCTTCATGCTGCGAAGGGCTCTCTTGCATCGTTTGCGAAGGGATCTCTTCCTCAGCAGTGATTTGATTCTGCTCCAAAACATCCTCTTTTTCAGGAGAATTTTTTTCTTCCAAAGGAGCTTTTGCGCAGGAAATCAAAACGATAAGGAAAAAAAGACAAAAGATGACTGAAAATATTTTTTTCATTGGTTATTTCAATTCCTCGGAAAAAACATGAAGCTGATCACGAATGCGGGAAAGCGACACGGTATTTCCATGACCCGGGCAAAGCTTATATTCCCCTTCGAGCATAGAAATCCTTTCAAGAGAGGCGGAAAGCGCCTCTTTATCGCCACCCCAAAGATCATATCGACCAAAGCCGGAAGCAAACACGGTATCGCCGCAAAAGAGGGTGGAATTTTCGCAAAAGCACACCGAACCGGGGGTATGACCTGGGGTATGAAGAACTTCAAAGCGCATTGTACCCACTTCGATCTCATCGCCCTCTTCCAAAAGAAGATCGGCTGAAGTTTTGGGGAATTTGGAAAGATCTCCATGATAAAAAAACACCGAAGCATTTTTCCCCGCATCGGATAGCATCACTGCATCCTCTTTATGAATGCAAATTTTGGCACCCGTTAAATCTTTTAAAGCTTTTACTCCTTGGGAGTGATCAAAATGGCCGTGGGTTAAGAGGATATGGGAAGGAGTGAGCCCTTTTTCGGCAAGTTTTTGGGCAATTCCCTCACCGTCCATCCCCGGATCGATTACAACGCATGAGCCGTTTTCATCAACACAAAAATAAGTATTGGTGCGAAGTGCACCCAAAGAAAAAGTATAGGTTTTCATATTCTCCGTTAAAAACTGATGATTTCGTTGAAGCATTCAATGGCATAGCGATCACTCATGCCCGCAATATAGGAAATAACGGCACGCGCATAATCCTTTTCATACGAGAGATCAAAAATAGCGGGATTTTGGAGCGAAGCATCGCGAACCAAGGTCCAATAAGTGCTGAGCCAATGATAAAACGCGCTGAAAAGCTTGGGATATGTTTTTTGCATTTCATCGAGTTTTTTGAGGGTATACTCCCCTTCAAAACAGCTAAAGAGCAGTTGAAAGAGCTCGCGGATCATCATTTCAAAAAATTCTTCCGCGCGGGAAACGCGGGGATTGCGATAAATATGCTTTAAATTGAATTCACCCAAAAGGCAGATGAATTCATTGGTTTTATCGGAAAAGCAAATGCCCGAATCGGGATTGGAAGAAAGGCAAAGATCGTGAATCAGATGATTGATGATAATGGTATTATTGATTCGATCGCCTGCATATTCACCCACAAGCTCGGTGAGTTCCTGCATATTTTCATCGGTTAAAACACCGAGCGCTTTTGCATCCTCAATATCGCGGCCGATATAGGAAATTCGGTCTGCCGTTTTTACCACGCATCCCTCATAGGTGAAGGGAGAGGTTTTGCCCGGCTGCGAAATTTCACTCAAATCGATGGCTTCGCTTCTTGGGAAAAGATGGTTTTGGGTTGCCTCGCCACAATGGCAAATGAGGCCATCTCTTACTGCATAAGTGAGATTTAAGGTTTTGCGATTGCGCTGATCATCCTCCAAGAGTTCGAGAAAATCCACGCAAAAAAGACTGTTTTTCTCGTGCCAGAAGCGCTCGCCCGTAACTTTTAGGGAAATATCGTTTAGCACCCTTTCCCCTTTATGGCCAAAGGGAGAATGCCCCAGATCGTGGCCAACGGCAATCGCGCGCACAAGCTCGGTATTGAGCCCCAAAGAATCGGCGATTGCAGTGGCGATGGATTCCACATGAAGCACATGCTCGATTCGGGTGCAGATATGATCGCTTTGCGGAGAAAAGAACACTTGAGTTTTATGCTTTAATCGGCGGAAACCCGTGGAATGGATGATTCGGGTATAATCCCTTAAAAAGGGGCTGCGGGGATCGTTTACACGCTGATAAATGGGATGAATTCGCGCGGTGGCATCCTTCCACTTTTGATTGTTTTCGATAGTGGCAAGAGACGAAAACTTTTTCTCCATATCAATCACCTTTCCTCAAAATTTGAGTCTGTTTCTGAGTTTTAAAAGATACCAAATGAAAAATCGGTCTAAAAGAAGATCATAAAGAACAAAACAGGCATTCCCCAAAAGAATGAGGGTAAAATACATCCACTTAATTTCGAGAATACCCGTTAGAAAATACGCCAACACAAAAAGCAGAATTAAAACCGCATTGAAAATCAGAGTTTTCACGATGCGAGAAGCAACAGGCGGGAGCATATTGAGCTTTTTTTGCACAATGGGATACCATCCGCCAAGGGCAATAAAAAGCAAAGCCGCAGAATTGGCAAGCAGGAGGATCGATACCGCACCTGCCACCAAAAACACCAAAAACGCGGTGCGATCTCCATATTCGTTGGAAGCAATCAGAATCACAAGACCCGATAAAATCGCAAGGGAAACATCAAGACTTTCAAATAAGCTTCCGATAAAAAGGATCGCCACACACATCGACGCCATCAAAGAACAAATGGCGATTTGCTTTGTTTTCTTCATATCAGCAGCACGAAATCAGATCGCCACCGCAGCACTCGCAAAGGCAATCGGCGCAAATGAGGGTGTTGCAAATATCGCAGGTATTGCACTCGCGATACTGCCCCGAGGGAGAAAAATTGCCATAATTTTGCTGAGCGCCTTGGAAACGGCGATACATATTGGCATATTCCATATTGCTCGGCTCCATATGATAGGCAGTGGAAAAGAAGGAAGCAGCATCGTGATATCTTCTTTTCGACATTGCGCAAAGCCCTTTCAAATAGTGCCATTCTGCGGTGCGAGAAGATTCCCCATCAAGAAGAACCTCTGCTTCTCCGAAGCGGCCTGCGGAAATGAGATTGCGAATTCTGGAAAGCGACGCGGAATTTGAACCATACGACTCATTGGAATTTTGACCCGAAGCTCTTCGGCGCAGAATTTCATCGTATGCTTCGTTGATTTCCTTCATTTTTTCATTTGCAATATCGGAAAATTCGGTGTTTGCATAATTATCGGGGTGATACTTTTTGGCAAGTTCGCGATAAACTTTTTTAATTTCGTCTTCACTTGCTTCGGGAGATACCCCGAGTGTTTTAAAAGGATCTTTCATTCTGATTCTCCATTTTTTGATTCAAAATTGATTTCACTGCTGCGGGAAGCGCGCAAGTGATGATATGATGGCAGATCGCAAAAAGGTTTGCTTCGCCATCCAAAAGATCAAGGGCAAGTTTTGCTTCCTGAATATAAAACGACAACACAAGATCGATCTCGGGAAAGTGCTCTTTGGCAAGGGATGCACTGCCAAACCGATTGAGCACGGGATTAAAGGAGCCGTTTTTTTCATCCTGATCCAAATCATCGATTGCATCGAGGGTATAAAGAAAGCGCCCGATTTTTTCTCCGATGGAGGAAAGGATTTTGGCGGTGTTTCCCTCGGTGCCAAACGAAAAGATTTCCGATAAAACAGCACCAAACGAGGCACACATTTCATCAAGCTCTGCTCCGCGATCTTCGAGATCTCTTCCCTCTTTTGATTTTTCTTTTATAAAAAGCCAAAGGGATTCATAAGACGGCTCTTTTTTGAGGCAACGAGAAATTGCTCTTTTGAGAATGGGAGCATAGATGCTAAGAAGAAAACGGCGAAAAACGGAATGATCGCGATCGCACAAATCATCTTGCATTTTTTCATAACAAAGAAAAAGCGCGGCATAGGAAGAATGCAAAAGTGCAGGATGATCGGCAATTCTTTGCTTTTTTCTTTGAAACGGATGAAGAATGCAAAATCTTTTTTCAAACTTCACTTTTTCATCGGAAACGAGCATGCGAAGAATTGCCAAAAAAACAAAATCATACGATAAAAAAGGCAAAAGTGCCCCAGAAACATTTTTCTTGATGGAATGGCAAAGCCCGCAATAGGCCGCTTGATAAAGGGCGTGGTGCTTGCCGAGCATTTCCGCGGGAACGGATTTAATATAACCGAGCATAAATACCTCAAATGAATCCTGATACTTCATTATACACAAAAATACCGCTCATTTCTATACTTTTCATAAAAAAACTTGCAAAAGCAAGGCATTCCCGATATAATGAACTTGCTTTCTATTTTAAGCCCTTTTTTTGAACCGAGTTAGAATTTTTTTCCTTATTTTTAGATATGGATCGAGGTTTTCTATGTTTTTTCAATTTTCGGGCCCCATTCGCAGAAGTTTTCGAGATATTCCCGTTTTGGAAACCGATCGGCTTTTGATGCGAAAAATTCTTCCCAAGGATGAGGAAGATATGCACGAATATGCCAAAGACCCTGCCACAAGCGCATATCTTCTTTGGGAACCGCACACTTCTCGACGCTTTACTCGCGCCCACATTTTATATTTGCAAAATCAATACCGAAGAGCTGCTTTTTTTGATTGGGCACTGATCTTGAAGGAATCCGGTAAAATGATTGGAACCTGCGGATTTACCGAGATCTATGAAAAAGAAAAACGAGCAGAGGTTGGCTATGTGCTCTCTCCTCTTTATCACCGAAGAGCGCTTGCACCCGAGGCGCTGAAAAAGGTGATGGAATATGGCTTTTTCTCCCTTGGACTCGAACAACTTGACGCAAGATTTATGGAAGATAATATTGCGAGCCAAAAGGTATTGATAAAGCTTGGCTTTTCCCACGATGAAACCAAAAAGGAATCGATCATGAAGCGCGGAAAAAAGCAAAGGATCTTCACTTATTCGATCACAAAAGAAGAATATTTAAATAGCATATAAAAATAAAAAACCGAAATCATTTGATTTCGGTTTTTGTTTTTACTTTTGAAGTTCTTGGGGAGGATTGAGAAGATACTCAAAATAATTGGATTTTACCGTATCCCAAGAAGCGTTTAAAACATTTCTGACTTCTTCGCAGCGCGCTTTGATTTCGGGGGTCATTTCCCCTTCGTAATCGGGGGTCCATACCGTTTCGGAATCGATCCAAGAAAAATCCTTAAAGCAAACAAAGCCGCCCTGATCGGAGAAGGCATCGTTGCCGATGGAATAACGGGGATTGATATCCAAATCGAAAAGATTTGCAACGGTGGGAAGCATATCAACCGAAGAGGTTACTTTTTCTACCGCTTGCGGCTGGATCTTTTCGCTATAAATGAAGAAGGGGGTTCTGCAGATGGAATACATATCCTCCACACCCTTGAGCTGCATAATAAAATCGGTATCGGTGAGATATTTGCTATAATGATCGCCGAAAAATACGAAGGTGGTATTATGGATGGTGCCGTCGGCAGTCATATTTTCGATGAGCTGACCGATCATGGCATCGGTTTCTCTAACATGAGCAATGGCGCGCACATACTGATTCCAAGTATCTTCGTTTTCACAAACAACACCGCTATCGATCGCGAGCTGCTGAGCGATTTCCAAATGATTTTCTGCAATCACCTGACGCTTTTCGGTATAGGGGCCATGGCCCGAATAGGTGATGATATAATCAAAAAAGGGCTTATCGTGATTCACGAGATGCTCATAGGATTCCATCAAGGTAGTATCGCACGTGGGTTCGCCGGTAAAGCCCAGATCATCTTGATCGTGGAAGCCATCGTATCCCCAAAGAAGGTGCACAACCTCGCGGTTATAATATTTGCCGTCGAGCGTGTGATAGGAATTGGTGGCATATCCTGCATTCGAGAAGAGATTTGGCATGGAATACGGATACACATTGGTGGCATAGGTATAGGCGCTGGTGCCGGTTACAGGCAAATAAAAGCCAATATTGAAGGCGGCTTCGGTATTGAAGGTGCCTGCACTTAAAAAGAGCGGAGTATAATGATTTTTAAAATCAATGCTCTTTTGCTGAAGGGCATACAAATTCGGCATAAACTGCTCGGTGAGCATCCAAGTATCGATGGATTCGAGCAAAACAGCAACCACATTCTGACCCTTGAGGGCTCCGGTCATTTCATTGGGTTCTTTTTGATCGGAAATGGCGCCATAATATTCATCGAGGGCAAGATGGGTTTCATCGAGCTCGAAGGAATCTTCAAAACTTTTTGCAAAGCTACGGAAGAGATATTCATACATTCCGCAGAAAAGCAAACACTCATTGGGATCAGTAAATTCCGTGAACACTGCGGAAATGGAGCCGGGATCGTAGGTATCGGTCCAGGTGAAATTATTTTCCGAGCCGTTAACATAGAAAACGGAATGGAGCACAAAAATTCCAGCCACCCCTGCAATCAAAACAACAACTGCGATGATGGCGGTGAGCCAACGATAGCTTTGACGCATCGGGGCGAGGATCAGCGCCAGAATTCCAAGCGCCAAAGAAAGGAACACAAAAAAATAAATCCAAAAAGAAAATCCGAGATATTGAACACTCAAAAATGCCGCGCCGTCTTCAGCAAAGGCAAGATCGGAGAAGGATAAGAAGCTTCCCGATACATGATAAAGAGTGGCGTGAACAACGGCGAGGATCGAAAAAGCAGCGCTAATAAGACCCATTATGATTTTTTTCGCGATTCCGGGAATAAAATAAACAATCGCCGATACAATCAAGCACCAACAAAGAGAAAAGGTATTGGGCGCCCAATGGAACGGAGCGGTGGAACCTGCGCTATGATGAAGCGCACGAAAAGAGAAATCAAGAAGAATAAGAGAAAAAAAGTAAAGAAACGGATACACTTTTGTTCCGATGCCTGCGCGAAATGCGATCCATTTATCTCTCATGCAACAGTTCCTTTCTGAAAATAAAAAAACGATCAAATCGTAGTGGTTTTCATAGGTGATGACACAAAGTGATTTTACCACTATTTATCCCAAAAATCAATACCTTTCGCCTTTTCTTAATTTTTGGTTTACAATTTTAAAAAGTGCGCAAAAAAAGAGGGGTATTACTACCCCTCTTTTTGGTTTGAATTAGTCTTCAAGATAGGTTTTTTTGCGGCTGTTTTTCAGAATGCCGATCAGATCGTCGAGATTGTCTTCATTCTTCATGAGCTCTTCCAGTTCCTTCTGCTTTTCAGCGGAAAGACCGAGGGGCTTCTGTTCGGTGATGATGGAAAGATCATCTTCGAGGGAAGCGCCTTTGGATTCAAGACCCTTTACGGTTTCGTTCTTTGCACCGAAATCGGTTGCAACAACGGTAACCTTGATTTCATCTTCGAGAGATTCATCAAATGCAGCACCCCAGATGATATTGGCATCGGGATGACCCTGCTCGCGGATCATGCTGGAAGCAATTTCAACTTCTTCAAATCCGATATCGGAAGAACCGGTGATATTGATGATGATGCCGCGTGCGCCGGCAATGCTGGTTTCGAGAAGGGGGCTCTGGATCGCCATTTTAGCAGCAACTTCTGCTTTGCCCTGACCCTTAGCGCTACCAACACCCATGTGAGCAAGACCTGCATCCTTCATGATGGTGGTAACATCGGCAAAGTCGAGATTTACAATGCCGGGAACATTGATCAGTTCGGAAATGGACTGAACACCGTCGGAAAGAACGGAATCCGCAATTTCAAATGCATTGAGAAGGGTGATCTTCTTTTCGGAAACGGATTTGAGGCGCTCGTTGGGGATAACAACCAAGTCGGAGGCCAAGCGGTC
>JAZOVP010000109.1:0-1353 GCA_045658765.1 Eubacteriales bacterium | reverse complement strand
ACATTCGCGGATCTCTTCCGAAAGCGAATCATTTTCATCCACCGTTCGGCTCATCAAAACCGAAACCCCGTGGCGAATCCGCTCTTCCTGACAAGATAGCGCGTTCGAAAGATTCAGATCCTTTTCCAAAAATCCGTTTGCCACTGCACCGGGCTCGCTCCCTCCATGGCCAACGCCTAAAAATACTTTTGCCATTTTCTTCTCCTCCTTTTAAATTTCCACAACAACAGTATATGCACTCGGTCGAATTGCGTAGTTGGATGAAGAGGAATAAATGCGAAGTTCTCCCTCTTCCGAAATCAAAACAGAGCCAACCCCGCTCGGTGCATCCGAAGCAAAGGTGCAGTTTGGATGGGCGAGATTTCTAGTTGCGCTACCGTCATAACGATACGCAGTTTGAGTTTCGCTCACGGGCATCACCTCGTAAGGTGTGTTTACACCCCAATTTTTCGCAATGGTATAGGGTTGCGGTTCCACATCAAACTCCACTCGAACAAACAAATTTTCATCGGCTCTATGTTCTTTCAAAAAATCGTCTTTGGCAAGTACTGTATAAGCACTAGAGCCGAGAATGATTTCTGCAATAGTGCCTGTGTAAACCTTTCTTACACTTCGGATTGCTTCTCCCATTTGCGATACAGTATAGGTGTCTTTTTTTCCGTTGATCGAGCGGATTGCTTCGGCAATATCGGAAATACTGTTTTCCTCGTATAATTTATTTGCCATCAATACCTCACCTCATTTCCATCGGGAGCAGAATTTTGCCCGATTCGAGCAAATGCTTTATTAAGATCCCTATTGTATTCCACCGAAACCAAAATTTCGGGATCGGCAAGAAACGTTGCCGAGGGATAAAAGCTTTCTGCCCCTTCCGCCTTGCCGTTTTCATCGGTGATAAAAACTTCGGGCTCTTGATATGCTTCGTATTCGGTTTCTTTTTCGCCGAGTTCCACTTGAATTTTGGATAAACACAGCGTATTCGCCCCGCCAGAACCGTAGTTTGCATAAATTCTTTCCACGGTTTTTCCGCTTTCTGTGGTGAAGGAATAGTGAGTTTTTGAGGTTTCCTTGATGGTAATGCAAGCCGATGCGCTTGTGGAATCGGTATAATCCACCGTGATATAAGGAGTGGTGCCCGCAGAGGAAACATAGCCATCAAGAGAAATTGTGTATTGCTGATTTTCAGAAAAAGCGGGAAGATCAAAGCCCGTTTTAAAAGCATTATGAAATTCATTTACCGCGCCGGAATATTCGCCGTTTTCAAAAGTCCATCCGTTTGCCTTGAGAAGCTGCGATTCATCAAAAAGGTTTTTGCCAAAAGCATGCACCTCCACCCCGCCAAGATTCAAAACC
>JAZOVP010000108.1:0-12978 GCA_045658765.1 Eubacteriales bacterium | reverse complement strand
TCATAAATTTGCAAATGCCACTGTTACCAAAGAACCCACTTGCACCGAAACCGGCATTGAGAGCGGCAAATGCACCGTTTGCGGCAAAGAAACCACCAATACCATCAAAGCCAAAGGTCATAAAATGGGCCAAGCTACCGTGGTGAAAGAGCCCACCTGCACCGAAGAAGGTTTGAAGGAAGGCACTTGCACCGTTTGCGGCACCAAAGCGCAGGAAGCGGTGGAAGCAAAAGGCCACTCGTTTGATGAAGGGGTTGTTTCCAAGGAAGCCACTGAACTCGAAGCAGGGGTGAAAACTTATACCTGCTCTGTTTGCGGCGAAACCAAAGAGGAAGAAATCCCCGTGATCGGCACCGAGCCCGAACCCGAAGAGAAACCTTCCACCACTACCAAAGCTCCCGCTTCCAATCAGGATGTGGAAGAAAAGGGCGGCGCAGCTCCCGTTGTTGCCATTGTGGCACTTGTTGTGGTTGCACTTGCAGTAGGCGGAGTGTTTTATTGGTACTTTGTGATCAAAAAGAAATAAATGAAAAAACAAGAGCAGAGATTTTCTGCTCTTGTTTTTTTGATAAAAAAGTTCTTTTGAGATTGAAAAATTTTCTGTTTTCTATTTACAAACTCCTCTTTTTTTTGTAAAATATTAGGAAGATAATATGCTATTCTGGAGGGATTATGAAACCGAAGTATAAGAGAGTTCTGTTAAAACTTTCCGGTGAGGCACTTGCGCAAGGCGCCGCATCCGGCAGCATCTATAATCATGATCTTTTGCATCTGATTTGCTCGAAGGTAGAGGAATGCACCCGTCTTGGGGTTGAAGTTGCCATCGTGGTAGGTGCAGGCAATATTTGGCGCGGCAAGCAAGGCACCGATTTCCAAAGAGTTCGTGCCGATCATATGGGTATGCTCGCCACCACCATCAATGCCCTTGCTCTGCAGGATACCCTCGTTCGTCTTGGCGTGGATGCCAGAGTGATGAGCGCAGTGGAAATGGAAACCTTCACCGAAACCTATATTCGCGAAAAGGCAGTTTGCCACCTTCAGAAGGGCAGAGTTGTGATCTTTGCCTGCGGCATTGGAAGCCCATATTTTTCCACCGATACCGCCGCGGTTCTCCGCGCCAAAGAAATCGATGCCGAAATTGTTTTGCTTGCGAAAAATATTGATGCGGTGTATACCGCCGATCCCAAAAAGGATCCCGATGCCATTCGCCTCGAAAGCATTCGCTATATCGATGTTTTGGCTCGTGATTTGAAGGTGATGGATTCCACCGCCACCAGTTTTTCTATGGAAAATGAACTTCCCGTTTTGGTATTCGGTCTCAATGATCCCCAAAATATCATTCGCGCGGTTATGGGCGAAAAGCTCGGTACCATCGTAGAAGCATAAATTCAATTTTGAAAGGAATATATTTGTTATGAAACTCGATATCACCATCTATGAAGAAAAAATGCAAAAATGCCTTCAGGCAACCGAAAGAGAATTTTCTGCAGTTCGTGCCGGCAGAGCAAACGCAACTATTTTAGATCGTATTTCCGTGGATTACTACGGCACCCCCACCCCCATCAATCAGCTTGCGCAGATCTCCACTCCCGAAGCACGTATGCTCGTGATCACTCCTTGGGATGCCACCTGCACCAAAGAAATCGAAAAAGCAATTTTGGCTTCCGATCTTGGCATTACCCCTCAGAACGACGGCAAAACCATCCGCCTTTCTTTCCCTCAGCCCACTGAAGAAAGAAGAAAAGAACTCACCAAGCAGGTTTCCCGTCTTGCAGAAGAAGGAAAGGTTGCTGTTCGCAATGTGAGAAGAGATGCCATGGATAAAATCAAAGCCATGAAGAAAAACGCTGAAATGACCGAAGACGAACAGAAAATCTCCGAAAAGGAAGTTCAGGATCTTTCCGATAAGTATGTGAAGAATCTTGATGCAATGGCAAATGAAAAATCCAAGGAGATTATGAGCGTTTAATGGCGGGATTCATCAAACCCCAAACGATTCAAAAAAAGCCCCGCCATATCGGCATCATTATGGATGGCAATGGCCGTTGGGCAAAAAAAAGAGGTTTTCCGCGCCTTGCCGGTCATAAGGAAGGGGCGGAAAATTTTAAGCGCATAGCTGAATATCTTGTGGATCTTGATATTGAAGTGGCAACGTTTTATGCGTTTTCCACCGAAAATTGGAAAAGACCGCAGGATGAAGTGCAGAATATTATGTCGCTTCTTGTCGATTATTTGCAAGAATGGATGAGTATGCGAAAAGATAAAAATATGCGTTTTCGCTTTATTGGCGATAAAAGTGCTTTTTCTCCGAAAATTCAGGAGCTTATGGCTTCTGTGGAAGAAAAATCAAAGGACTATCCCAATCAGCTGAATCTTGCTCTCAATTACGGCTCCCGCGATGAAATCGCGCATGCTTGTAATGCGCTTCTTTTAGAAGGAAAAGAGAAGATCACTCCTGAGGATATTTCCTCCCATCTTTATACCGCAGGTCAGCCCGATGTGGATCTGATTATCCGCACGGGAGGGGAAATGCGTCTTTCCAATTTCCTTCTTTATCAATCGGCCTATGCGGAATTCTATTTTACCGATAAGCTCTGGCCCGATATTACCTCAAAGGATATCGATCTTGCCATCGAATATTTTAATGGCCGCGAACGCAGATTCGGCGGCGTAAACGAAAGGAAATAAATTCGTTATGACCAGAATCATTACCGGCGCGGTTGGAATTCTTGTTTTAATTCCGGTTTGCCTTTTGTCGCATACCCTTGTTTGGCCGATTGCCATTGCAATCTTTTCATTGATTGCAGTGGAAGAAATGCTTTGTTGTATCGGTGCAGAAAAGGAGAAAGCGTTTGCATATCCTGCACGCATTTATGCGCTTCTTCCTATTTTCACTTATTTTGTTTCGTTTTATTTTCAGTGGATGGATCTGTTTCGTGCCATTTTCCTTTTTTCTGCGCTCTTTTTTATCACCGAGCAGATCATTGCAATGCTCTGTGGCAATCGTTATCCCACTGAAAAACTCTATTCTTTAATTGCCCTTGTGATCTATGTTTCGGTATCTCTTACCGCGATTTGCATGATTCGCACCATCGATCACGGCCATAAGGAAGGTCTGTATATTTATCTTCTTATGTTTCTCGGCGCTTGGATTTCCGATACCTTTGCCTATTTTAGCGGAAAATTCTTTGGCAAAACCAAGCTCGCCCCCGCCATTTCTCCCAAAAAAACCGTGGAGGGTTCTATTGGCGGTGTGGTTGCGAATATGATAGGTTTTGCAGGTTATGCGCTGATTCTTCGCCACTTTTTTGATGTTTCCGCAAACATTTGGTTTTTTGCCATTTTAGGCGCACTTTTCTCTGCAGTGGGTCAGTTTGGCGATCTTTTTGCTTCGGGCATTAAGCGCCATTTTAATATCAAAGATTACGGCAAACTTTTCCCCGGCCACGGCGGGGTGCTCGATCGCTTTGATTCCACCCTTGCGATTGCATCTGTGATGCTTCTTGTGTATGCCGCATTTGGCTTGTCGTTTTTGATTCACTGATATGGAAAAGAAAGTTTGTATTTTAGGGTCCACGGGCTCCGTGGGCACTCAGGCAATCGAGGTGGTTCGCGAACGCGGATTTTGTCTCACCGGCATCTGCGCCGATCGCAACATAAAGCTTTTGGAAGATCAGATCCGCGAATTTCATCCTTTGTATTGCGCTGTGAAAAATAAAGACGCGGCAAAAGAATTGAAGATTGCCGTTTCCGATACCGATACCAAAATTCTCTCCGGCGAAGAGGGAATTTTAGAACTGTGCAGGGAATGTCCTGCCGATATCACAGAAAATTCTCTCCTCGGCTCGAGCGGAATCCGCCCCACCATGGCGCTTCTTTCCGCAGGGAAAGATATTGCCATGGCAAATAAAGAACCCATCGTGGCGGCGGGAGAGATCATTTTGGCAGAGGCAAAGCGTCGCGGTGCAAAAATTCTTCCCGTAGACAGCGAGCATTCTGCCATTTTTCAGTGTCTGTCGGGTTCGTTCAACGATCGCAAATATCTTTCCCGTTTGGTGCTCACCGCATCGGGCGGCCCGTTTTTCGGGAAAAAGAGAAGTGATCTTGAAAATGTTACTCCCGAAATGGCACTGGCTCATCCCGTTTGGGATATGGGCAAAAAAATTTCCATCGATTCGGCTACTCTATTAAATAAGGGATTGGAATTGATCGAAGCTGTGCGCCTTTTCTCGGTTTCGGCTCATCAGGTGGATATCACCGTTCACCGTCAATCGATCGTGCATTCCATGGCAACTTTTGTGGATGGATCTACCATCGCGCAAATGGGGCATCCCGATATGCGCCACTGCATTCAGTTTGCGCTCACATATCCCGATCGCACCGAAGGCCTTTGCAAACCCTTGGATTTTGAAAATGCCTTCACCCTCACCTTTGAAAAAGCCGATGAAGATACTTTCACCCTTCTGAAAACCGCGCGCCGTGCGGCAAACCTTGGCGGAACTTTCACCACCGTTCTCAATGCCGCCAATGAATCCGCGGTGTGGCTCTTCCTTGAAAAGAAAATTTCTTTCCTCGACATTTTCGATATTGTGGAAACTGAAGTGCAAAATCATAAAAACCGCGCAGGATGCGACATCGAGGAAATTTTATCCCTCGATGAAGAGGTAAAACAGAGGGTTTATCAAAAATATTCGAATTGATTTCTTGTATTGAAACAAAAATAATACCAAGTAATTTTTGTTTTGAAAGGAACCTTTTATGCAAACCATTTTTGGGATTCTCGTTGCCATTTTTGTTTTCGGGGTTATGATCTTTCTTCATGAGCTCGGTCATTACCTTGCCGCCCGCGCTTGCAAAGTTAAAGTTCTTGAATTTGCCGTTGGGATGGGGCCGAAGCTTCTTTCTTATACCTCTAAAAAAACCGGCATCCTTTATTCATTGCGCGCTCTTCCCATTGGCGGATTTACTGCCATGCAAGGCGAAGACGGGGAAGATCCCGATCCCAATGCTTTGGTGAATAAGCCCCGCTGGCAAAAACTGATTGTTTTATTTGCGGGCTCCTTTATGAACCTTCTTTCGGGAATTCTTGCAATGTTCTTTTTCCTTTTGCTCACGGGGAATGTTGGTACTTCCGTGATTTATGATTTCCGTTCTGATAGCACCTCCCACCGCTGGCTTCAGCCGGGGGATGAAATCATTTCGATCGAAGGCAAAAAAATGGTGGACTACACCGATATTGCCAATACCATTATGCTCGATGGCGTAAATCCCTTGGATATCATCGTTCTTCGCGATGAAGAAGAAATTGAACTTCGCGATGTGGAATTTCGTGTTACAGAAGAAGAGGGAGTATCGATCGCGGTTCTCGATTTTCGTTTTCTCGGCGAAAAACCGTCGCTATCGGTTTTGGTTAGGCAAACCTTCACGCAATCCATATCCACGGTGAAAATGATCTATAAAACCTTGGCGGATTTGATCAGCGGCAGATTTGGCATGGAGGGAGTATCGGGCCCTGTTGGCACGGTGTCTGTGATTTCCGAAGCCGCGAGTTACGGCTTTTCCTCGGTTTTGTATTTATTTACTTTCATCAGTTTAAATCTAGGGGTGATGAACCTTTTGCCGATCCCCGCGCTTGATGGCGGCAGAATTTTATTTACCTTGGTGGAATGTGTGATCAGAAGACCAATCAGTCCGAAATTCGAAACTTTTGTTCATCTTGCGGGAATGGCGGCGCTTTTGCTTTTCATGGCAATCATTACCGTGTTTGATGTTTTAAAATTATTCTAAAAAAAGGAGGCGAGCGTGATGCCAAGAAAAATCACCAAAAAAATCAAAATCGGCGATCGTGTGATCGGCGGGGGAGAGCCCGTGCTTGTTCAATCGATGACCTGCACTCCCACCACTGATTTTGAAGCCACGCTTGCCCAGATCCGTTCTTTGGAAGAGGCGGGATGTGATATTGTGCGGTTTACCGTGCCCGATCACGATGCCGCCCGCAATATTTATCGCTTCAAGGAAAATTCTAAAATCCCCTTGGTTGCCGATATTCATTTCGATTACCGCCTTGCCATTGAAGCAGCAAATGCGGGGGTGGATAAAATCCGCATCAATCCCGGCAATATCGGTGAAGTGGAAAACGTTCAAAAAGTTGCCAAAGCATGCCGTGAAAATGGAATCCCGATTCGCGTGGGGGTGAATTCCGGCTCAGTGGAAAAGCACCTTTTGGCAAAATACGGCGGCCCCACACCCGAAGCCCTTGCGGAAAGTGCGCTTGAAAATGTGAAACTTCTGGAAGCGTGTGATTTCGATCAAATTGTGGTTTCGGTAAAATCCAGCTCCGTGCCCACCATGATCGCCACCAATCGCATCTTGAGCGAGAAAACAAATTATCCATTGCATTTAGGGGTTACCGAAGCGGGAACTGTGATGACGGGCATGGTGAAATCCGCGGTTGGCATTGGCACCCTTCTTGCCGATGGAATCGGCGATACCATTCGCGTTTCCCTCACCACGAAAGATTTAACCCAAGAAGTATTCGCCGCGCGCAGAATTCTATCTTCGCTCTCCCTTTCGGAAAATACCATCGATATTGTGTCTTGCCCAACCTGCGGCAGAACCAAAATTGATTTGGTTTCGATTGCCACCGCGCTCGAAAATCGTATTGCACTCTTGAATTTAAAACCAAAGCGCAATTTAAAGGTTGCGGTAATGGGTTGCATTGTAAATGGCCCGGGCGAAGCTAAAGAAGCCGATATTGGAATCGCAGGCGGAAAGAGCGATGCGATTTTATTCCGCAAAGGCGAAATTATAAAGAAAATTCCCGAAAAAGAAGTGCTCGATATTCTCATCGAGGAAATTAAAAAATTAGCTGAGGATGAATGAGAATGAAAGATCCGAATAAAAAGCTCTTTACCGAGCTTTTTTTCAAATACATCCCGAATAGGGAAGCCGTTGAGGTGCTCGATCAGCTTGATGACTATACATATCGGTTAAATAAAGAAACGCGAGAGATCCGTTTGGATTTCTATTTTTCGCGCGTGATTCCCAAATTCCGTCTTTATGCCATCGAAAGCGCGATCACCGAAGCATATCAGCTCACCAGCTGCTTTATTTTCCCCAAATATCCCGCCGAACTTTTCGATGCTTCTTATAAGAGCGAGCTTCTCACCGAGCTTTCTCGAAACACCCGCCTTGCCATGGGCTTTTTCGATGATTGCACCATGAGCATTTCCGAAAATGAGGTTGTTTTCAATCTTAAGGCAGGTTATTCGAAGCTTCCCCATACGGGCGAATGCGAAAAAATTCTCGAAAGCATCATTCAAAGCGAATTCGGAATTCAAAGAAATGTTTCTTTTGTTGCCGAGGAATTCGATATTGAAGAATACAATCGCAAGCAAAACTTCACCATGCTTTTCGACGATGTGGTAAAATCTTCTCCCGCGGAAAATGCAAATTCTTCCTATTCTCCTCTTGATCAAAGAGATGAATCTTCGGTGGTTCCCACCTCGCTTTCCGATGAAACCGAATTTTCATTCGATCCCGAAAATTCCATTTTGAAAGCAGGGTATCATACCTTCGATTTAAAAGAGCCGAGCGAGCTTTTCGGCAGAAAATTCAAAGCCGAAGATTTGGAAACCCTTTGCCCCTTGCGAGATCTTTCTCAAAATCCGCGCCCCGTAACCTTCTGCGGCGTGGTTCTCTCGAGCGAGAATAAGGAAATGAGAGGAACCGATGGCTTTCGGGTTAAGGTATATGTTACCGACGGTGCATCCTCTGCAACCGTGAAGTTTTCGGGCTCTGCCGATAAGGTGAAGCCCTTTA
The DNA here is from genome assembly GCA_045658765.1 of Eubacteriales bacterium. Lineage (GTDB taxonomy): Bacteria > Bacillota > Clostridia > Oscillospirales > SIG627 > RGIG5579. The sequence goes on along the minus strand of JAZOVP010000108.1, from coordinate 5,157 downwards.
TGAAAGCCGCCCCCGGCACCCCTGTTTTGGTGGTGGGGAATTTAATGTATGATAAATTTGAAAATGAGCTTGTGGTAAAACCGCGCAGTGTATCGTCGATCGGCGAAATTCGCCTCACCGATACCGCCCCCGAAAAAAGAATCGAGCTTCATCTTCACACCAAAATGAGCACGATGGATGCCACCATCGAGCCGAAAGATATTGTGAAACTTGCCCATTCTTGGGGTCATCGTGCCGTTGCCATCACCGACCATGGAAATCTTCAGGGCTTTCCCGATGCCATGCTGAAAGCAGAAGAGCTTGGTATGAAGGTGATCTACGGTATGGAGGGCTATTTTGTTGACGATACCGCCCGCGCCCTCTTCGGTGAAGCACACGGTGATTTCAAATCCACCGAATTTGTGATTTTCGATATTGAAACCACGGGTCTTTCTCCGCTTTCCTGCCAGATCACCGAAATTGGTGCCGTGCTTTATAAAAACGGGGAAGTACTCGATCGCTTTTCCACCTTTGCCGATCCGGGCGAACCCATTCCGCAAAACATTGTGGAACTCACCGGCATCACCGATGATATGGTGAAAGGTGCGCCCAGCCCCAAAGAAGCGGTGGAAGCATTTTTAAAATTTGCAGGGAATCGCCTTTTGATTGCTCATAATGCCAATTTCGATATGGGCTTTATGAAAAAGGTTGCAGAAGATTATGATCTTCCTCTTTCCAATCCGTATTTGGATACCCTTGCGCTTTCTCGCTTTTTAAATCCGGATCTGAAAAAGCATAAGCTCGATGTTTTGCAAAAATATTTCGGGCTCGAGGAATTCAATCACCATAGAGCTGTTGCCGATGCCGAAATGCTCGGAAAGATCTTCGATGCCATGATTTCCAAAATGGAAAAAGAAGGCATTTCGGATTTTGATGGTATGATTGCAACCATGTCGAATTCCTGCGATCCGAAAAAACTCCGCCCGTATCACATTATTTTGCTTGTGAAGAACCAAACGGGTCTTAAAAACCTCTATAAACTCGTTTCCCGTTCGTATTTGGATTTTTATTCGCGCAGACCCAGAATTCCCAAAACCCTCCTTCAGGAGCATCGCGAGGGGCTTCTGATCGGTTCCGCTTGCTCCGAGGGTGAACTTTATAGTGCCATTCTCGAGGGAAAAAGTTTTGGCGAACTTTTAAGAATCACCGAATTTTATGATTATCTTGAGGTTCAGCCCCTCGGAAACGATGGGTATCTGATCCGCGATGAAAAGGTTTCGGGCGAGGAAAAACTCAAAGAAATCAATCGCACCATTTTAAACCTTGGCAAAAAGAAGGATAAAATGGTGGTTGCCACGGGCGATGTTCACTTTATGCGCCCGCAGGATGAAATTTTCCGCCGTATTCTTTTGGCGGGAATGAAATTTTCCGATGCCGATTCTCCCGTGCCGCTTTATATGCGAACCACAGATGAAATGCTGGCAGAATTCGATTATCTGCCTTCGGATGTGGCAAGGGAGATTGTGATCACCAATCCCAATAAAATCTGCGATATGGTGGAAGAAGTGCGCCCCATTCCAAAGGGCTCTTATCCGCCCTCGCTCGAAGGAGCGGTGGAGGAATTAAATCGCGCCTGCTATGAAAAAGCAAAAGAGATGTATGGCGATCCGCTTCCCAAGATCGTGGAAGATCGATTGGGAAGGGAACTGAGCTCCATCGAAAAGCATGGCTTCTCGGTTTTGTATGTTATCGCAAAGCGTCTTGTGAAAAACAGCGAAGATAAAGGGTATCTTGTTGGCTCTCGTGGCTCCGTTGGTTCCTCTTTTGTGGCAACCATGGCAAGCATTTCCGAGGTAAATCCTCTGGTTCCTCATTATCTTTGCCCGAATAAAGAATGCAAGCATAGCGAATTTATCGAAGATGGCTCGATCGGTTCGGGCTTTGATCTTCCTCCCAAAAATTGCCCCGAATGCGGGACTTTAATGACCTCCGACGGCCACGATATTCCCTTCGAAACCTTCCTTGGCTTCTTTGGCGATAAATCTCCCGATATCGATTTAAACTTCTCGGGCGATGTTCAGGCAGATGCCCATAAATACACGGAAGAACTCTTCGGAGAGGGCAATGTGTTCCGAGCAGGTACCATCGGTACTTTGGCAGAAAAGAATGCTTATGGCTATGTGAAAAAATACCTCGAAGAAAGAGGTATGTCATTAAGCCGAGCCGCGGAAAATCAGCTGGTTGCGGGCTGCACGGGGGTAAAGAAAACCACCGGTCAGCATCCGGGCGGCATCATTGTTATTCCGCGCGATCGCGAGGTATATGATTTCACCCCCGTTCAGCATCCTGCCGACGGTCAGGGCACCGAAACCATCACCACCCACTTTGCTTTCTCTTATTTGCACGATACCGTGCTCAAGCTCGATATACTCGGCCATGATGTTCCCACCAAGTATAAAATGATGGAACGCTACACGGGAATCCCCGTTCTTTCCGTGCCGATGCGCGATGAAAAGGTGATGAGCTTATTCGATTCCTCCGAGGCGCTCGGATGCGATCTTTCCGAAATCAATGTGGAAACGGGAACTTTGTGTTTGCCCGAATTCGGCACTAAATTCGTGCGCCAGATGCTCAAAGATACCAAGCCCAAAACCTTTGCCGATCTTCTGCAGATCTCCGGCCTTTCCCACGGCACAGACGTTTGGCTCGGAAATGCTCAGGATCTGATCAAAGAAGGCACTTGCACCATTTCCGAAGTGATCGGAACGCGAGATAATATTATGACCTATCTAATTTATCATAATATGGATAAAAAGATGAGTTTTGATATTATGGAAAAGGTGCGAAAGGGAAAAGGGCTCACCCCCGAATGGGAGCAGGCGATGCGTGAGCATGATGTGCCCGAATGGTATATTTCTTCTTGCAAAAAGATTAAATATATGTTCCCGAAAGCCCACGCCGCGGCATACGTGATTTCCGCGATCCGCCTTGCTTGGTTTAAGGTGTATCATCCCGTGGAATTTTATTGCGCGTATTTCTCCGCCGCGCCCGACGGCACGGATATGACCCTCATGATGAAAGGAAAGCAGGGCTGCCTTGAGGAACTTGCTCGCCTTGAAAACACCGGTGCCAAACTCACCCAAAAGGAAAAAGCCACCTCCGACGTGATGCAGATCACCTATGAGATCTATGCCCGCGGCATTGAAATTTTGCCCGTGGATCTCTTTAAATCCGATGCCAAACTCTTTCTTCCCGAAAACGGAAAAATTCGCCTTCCCTTTATCACCATTCCCGGTCTTGGCGAAAGCGCGGCAATGAGCATTGCCGAATCCGTGAAGAAAGAAAGCATTTATTCGATTGAGGAATTCAAAGAAAAAAGCGGAATCGGAAAAGGCGTGCTTGAAACCTTGCGTGAAAACGGAGTGCTTTCCTCCTTGCCTGAATCCAATCAGCTTTCTATGTTTTAAAAAAAGAAGCCGTACCAAGTGCGGCTTCTTTTTCGTTCTTCGCCCAAAAAGTTCATTTTTAGGCAATATTTGCACACACCTTTATTCACACAATGAGAGTAAAATGAATAAGTTGGATATGAATTTAAGAAAGGGGCAAATTTATGGATTCTTCGAAAAAGAAATTCAAATTATCCTATCACTGGATCATCTTCGTTATTGGTTTTTTGATGGTATTTACCGGTCTTGGCTTCGGTTCATCCACCAGACTTGCTTATAAATCTGCCATCACCGACGATCAGCTTTCCGGTCTTACCAATATTTTTCTTTATGGTTTTAGCGATACCTTTCGCTATGTAACCACTGCCATCTTAAATATCTTCTTTGGCTACTTTGTTGTAAAATTCGGTGCCAGAAAATTGGTTGGCTTTGGTTTTGCCGCGCTCACCGCTTCTTGCTTGATTTGCTCGTTTGCCACTGAGTATTGGCATCTTTACCTTGGTGCAACCCTTCTTGGTGTTGGTTTTGCTTGGACAACCACCACCATCGTGGGCAACATTGTGGAAAAATGGTTTACCAACGGCAAAGGCACCATCATGGGCGTGATTTTAGCCGCAAACGGACTTGGCGGAGCATTGTCTGAAATTATCATCAATCCGATGTGTAATGAAGCAGGCAATCTTGGTTGGCGTGTTGCTTATCGCATTACTGCCATCATCTTCCTTGCCATCGGCATTCTTGCTGTTGTGTTTATTCGCAATAAGCCCGAAGATATGGGCATTGAACCCCTTGGCAAAGATGCCGTTGCAAAGAAAAAGCGCGGTGCCGATTGGACGGGCTTTGAAATGAGCGAAGTGCTTAAAAAGCCGTATTTCTATGTGTGTGCTGCTTGCATCTTCTTTACCGGTATGATCCTGCAATCGATGAACGGCCTTTCCAAAATCCAGATCTTTTCCGTTGTTGGCAAATCCGATGAAATGGTTGCTTGGGTTACCACGGTATTTGTGGCGCACTCTTTGGTCTTGATGATTGCAAAAATTCTTGCAGGTTCTTCTTTTGATAAATTTGGAATTCGCTTCACCTTTGGCTATTGCAGTGTATTTGCCATTGTTTCTTTGCTTTCTCTTATTTTTATGACCACCGAAACCTCTTGGTTTGCTTGGATTTATAGCGTTTGTTCTTCCATCGCCCTTCCTTTGGAAACCATTATGATCCCGCTTCTTGTTTCCGAAGTGTTTGGAAAGAAGTGCCATGCAAAAATCATGGGCTACTATCTTGGCTTTAATGTGTTTGGCTATGCTTGCGGCGGCCCCATCGCAGATTTCTTCAAGCAAAACAGCGATACTTATTCCGGTATTCTGGCAGTATTCTGTGTGATTATGGCAATCACCGCCATCACCATTCAGTTTACCTTTATTGTTGCCAAAAAGGATCGCATTGCCTTCGAAAAAAAGCAAGCTTTAGAGAATAACGATTAAATTTTCGGCAGGTTGCAATTTTGCAACCTGCCGTTGTCTTTAAAACTCCCTTCGGATCAGCCGAAGGGATTTCTTTTTTTCGGGGAAATGAGTTTAAAAAACCATCTCATATCATCTTTTGTGATCCCGCCCCATAAGCGAAGAAGGAGAAGATAAATCAAAGCGGAAAAGAAAATCGCAAGTGGAACGGTAAAGGAAATTTCATTATGGCTTGCAAGGATTCTTTTTGCAAATTCGCAGCAAAAATAGGAACA
>JAZOVP010000107.1:0-5717 GCA_045658765.1 Eubacteriales bacterium | reverse complement strand
GCATTTTCCGCAAAAAATTCCGATGATTTTGAGTCCCTTGCCGAAATTTGCAAGGGGTATGATGCTGTGATGGTGGGGAGCGATCAAACCTGGAATCCTTTTGTTGCCTATCAGGGAGAATTCCTTTTGGAATATTTGAATGGAGAGAAAATTTCCAAAATGGCCTATGCTCCCAGCATCGGCATTTCAAAAATCCCCGAAGAAAAAAAAGATCGGTATCAAAAGGCACTTTCGGATTTTTCCTATCTTTCTTGCCGAGAGCGTTCGGGGGCGGCTTTCCTTTCTGAACTTCTTGGAAGAAAAGTGGAATTTGTGATTGATCCCACCCTTCTTTTGAATGCCGAAGATTGGCTGAAAATTGCTTCTTCCAAGGAAGAAAAAAAGCCCTATCTTTTAACTTATTTCTTGGGCGATAATCCCAGGCATCGCAAAGCGGCAGAAAAAATTGCCGCAGAAAAAGGGCTTGAAATTGTGGCACTTCCGATATCTTATCTTGAAATCAAAAATTCCGGCATCCAAAAGCGCTATGTTGGCCCCGATGGCTTTTTATCTTTGATTGCAGGTGCTTCGTTTGTTTGCACCGATTCCTTCCACGGCACCATGTTTTCAATCAATTTCGGAAAGGATTTTGTTTCCTTCCCCAAGCGCGACGATGTGGATCTCAATTCCGACAACAATCGCCTATACGATGCCTTATCCGTATTTGGATTGGAAGATCGATTGGGAATCGGAAATCAGATTTCGCGCGATTCCATTGATTATAGCCAAGTGAAAGAAAAACTTGCCTCTTTGCGCGCTCATTCCAAAAAATATCTCGCCGAGGCGATCGAATCCCTTTCGCGGGAGGAATTATGATCCGATTCGATTTTGAAAAAGAATGTTATTCGTGCGCTTCTTGCGCCGATCATTGCGGGGCGAAGGCGATTTCGATGAATCAAAATCAAACCCCCGTGGTGGATGAAAAAAAGTGCACCTCTTGCGGGCTTTGCGAGAGGGTGTGTGTGAGAATAAATTTGCCCGAGCCCTCTTCCCAAAACGGATTTGGCAAGGGCTATGTTTTGAAAAATAAAAGCGATGAGATCCGAAAAAGCAGTTCTTCCGGCGGTGTGTTCTTTGAATTGGCAAAGGCAGTGCTGAAGGAAGGCGGATTTGTGTGCGGTTGTGTTTACGATGAAAATCTGATGCCTCGCCATGTGGTAACCGATCAAATCGATGAGTGCCGCAAGATGATGGGCTCGAAATACGTGCAAAGCGATCTTACCGGCGTTTATTCCGAGATCAAAAAGCTTACTTCGCAAGGAAAAAAAGTACTTTTCACGGGGGTTCCTTGTCAGATTGCCGCCGCCAAGCGCGCGGTGAAAGAAAATTTAATCACCGTTGCGGTGGTATGCCACGGCTCGATCGGGCGCGATATGTGGGCAAAGTTTTTAAAAGAAGAAGAGGCCCTTCACGGGCGCATCCGAAATGTTACGATGCGGGATAAATCCAAAGGGTATTTAAATTACGGGCTGAAATTTTCCTTTGAAGACGGAAGCGAACGCATCACATACCGCAGCGAAAACGGCTATTTTTTAAAAAGCTTTACCGACGGTCTTTTTCAGCGTGAGCGATGCCTTGCTTGCGAATATAAAGCCGATCGTATCGAAAGCGATCTGATTTTGGGGGATGCTTGGGGAATGGATCGGATTTTTCCCGAATTTGTGGATTCCCTCGGCGCTTCGGCGGTATTGGTGAAAACCAAACAGGGAGAAAACCTTTTGGATTCGGTTCGCGATTTCTTTGAAATCAAAGAGATTTCTTCCGAAGTGATTGTGAAAAACAATCCCCGAATTGCCACTCCCGCACCCAAAAATCCGTTTCGCGATTCTTTTTTGAAGCGCGCCGTCAAAGAAGGCGCAAATCTTCATCATCTCACGGAACGTTTTGCAAAAGTGAATTTAAAAAATCGCGTGTTGTGGAAATTGGCAAAGCTTTTTTCCAAACGCTAAAAAATAAATCAAGATAGGTTGAATTTATGAAAAAACTGATTTTAATCGGTGCAGGTGGCCATTCCAAATCGGTTGCCGATTCCATCGACACGGCAAAGTATCAGCTTTGCGGATTCATCGATGAAAATAAGAAAGGAATCCATCTGGGCCTGCCCATTTTCGGAGATCAAATCGAAAGTGTGCCCAATTTTCGCGAGTATTGCTATTTCGTTTCGATCGGCGATGTGGAATTCCGCAAAATTTGGTTTGATCGTGTGCTGGAAAAAGGGCTTGAGGTGATCAATATCATCGATTCCTCTGCGATTATTTCCTCTTCTGCCAAAATGGGAATCGGGAATTTCATCGGAAAAATGGCCATTTTGAATGCAGATTCCGAAATTGGAAACAACAACGTGATCAACACCAAAGTTTTGGTGGAGCACGAATGCAAAGTGGGAAGCCACAATCATTTATCCACCAACTCCGTGATCAATGGAAATGTGGTGGTGGAAGATAGCGTGTTTTTCGGAAGCAGTGCCGTGTGCAACGGTCAGCTTTCGATCGGCCATCATAGCGTGGTGGGTTCGGGCAGTGTTGTGATTCGTCCTGTGGAGCCATGGGTAACCGTGGTTGGAGTGCCCGCCAAGGTGATCAAGAAAAGAGGGGAACAATGAAAGGCATTCAGGTTGTTGCCGAAATTGGGTGCAATCATAACGGCTCGGTTTTGCTTGCCAAAGAAATGATTCTCAAGGCAAAAGAAGCCGGTGCGGATGCAGTGAAGTTTCAAAGCTTTGTTCCCGAAAATCTCGTTTCCAAAACGGCGCCCAAAGCCGAATATCAAAAAGAAAACGATGGCGAGGGAACGCAGCTGCAGATGCTTCAAAAATTGGCACTTAGCCAAGAAGAATATCTGGAGCTTTGCGAATTTGCAAAGTCCCTTTCGATTGAAATATTCTCCACTCCGTTTGATCCCGATTCTTTTGCCTTTTTAAAGAGCATCGGGCAAAAAATATGGAAGATTCCCTCGGGTGAAATCACCAATCTTCCGTATTTGAGAAAAGTGGCTCAGATTCGCTGCCCCGAAAAGCAGATCATTTTATCCACCGGAATGTCCACCGAAAAAGAGATTCGCCTTGCAGTGGACGTTTTAAAGGAAAGTGAAAACACCAAATTTACCATATTGCATTGCAACACCCAATATCCCACCGAAGATCAGGATATGAATTTAAACGCTCTTGCCTCGCTTCGCGAAATGGCACCTTCTTGGGAGATCGGCCTTTCCGATCATTCGGAAGGCATTGTGGCTTCTTTGGTGGCGGTGGGATTCGGTGCGGTGTTTATTGAAAAGCATTTCACCTTGGATAAATCCTTGCCCGGCCCCGATCATAAGGCATCGGTTACCCCGGAGGAACTTGCCGCGCTTTGCGCGGGAATTCGGAAAGCCGAGAAAATGCTTGGAGAAAAAGAAAAAAAGGTTACCGATTCGGAGCGCGGGAATCGATTCATTGCAAGAAAATCGATCACTGCAAAAGAAAAAATCCGAAAAGGTGAAATTTTTCGCGAGGAAATGCTCACCTGCAAAAGACCGGGAAACGGCATTTCCCCGATTCATTGGGATCTTGTGGTTGGAAGCCGAGCAGAAAAGGATTTTGAACCCGATGAGATGATTGTTTGTAAAGGAGTAAAATGGGAAGATGAATCATTTGGCGATCATTCCCGCAAGGAGCGGCTCGAAGGGAGTCAAGGATAAAAACATCCGTCTTTTATGCGGAAAGCCCCTGATGGCATATAGCATTGAGGCGGCAAAAAAATCGGGCATTTTCACTCATGTGATGGTATCTACCGATTCCGAAGAATATGCCGAAATTGCCAAGGCGTGCGGTGCCGAAGTTCCGTTTTTGCGCTCATCCGAAACCGCTTCCGACACGGCAAGCTCTTGGGATATGGTAAAAGAGATTTTGGCGCAGTATCGTGAGCGCGGGGTGGAATTTGAAAGCTTCACCTTGCTTCAGCCCACTTCTCCTTTCCGTGATTTTACCGATATTCAAGCTGCTTTTGATCTTTTTATGAAAAAAGAGGCGGTTGCCGTGGTTTCGGTTTGCCCGATGGAGCATTCTCCGCTTTGGTGCAATACTTTGCCTGAAGATGGTTCGCTGGAAGGATTTATTCGACCCAATTCCAATCAGCAAAGGCAAAAATTAAAGCCCTATTATCGCATCAACGGAGCGATTTATCTTGCCAAAACCGAAGAATTTTTAAAAGATCAAAATTTATATCGGGCGGGCTGCTTTTCCTATGAAATGCCTGCTGAAAAAAGCATTGATATTGATACGGAATTGGATTTTAAGATCGCAGAAGCGATCCTGAAGGAATAAAGAATGAAACAGTATCGAGTAGCATACGCAACCGGATCCCGAGCGGATTACGGGATTGTGAGAAACTATTTAAAACTCTTAAATCAAGATGCTTCCATTGATTTTTCCGTTTTGGTAACGGGATCGCATTTGGAAGAAAAATTTGGCCTAACGGTAAATGAAATCAAAAAAGACGGATTTTTCATTTCTGCAGAAATTCCGCTTTCGATTGATAATTCCAAAACCTCCGGAGTGATCCGCAGTATGGCCTTGGCGCTCGATCAATTCGGCGCCTATTTTGAAGAAAACCGCTTTGATTTACTGATCGTGCTGGGAGATCGCTATGAAATGATGGCGCTTACCATCGCGGCGGCAATGCAAAAAATTCCCATTCTGCATTTGCACGGCGGCGAGGTAACCTTTGGCAATTACGATGAATTTATTCGCCACTCAATCACCAAAATGAGCACCTATCATTTCACCTCCACCGAAGAATACAAACAGCGCGTGATCCAGCTCGGAGAGGATCCGAAACGAGTGTTTTGCCTTGGTGCTTTGGGCGCCGAAAATTGCAGAAATATGGATCCCGATCGCGTGTGCGATTCGGTAAAACCCTTTCAAAAAGAAAAATATTGGGTGGTGGCATTCCATCCCGAAACCCTCACCGATACCAAAATCGAAGATCAGATTTCGGCACTTCTCAGCGCTTTAAAAGAAGGGCTAGGGAAAGAGGAAGAGGTGATTTTCCTCGGAACCAATGCCGATACTGCATCGGATGTGATTCGCAAGGCGGTGGCGGAATATGTTGCCGCGGAAAAAAGAGCTCACTATTTTGAAAACTTAAATTCCGATTCCTTTTTATATTTGGTGAAAAATTCCATTGCTTTGATCGGGAATTCCTCTTCGGGTATCATTGAAACCCCCTCGCTCGGAAGATATACCGTGAATATCGGTGATCGCCAAAAGGGAAGAGTTTGCGGGGATAGTGTGGTTTCGGTTTCGTGCAGCAAAGATGAGATCCTTTCTGCAATGAAAACGGTTTTGAAAAAAAGCAAAGAAAAAACCGCAATCGAAAATCCATATTATCAGCCCGCCACTGCCAAGCGCTACTATGAAAAAACAAAAGAAATTTTAAAAGAAAATCCGAATGCGTTGAAGATCTTTTTCGATCTTGAAAGATAAAGCATCACAACGTTTCAGAAAGGAGATTTTATGAATCAGCAAATATCAAAAGCCATGTTTTCTCTGATTCGCTCTGCCATATCCAAAGCCCCTCTTTCCCAAGAAGAAAAAAAGGCGCTTGCCGAAGTGAAAATCTCCGAAATCGCCGCGATCGCTCGTGTGCAGGATCTTTTGCATTTGGTTTCTCTTGGCTTAAAGGAAAACGCGCTTCTTT
>JAZOVP010000106.1:0-10949 GCA_045658765.1 Eubacteriales bacterium | reverse complement strand
GGAATTTTGCGAACGCTACGCGGCCTTTATGTATCAAAAGGCAATGGGCAACAACAACGTTGCCTATGAAATGGCACACGAATTCTTCCACGATTTCGGAAAATACGAAGTGGAAATCGAGCGTTATTTTGATCACGCAATGTATTGTTCGCAAGTGAATTCAATCCTAAAAAAGCGCCCGAAATTTATTTTCCAAATGTAAAAAGGAGATTAGAATGTTTTCGATCCAAAAGCTACGCGCAGACCATGTGATCGATTTTGCCGCAGAAGAACTGAAAAAATATCTTCGTATGATGATGCCCGAATGCGGCGACATTCCCATTTTCTATAACCCAAAAGCTCAAGGTGGATTTCGCCTTGGGCTTTTGGAGGATTTTGGGATGGAAAACGAAGCGGAAGATCCCATGCTCGACGATGTGGTTCATATTGAAACCTCGGAACTTGGCGGAATTTTGGCGGGATCGAATTCCCGAAGTGTGCTTTTTAGTGTTTATCGCTTCTTGCGCCTAAACGGATGCCGCTGGCTTTATCCCGGCATCGACGGCGAATATATTCCGATGCAAAGCATAACTGCTCAAAAGTATCACAAAAAAGCCGATCATCGTTTTCGCGGCCACTGCAACGAAGGCGCAGAAAGTCAGCAGTGCATGCTCGAAACCATTGATTTTTATGCAAAGCAGGAAATCAATGTGTATATGATCGAATTCAATAACCCCTATACCTACTATAATTCCTACTATAATCACATTCAAAACGAAACCAATCGCACCCCCGAGCCGATTCCCGAGCATCAGGCCATGCAGTGGAAGAGAATGTGCGAAGCAGAGATTGCAAAGCGCGGACTTATGTTTCACGATATGGGGCACGGCTGGACCGCCGAGCCCTTTGGGATTTCCTCGGTGGCGGGATGGAGCAGTGAAAAAGAAAATCTTCTCACCGAAAAGCAAAAAAGTTATTTGGCTTCTCTTGGCGGATCACGCGAACTTTTTCGAGGAATTCCCTTAAACACCAATCTTTGCATGTCGAATCCCGAAGTGAGAAGCATTATGGCAAACGCGGTGGTGGATTATGCCGAAAAGCATCAGAATGTTACCTATCTGCATATTTGGCTTGCCGATGGCTCGAAAAACCACTGCGAATGCAAGGAATGCCAAAAAATGCGCCCCTCGGATTGGTATTTGATGATTATGAACGAGATCGACGAGCTTCTCGCGGCAAAAAACTTAGAAACCCGCATTGTGTTTATTGCTTATGTGGATACCATGTTTGCGCCCGAAAAAATCACGATCCAAAATCCTGAGCGCTTTTCCCTTCTCTATGCACCGATCACGCGCACCTATTCCGAGAGTATTCGCCCCACAATGAAGATTCCCGAAACGCCTGAATATCATCGAAACGCATGGAAAATGCCAAAAAGCGCCGAAGAAAACCTTGCTTTCTTAAGAGATTGGCAAAGAAATTGGAAGGGCAACTGCTTCTCCTATGAATATCACTTCTGGCGCCATCAATATATGGATCCGGGCGGACTTTATATTGCGCGCAGAATTTATGATGATATCAAAGCCCTTCGCTTTGCGGGACTGGATGGCTTTGTGGAAGATGGAAGCCAAAGAAGCTTTTGGCCAAACGGCTTTGCCATTTATCTTTATGCCGAAGCACTGATCGATCGCGAAAAGAACTTTGAAGAGATTTTAGAAGATTATTTTTCCCATGCTTACGGCGAAAATTGGCGCGATGCCAAGGAATACTTTGAGCGCATTTCCATCGCTTTTGATCTGCCCTTTATGGCGGGAGAAAGAAGCAAAAACAAAGAGATTTCCAATCACTTTGATCCCGATCGCAAAGAAAAACTCAATTCGGTAAACGAAATTTGCGCCGAAGGAAAGAATCTTGCAAACAAGCACCTTTCTATGCCCTATCGTCCGCAAACCGTATCTTGGCGCCTGATTTCCTATCACACCGAATACTGCAAAAAAATAGCCGATTGGCTCGGCAAAAAGTGCATCGGGCAGAATCATGCGGCACTGGAAGACTTTCATCGATTTGTGGCAGAATTCGGCAAATACGAAATTGAAATTGAGCGATACTACGATCACTATCTCGCCACCAAATCCCTTCTTTTGATTGCAAGAAACCCGAAGAAATTTCAATTTTTCTAAATCAAAAAAGACAAACCGAAATGGTTTGTCTTTTTTCTTATTTTTCTTATTTTGCTTTTTTTGCTTTTTGCTTTTCGAAAAACAAAACGATAAAGTGAAGGGCAAGGCACACGGCAATCGCAACCACAAGATCGAAAATCACAGTGAGAAGGAACGTGAGCACAAGAATGAAAATGCCGATCGCTTTTTCGGTTTTGAGATGAGAAACAAACTTTCTCCACTCGCTCATATTATAGGCAACCATAAATAAAATGGCGGCGATGGTGGGCATCGGCACAAGCGCGGCATAACGCATCAAGAAGAGAAGCACAAAGAAAAGCACCAGCGCATGAACCATCCCTGCGATGGGAGTTTTGCCTCCGTTTTTGATGTTTGCCGTGGTGCGGGCAATGGCACCGGTGGCGGGGATTCCGCCAAACATCACCGAAACCATATTGCCTGCTCCCTGCGCCACGAGTTCGGTATTGGGATTATGGGATGCGCCTGTCATCGAATCGGCTACCACACAAGATAAAAGCGATTCAATCGCGGCAAGCACGGCGATGGTTACGGCATCGGGAAAAGCAGAAAGAATTTCGGAAAACGAGAAATTTATTTTGCCGAGCGTGAAGCTTGGAAGACCTTTGGGAATTTCATAAAGATCGCCAATGGTGAAAACCCCTTGATCGAGCGCGGGAATGAATTTTACCATCAGAGCACCCGCTAATACCGCAATCAGCGAAGCGGGAATTTTCTTTTCGAATTTGGGATAAATAATGAGAATGGCAAGGGAAATTGCGCCAACCAAAAGTGCCTGCCAAGAAAAAGTGGAAATCGAAGCAAAATTGGCTTCCATTTTTTCGATTGTTTCCACGGGGCGAAGCCCTTCTTCATACGAAAGACCGAGAAAATCCTTGATTTGACCCAAAAAGATGGTAACGGCAATTCCCGAGGTGAATCCCACCACGATGGTGGAAGGAACAAAGCGAATGAGCCCTCCGAGTTTAAAGACGCCCATCAGAATCAAAAGAATGCCCGCTAAAAGAGTGGCAAGAATGAGCCCCTGCATTCCTTTGGTGGCAACAATGCCTGCCACAATGGTGGCAAAGGCGGCGGTGGGGCCTGCAATCTGAACATTGCTACCGCCCAAAAGCGAAACAAGAAAACCTGCGGCGATTGCGGTATAGATTCCCGCCGCGGGCTCCACTCCGCTGGCAAGTGCCAGAGCGATGGAAAGAGGAAGCGCGATAATCGCAACGATGATACCCGCCACAAGATCCCCGAGAACGGTTTCTTTTTTAAGGGATTTGATTTGAGAAAAGAAAGCGGGTTTTAAATGAGAAAAGTTCATTTTTCTTCCTTTCTTTCTTTCACTTCATTGAGTTTATGATGACGACGCATTTTCACATCATCCGAAATCGGCTTAATTTCGCCCGCGGCAGTGAGTGCCATACGGGTAAACACAGGCCCGAAGAGTTCATAAATCAAAACGGCAAAGAGGGTGATATTGCGAATGAGATTGCCTTCCGCACCCAGCTGCATCGCGGTGGTGCACATACCGAGAGCCACGCCTGCCTGCGGGAGGAGAGTGATTCCCAAATATTTGCAAATTTGGGGGCTGCACTTGGTGGCAACTGCGCTTCCCAGTGCGCCGAAATATTTACCCAAGGAGCGGAAGATGATATAAATCACACCAATAAACACAATGGCAAGATCGGTGAACACACCGAGCTCGAGTTCTGCGCCGCTGATCACGAAAAAGAGGGCAAACAGGGGCGAAGTCCATTTATCGGAAGCCGACATCAAATCGTGGGAAAGGGGGCAGATATTGCAAAACACAGTGCCCAGCATCATACAAACAAGAAGCGAGGAGAAATGAACATGCACGGGCCCGATATGGAACTCGAGCATCGAAAGCGATGCCGCCAAAAACACCACGCCGATGGTGAGATTTAAGCGATTGGTATTGGAATTATAAAGCTTTTCGAGTTGGGTGAGAACCCAGCCCATCAAAGCACCCAGAAGGAGCGAGGCGATAATTTCAACAAAGGGATTCACAAGAATTGAAATCAGATCCATTTGACCGCTCGAAAGGGTTTTGGCAATGCCAAACGAAACGGCAAAAGCAACAAGGCCAACCGCATCGTCGAGGGCAACAATGGGAAGAAGGAGCTTGGTGAGAGGGCCATTTGCCTTATACTGACGAACCACCATCAAAGTGGCGGCGGGAGCAGTGGCGGTGGCAATCGCACCGAGGGTGATTGCTTGCGCGAGGGTGAATTTTTCGGGCATGGCAAGATGCACCAAAACAAGAGCGCCATCTACCAAAAGCATGGCAACAACCGCCTGAAAAATACCGATCACAAGCGCTTGCTTGCCTGTTTTCTTTAAATCCTCAAGGCGGAATTCATTTCCGATGGAAAAAGCAATAAAGCCAAGGGCCACTTCCGAAACCATCGAAAGGCGGCTAACCGCTTCGTGAGAAGAAAAGCCAAGTCCGTTGATTCCGAGTGCGCCAAGGCAATACGGGCCAATCAAAACCCCTGCGATCAAATAAGCGGTAACGGAGGGGAGTTTGAAGCGTTTGAAAATTCTGGTCATCAGAAGCCCTGCAAGCAGAGCCACCGAAACTGTGAGAAGTGTGTTCATAATGATTTCCTCTTTTATATTGATGCAATATTATATGAAACAATAATCGAACGGATTCATTATACGCCTCTCTGTTTGTCAAGTCAATCCGAAATTTGCATAAAAAAAGAGAAAAAATGTGCCGTTTTTAGTCAAAAAATAAGAAAAAGCAGTCTATTTTAGACTGCTTTTTTCATCACACATCACAATCAGAAGCAAGTTCTCGCAGATAGTCGTTTACACCGTATTCGATCAAGGTAAATATGCCGTTTTCATATTCGATATGGGTAACCGACGCATTTTTCGGTTTCTCCTGATTTTTCATTTCGGAAAGAGGAACTCCCGCAAGAGCGGTTTTCATTGCAAAAATAGGGGTGAAGTGGGTGAAAAGACAAATGGTTTTGCCTTCGTTTTCTTCTGCCAAGCGCAAAACCTCGGAATAGATTCTTTTTTGGAGTTCTTCCACGCTCTCTCCCCCATCGGGGCGGGCAAGGCCTGTGTCGTTCCACCAAAGAGCGGAAGATTCGGGGAATTTTTTGAAAAGCTCGGGATACGCCATCCCTTCCCACTTGCCGGCATAAACCTCGCGAAGTTCGGGATCTTTGATAATCTCGATGCCCTTCTTTTTGGCAAGCGGGCAGGCGGTGTGATAGGCGCGCAAAAGATCGCTTGCATAAATTTTATCCACCGAAACCGATTCGAAATATTCACACACCCTCTCGGCTTGCTTTCTGCCAAACTCGGTAAGATCCACATCTTCGTGGCCGCAAAAGAGATGCTTTAGATTGCCCACGGATTGGCCGTGGCGAATCAGATAAATTTGAGTTTTTGCCATACATACTCCTTACATGAAACATCTGCCGAAATCGGCTTCGCTTTGATTCATTGCTCCTCTTTGGTGGAAGCCATGGGATTTCTATTTTTTCGATTTTCCACAAAGCAGGTATATAAAAAAGCACCCAAAATGCTCACAAGAGCGGTAACGGCAAACACAATTGCGGCAAAAAGATACTGTTTGCCCTGAAGGGCATCGCCACCCACGGTGGAAGTGAGCACCGAAGGAATGCGAGATACCAAAACAAGAAGGAGCCACCGGCGAAGTTTCATGGGAGTGAGCCCAACAAAATAACTGATCAGATCCTTCGGGGTGCCCGGAATCATCATCAGAAAAAACACCACGGCATTGACTTTCTTTTTGTTTTTTAAAAATTTCAAGCTCAAAATCTTTTCCATCGGGAAAAAAACTTCTACCAGCTTAATTCCAAAGCGCCGAACCAATAAAAACACAATGGCGCTTCCGATGGCGATTCCAAAAAGGCAAAGAAGGGTGCCTTCGATACTGCCGAAAGCAATTCCCGCCACAATTTCCAAGGGTTCCCCCGGAATGAGCGCGATCACAACCTGAAACGCCACCATTCCCATAAAAACCACTCTGGATAAAAATCCTTTTTCTTCCACCCAAGCGCGAAACGCTTCGGGATCTTCCACAAAAGAAAGAAGCGGCTTTCCGAAAAACACAGAAACGAAAACAAGAAAGCCAAGGAAAAGCAAAAAAGATAGAATTCCAAGGGCTTTTTTATGCTTTTCAGTCAAAATCGATCGCCTCCTCCCTTTCGGCAAAGAGCGCCGCATCGTTTCGCAGGGCTTCCCATTCCTCGGGATTTTCCACATAATAAAGGGGGCACATTTTGCCGGTTACATCGTAGTGGCGAATGATATTTTCACGAGAAAGATCGAATTCTGCGAGTAAAGCGCCAAGCAGCCGAACCAAGCTTTCTCTGGTTTCGGGAAGGAATTTGCCCGTTTTATCGGGATGGCATACCTCGATGGAAATGGTATCGATATTGCGAAAATTTGTGGCACAACTTTTTTCATCGAGGGGAATACACTGGATGACCTCACCCGAAAGCCCAATAATAAAATGGGAGCTGGTGGAGGAATCGGGGCCATTAAAATATTCGCGATTTTGCATGGCGGTACTGCCCGGATTTGCCACATAGTGCACGGCAATATCGCGCACGGCTTCGAGCTTTTCCCCGCTTCGGCTTTCTCCATCAAGATCCAAAATTTCTTTTTGAATAAAAGAAGAGGGCGCGGTTTCCAAATTTTCTGCTTCTTGCCCCGCTTCTTCCGAGGAGGAAAGATAGATTCCTAAAAATACGCCAAACCCGATCATGAAAAGAAAGAAAAGAGCGCAAAGAAGACTCCAAAAAGGCAGTTTTGGCTTTTTTGGTTCGGGATTTAATATTTCTTCGATTTCTTTTCGAACTTCTTTGATGGTTTGAGTGGGCATATAAACTTCCTTTTTTGATTGAAACTGCTTTTAACAGTTAAACAAAAAAACGTCTTTCCACATAGTGGCGGAACGGGGGCACAATGGCGATCACAATGAGCGAAAGCCCGATCGAACAAAAAACAATCAGGGGCAGAAGCGACCAAGTGAGCGCGATGGGAAAAGAAAAAACTGCGCGGAATAAAAATTCCGAGCTCATCGCCAAAAGACCGAGCAAAATGAAAAATCCGCCGTAGATATAGAGTTTTCCTGAATTCAAATAATGAAGAAGGGTTACCGCGGCTTCAAGAATCAAAAGGAAAGCACCGATTACGGGAAGCACAAACGGGAAAAACCATCCGCCTTTTAAAGAAAAATCAAGATAGAAGAAAAAGAGCAGCAAGGAAACAAAAAAGACGGGAACGAAAATCACGGGATTGGGGCGATAAAACCATTTGGGCAAGAGAAAAGCGGTGTAGAAAACAAGGAGCGAAAGCAAAACAAAAGGAGAAAAGGAAAGCGAGCCATCTAAAATCAGATCGGCGGCAAGCGCCGCACCGCCCAATGCCAAAAGGAAAACGGTGATGAAAAACAAAGCCGCCTTGAAATCTTCCTTCACGCGATTCGGTTTGCGCTCGGGATAAAGCCCTTTTTTCTGAGCCCTTTCCTCTTCGGGCAATAAATAGCCGCAAAGGGGGCACTTTTTTTGCCCCTCGGCGAGTTTTACGCCGCATTTCATACAAAACATTTTTTACCTCTCGTTGCTTTCCAGCTCAAAGCTCATTCCAAGGGAAGATAAATTCGAGAAAAATTCCCTCTCGAGCTCGGGGATTTTGGTATTGCGCACCAAATTGATATAAAGGGTTCCGCCATAGGAAATCACCCCGCAATTATAGGGCGCTTTTGCCTGCGGGCCGATAATAAAATCAAATCTTGAAACATATTCTTTCATTGCTTCGGGAATTTGCACTTCCCCGAGATTGGAAAGGCAAAGACAAGCAAGGGATTCCCCCACCCGATCGAATACCGCGCGCATCACAATATCCTTGATGAATCGGGGCACAAAACGAATGAGAATTCCCTTTTCGCTTTTCACATTTGCACTGAAAACGGCTCTTAAATGGCGCGGCTCGGTAAAGAGTGCCATTTGATGATGAATGCGGGATAAAATCTCATCCAATTCGGCATCGGTTTCCCCTTTTTCAAGGCCAACATTCACCACCGCCACAAAATTGCGCAAGGTGGCGCTGGGAAACATTTTTCTTAAATTCACGGGAATCTGCACACGAACTGCCTTTTCGCGGATTGGGGCAACTTTTCTTTTTTGAATGTTTTTCAAAGAAAGCACCAGCACCGCGGAAAGAAGAGTGGTTAAGCTCACCTTTTTTTCTTTGGAGATCGCAAGCGCTTCTTTTACGGGAATGCCCGCACAGGTAACGTGCAAAAAGCCATCGGGCTCGGGAATGCCGGTGAGCGCGAAGGCGGGATCGGTTTCCCTTTTGGCGCAAACTTTGCCTTCATAGCGAAGGAAAGCATCTTCGAGTTCTTCCGATAAAACCTCCCCCTCGGGATCCAAAACGCCGCTCTCTTTGGGCAAGAAGATCGAATGCGCTTCTTCCAAATATGCGGCGGCAAGTGTTTTCAAAAATACCATCGCGCCGCTACCATCGGTGAGCGCATGGAAAAATTCCACCGCAATTCGGTTTTCATAATAGATCACACGGAGCGCCGAACGGCTCATTTCTTTTTTTTGCATTGGCAAAAGAGGGCGGGATGCTTCTTCGAGGATTGGGGGCAAAGAATCCCCTTCTTCTAAATAATACCAAAAAAGCCCTTTGCCAAGATGCGCACAAACAGACGGAAAACGGGGTGCAATCCGCGCGAGTGCTTTTTCGAGCACCTTCGGATCCACTTTTTCCTTTAACGAAACCGAAACACGAAACACATTGCTCCAGCCCCTGCGCATCGAAGCGGGGAAAATTTTTGCCGCATTATCCAGCCGAAGCCAAAGACGCTTCTTTTTTTTCGCCACCGTTCTCCCTCCTTTTCGAAAATTTGATCTTTTCTTCATTTTACCACAAATTTAATCACCACACAAGATTTTTGCACTAAATTTCTTTATAATATTTTTCCAAAAACCATTGACAAGGTTTATAGGATTTGATAACATAGTTTTAAATACTAGATTGGAGGGTTTCGAATGAACCATTTATCGATTCTGAAAAAAGCTCCGAAATACGATTTGATTCGCGACTATGTTTTCGATGCGGCAAAAAATTATGCAGAAAATTCCGCTTTTGTTTTAAAAGAAGAACTGGCGGGGAAAGCGCATTACCGCTCGATCACCTATCATTCCTTTTGGCAGGAAATGCGCCGCTTTGGATCGGGGCTCATTTCGATGGGGCTTGCGGGAAAACGCATCGCTCTGATTGGAATCAATTCCTATGAATGGATTCTCACCTACCTTACCGTTTTATGCGGAGTGGGAGTGATTGTGCCATTGGATAAGGAATTAACCGAACCCGAAATTTTGCTTTCCTTAAAGCGAAGCAAGGCAGATGCGGTGATATTTGATGAAAAGCACAAGGATCTGATGCTCCGCCTTGCAGAAGATCAAAATTCCGAAATTTCTCATTTCATTTCCACCAAAAAACTGTTCGATTCCATTCCAAGCATTGGCGAGATCGAGGAAAAAGGTTCTCTTTTGGTGAAAAAGGATTGCCAATTCGATACCTTTTCTCCCGATCCCGATGACATTGCCACCATTATCTTCACCTCCGGCACCACCTCCTCTTCCAAGGCAGTGATGCTTTCCAATCGCAACATTGCAACCAATCTTTTCGATCTTTTATCGGTGGAGCATATTGATCCGAGTGATCGAAACCTTGTTTTTCTCCCTCTTCACCACACCTTCGGCTCGGTGGGACTTACCTATTTTTTGTGTTCGGGTTGCACCAATATGTTTTGCGATGGCATTCGCCATGTGCAGAAAAATTTAAAAGAATATAAAATCACCACCTTCGTTTGCGTGCCGCTTCTTTTGGAAGTGATGTATCGCAATATCTGGCGCGGAATTGAGCAAAAGAAGATGACCAAAACCGTGAAAAGCGCTCTGAAAATCAGCCAAGGGCTTTTGAAAACGGGAATCGATGTGAGAAGAAAGCTTTTCAAAAGCATTTTAGAGGAGCTTGGAGGCGAACTTCGCTTTATCATCAGCGGAGCTTCGGCGATTGATAAAGAAGTGGCAAAGGGATTCAACGATTTTGGAATCCTCACCGTGCAGGGCTACGGACTCACGGAAACAAGCCCCGTGCTCACCGCAGAAAATCCCGAAAACATTCGCTATGGCTCGGTGGGCAAAGCATTTCCTTCGGTGGAAATTACCATTGAAAATCCAAACGAAGACGGCATTGGCGAAATTTGCGCCAAGGGCGGCAATGTGATGCTTGGCTACTATGAAATGCCCGAAGAAACCGCCCAAGTTTTGAAAAACGGGGTGTTTTACACGGGGGATCTCGGAAGAATCGATGAAGACGGATTCCTTTTCATCACGGGCAGAAAGAAAAATGTTTTGGTGCTCAAAAGCGGCAAAAACGTGTATCCTGAAGAACTCGAAGAGCTGATTGGAAAGCTCCCTTTTGTGAGCGAGGTGATGGTATACGGCAAGAAAAAAGACGACGATCTTTTGGTTTCGGCAAAAATTGTGTATCAAAAAGAATACTTCCGCGAAAAAATGCCCGAAAAATCCGAAGAAGAATGCGCCGCCTTTATGAAAGAGCAGATTGTGAAGATCAATGAAGATCTGCCCGCTTATAAGCATATTAAATACCTCACGTTCCAAACTGCACCGCTGATCAAAACCAGCACTGCAAAAGTGAAACGCTTCGAGGAAATAAAAAAAGAAGAAAATT
>JAZOVP010000105.1:0-3832 GCA_045658765.1 Eubacteriales bacterium | reverse complement strand
GTGAATCCTTCGGTGCTTTCTTTCATAAACATAATTTTAATGGTCATTAAAATCAGTTTCAAATCCAAGAAGAAGGAATAATTCTGAATATACATCAGATCGAGCTGAAGCTTGTCGTAGGGAGTTGTGTTGTATTTGCCGTAAAGCTGGGCATAGCCCGTGAGACCGCCGCGCACCTTGAGTCGGAGCACAAATTCGGGAATTTCTTTGGAATATTGATCGGTGTGCTCAATTCGTTCGGGGCGGGGACCCACCAAACTCATATCACCTTTTAAAATATCGATCAGCTGAGGGAGCTCGTCGAGTCGGGTGGCGCGGAGCACTCTTCCCACAGGGGTGATGCGGGGATCGCGCTCTTCGGCGGGATGGGAAAGTCCGTCTTTTTCGGCATTTTCGATCATGCTTCTGAATTTATGGATGAAAAATACTCTGCCGCCTATGGTGCTTCTTGCCTGACGGAAAAATACTCTGCCGCCATCATAGCATTTAATGGCGATTGCCGAAATCAAAAAGAGGGGAGAGGTGAGAATCAAAAGGAAGAGAGAAACAAAAATATCCAAGGTTCTCTTCAAGAATCGCTGGCCGATGGTGAGCCCTGCATTGCGATAGAGCAAAAGGGGAGTATCGAAAATGTGAAGGCGCTCGGCACCGCGAATCAAAACATCGGAAACTTTTGTGGTGGTATAGACGCGGATGTTGTTTTCATAGCAGATTTTAAGAATTTTGTTTCTGATTTCGGAATGAACATCGTAAATAAAAACACATTCGTAATCACAAACAATTTTCTCGATCCCGTCGATCCCTTCGGATACCGAGATCATTTTTTCCACGCGGAATTTATCTTTTCTTTGTGCCATTTTCTGAATGAAAAATTCGGGATCATAGCAATCGTAGAAAAGAAGTGTTTTTTTCGGGGGGAAGATCTTGGAAAACAGCGCTTCGCTCAGGAGCGCGATCATCAAAATCACAAAGGTATCTGCCACCAGCATCAAAAGAAGCGGAAGCACGGGCACAAATTCCGCCGCAAGCAAAACGATTTGCAGATAAATCACAAACGCGGTGGAAAAGGATGCTAAAATCTGAGCGGTAACAAGATTGGTTTTGCGATAGGTTCCGTATTTTAAGCCATCAAACGAATTAAGGAAAATGCAAAAGAGAACGGCATACACAAAAGAGAAAAACCAGTTGCCCTTCTGCACGAAAGGAACCACAATGCCTTCATTATATTCGGTGAGCCAAATATAAGAAAACACAAGGGTTTCCGCCAAAAGCAGAAGCACCACAAGGGAAGTGCGAAGGAGTTTTTTGAATTGCTCGTTGTTTCTTTTCACGGCTTTACTGTCCTTTCCTGTTTGATTGGGAAGAAAAGTAGGAAATGATGGCATCTGCAATTCTGCGGCTTGCCTGACCGTCGCCATAGGGATTGGAGGCACGGCTCATTTTATCGTATTCTTCTTTGCTGTTTAAAAGAGTCATTGTTTCATGGAAGATGGTATCTTCATCGGTTCCCACAAGTTTTAGCGTTCCCGCCGCAATTCCTTCGGGACGCTCGGTGGTATCGCGCAGCACCAAAACGGGCTTGCCCAAGGAAGGAGCTTCTTCTTGAATTCCGCCGCTATCCGAGAGAATCAAATAGGAAAGATTCTGGAAATTATGAAAATCAAAAACTTCCAGCGGCTCAATCAGTTTCACCCGATCGCAAGAGGCAAAAATTTCGTCGGCCGCTTCGCGAACCAAGGGGTTTTTATGGATCGGATAGATCACTTTGATATCACTTACTTCATCAAGCACTCTGCGGATTGCGCGGAAAATGTTTTTCATCGGCTCGCCCAGATTTTCTCTGCGGTGCGCGGTGAGAAGAAGAAGGCGATCTTTGCCAACCCAATCGAGTTCGGGATGGGTATAGTTTTCTTTCACGGTGGTTGCCATTGCATCGATGGCGGTATTGCCGGTTACATAAATCTTTTCTTCGGGAATATTTTCCTTCAAAAGATTATCGCGGCTCAGCTCGGTGGGGGCAAAGTAAAGATCGGTCATGCAATCCACCATCTGGCGATTCATTTCTTCGGGATAGGGGGAATATTTATTTTCGGTGCGAAGCCCTGCTTCCACATGGCCGATTGCCACTTGGTTATAGAAGGCGGCAAGCGCTCCCGCGAAGGTGGTGGAGGTATCTCCGTGCACCAAAACAAGATCGGGCGCGGCTTCTTTGATCACCGCATCCACTCCGTTCATCGCACGGGTGGTGATTTCGGAAAGAGTTTGCCCTTTTTTCATAATGTCGAGATCATAATCGGGCTTGATTTCGAAGGTATCGAGCACCTGATCGAGCATTTCACGGTGCTGCGCGGTTACGCAAACAATGCTTTCGATTTCTTCTCTTTTTTCCAACTCCTTTACCAAAGGAGCCATTTTGATGGCTTCGGGACGGGTTCCGAAAATGCTCATCACTCGGATTTTTTTCATAGCAACTCCAACTGCTGTTATTTTTTCAAGTTTAATAAGAACTTTATGTTGTTTTCATAAAAACGCTTGATGCGCTTTGGTTCTTTTGCAATGCGATAAAGCCATTCGAGATTGTGATCGATAAAAAACTTCGGTGCTCTTTGCTTGGTGCCGCTGATCACATCAAACGAACCGCCCACGCCAACAAAGATTCCTTTTTCAAAATCTTTCAGATGCCGATAAATGAGCATCTCCTGCGCGGGGATGCCGAGTGCAACAAGCACAATATCGGGCTTTAATTTTTTGATTTCTTCAAACACTGCATCTTTATCGGGCACATACCCATCCACAGCGCCTGCCACAGCAAGGTTTGGATAGTTTTTTTCAACAAGAAAGGTGAGTGCATCGAGAACTTCTTTTTTTGCACCCAAAAAGAAAATGCTTTTTTTTCCTTCGTTTCCGAATTCAAGAAGGGCCTGGGCAAGCTCCACACCCGGAATTCTTTCCGGCACTTTGATTCCAAGCTTCCTTGCACCTTTCACAATTCCGATGCCGTCGGCGATCACAGTGGTGGCATCATCGAGCAAAAGCGAGGCAATTTCTTCATTTTTGCTTCCGTGAATGAATGCCTCGGGATTTGCCGTTACCACAAACATTCTCTTTTCCGCAAAAAGGTTTTCCTTCACCAAAGCGTGAAAGTCCTTTTGGGTTCCTTTAAAAAGCTTATCAAAAAATCGAATCATAAGGGCTCCTTTTTGCGCATCGATCATCATTTTTCGGCGAAATTAAAAACAGATCGGGAAAATCCATCATCTCATTATAACCCATCAATAAAAGAAAATCAAGAGGAGAAGGGGAAATCGGGGTTTTGGAGGGGATTTTTGTTTTCAGAAAATAAAAAAACACTTCGGCAATTTGCCGAAGCGTTTTTGACCGGATTATAAGTATTTTTTGAGGGTTTCCGCCAAATCGGTGTTTTCCCAAGGAGCAGAGAGTTCTTCTCTTCCCATATGGCCGTAAGCGGCGAAGGGTTTATAGATCGGTCTTCTCAGATCGAGGGTGCGGATGATGCCTTGAGGAGTGAGATCCACTTCTTTCTGAAGTGCCTCGGAAATCAAATCGTCGCCGATTTTGCCGGTGCCGAAGGTATCCACAAGAACGGAAGTGGGCTTTGCCACTCCGATGGCATAGGAGATCTGAACTTCGCATTTTTTGGCAAGACCTGCCGCCACCACGTTTTTGGCGAGGTAACGAGCGGCATAGGAAGCACTGCGGTCAACTTTGGTGGGATCTTTTCCGGAAAAAGCACCGCCGCCGTGGCGGGAATAGCCGCCATAGGTATCCACGATGATCTTTCTTCCGGTGAGTCCGCTATCGCCCTGAGGGC
>JAZOVP010000104.1:0-6607 GCA_045658765.1 Eubacteriales bacterium | reverse complement strand
AAATTGAAACGCAAAAAGCACCGCAAACGAGAGAAAATATGTGAAGCTGATTTTCTTGAAGAGTTGTTTTGACGATTGATTCGAATGATTCATTCCGAAATCTCCTTTTTTTGAAAGTATACGGAACGAATCAACCATTTATGCTAGATCATCTCCACATTATTTTCACTGTTTTGAAGAAGCTGGAGCACATTTTGCAATTCGGATTCAAAGGAATCCAAACAGCGGGGAGAGCGAAGTCGATACAAACGCCAACCCCATTTTTCATAGTAATCGGAGTTTGCAATCTCAATCGCAGCAATATTTGCTTTTTGGCTCAAAACGGAATAATCGGAAAGGATGCCAAGAGAAAAATCACCGTTTTCATCCAAAACTGCAAGATCAATATAGTAGCGACCGCTTTGAACACCCGAAACGGTGGTGTATCCGCGCTCTTTTAAGGCAAGGGCAAGGCGCTTGATCACGCTGACCTCATCAAGGGGAGATAAAACCACATAAGAGGCATTCACATCGGGAAGATCCAAGCAATCAAACAAATAGGAAAAAGCGCCAACCGCAGGCAAAATGGAGCGGGTGAAAGCAAGATCTTCTTTTTTAAAGCTTGATATAATAAGAATTTCTTCCTTGGCGCCGGAAAGCATATGGAAAACAGTTTTAATCGGATCGTGCCCGCCAAATTCAAAGAAGGAATATGGCAAACGGGCGCCCGGCACACTCTTATCGGGGGCAAAAGTTGCCGAAAAGATGAGCTTATCACAAGGATAAAGCGGATCCTCGAGCGAGGTGATATAAAACCTGCTATAATCCGAGAAGCAATCGGCGAGCTCTGCTTGATGGCGAAGCTTTTGCGCAAAAAGACGAAGAATAAGCTTTTTCTGCTCTTCCGTTGCCGCAACAACACCAACGGTTCTTTCTTTCTCGTTCATTGCAAAATTCACGAGTTCATCAACCACCATTTGCGCTTCATAGAAATTTGCACCGGGATATTCGCCACCGAAAACACCGGGAACAAGTTTTGATTGAATGAGCGCCTTCTTTTTTGCGGAAGGAATGGTATAAAAGCGAGAATCGGAACGGAGATTGGAAAGAAACAATCCCTTTAAATGGCTGAGGATCGGATCGGAATAATAGGTTGCAGATAAACTATACTTTTCATCGGTGATATTCCACAAATAATCAAAAGCGGGAGATGAAAGATCAAATTCTTTGCTGTTTGCACGGTGGGAATAAGAGAAATTACCTGCAAAAACAACCTGCTTTGCGGAATAGAAAGTCCACAGAATATCTTCGAGCAAAATTGAATTTCTCGATTCGATAAAAATATAATCAAAAGCAAAACGATTCTTGCTGAATCTTTGCTTTGCACGAGCCATATCCGAAACGATACAAGGATAAACCGTTGCAAAAAGATTTCGATTTTCCGAGAGAAGTTCGACGGGCGAAATATTTTCACTGCGAATTTCGGAAAGGGCATCGAAGCGATTCACGGATAAGATGGAATCAAGATTCTTTCTTTGCTTTTCTTTTAATTCGGAAGCGATTTTTCGGAAATGATCGGCATGTTCGGAAACAGAAAAGTGATCCGGAATGAGCTCGGGATGAGAAATATAATTATATTCGCAAACCGCTTTGAAAAACGCTCTCAAGAAACTGCGCTTTAATTCTTCATGGCCCACTTTACCGTTTTCCACTGCAACAATGATATTTTTCAGGCCGAGCCGGATGGTTTCCTCGCGAACGGAAAGCCAATGGCACCAGCTTTTGAGATGATCTGCTTCAGCTAGAACATCGGAAAGAGATTCATAAAGACAAGCAAAATAATCCTCATCACGGAAACTTGCACGAGGATAGAAGAAATCGATCTCGCTGGCAACAAGACGCTCGAGTTCGATTTTTAAGGCGGAAAACTTTTCAAGCTCGGATTGAAGTTCTCTTGTTTTCTCAATCACACCGCCGCTTTGGCTTGCGCGCAGAAAATCATTCACAAATTCGGGCAGAATTTGCGAATTGAAATTTCCTTGAAACACAAAGTAACACTGATAGCAAAGATCGGCAACACTTTGAAGCACTTTCCAGGAATCGGATCCATCTGCGGCAGAAACGGAAAAGAGCGGGAATAAAACCGACTCTTCCCTTTGGATCATCTCTCGGTTTTGACGATATGTGTGGACCCTGTTGAGAGTATATTCCACATTACCAACATCGCAATTCGGCTTAATATAGCGCTTCACATTTTTTAAGATGCTATGCTTTTGCGACATCGCCTTTAAGCTTTTATCTCCTGCAAGTGCCTCGAAGCGATGATAAAGATCGGTGGCATCCAAATCAAAGATACTTTCCTGAAAACTCACCGAAACGGTTTGATGGATGGTATCGTTTTCCTCTTTTGCCTGAAGGAGCGAGGTTACTTTGCGGAAACGGTTTTCAATATCCTCGGGATGCTCAAAAAAGCTGACGGGAACGGTTTTGAAATCGGAGAACAATCGAACCAATTCGCAGAAGGATTTCAAGGAATTGAACGACAAAATTGAGCCCAAAGAGGTGAAAAACGGCAGAATTTGCTCTTTGAGCAAGGAAATTGATTCAATACAGTGCAGCACATCCTCTAATTGGCGGATGAGTTTTGATTTATATTCATAGGTGAAATTCTTCTGGCGAATCAGAAGAAGGGGGTTATTATGGATATTTCCGTTTTCGGCATAAGATTTTACAACTTCATTTACCGCGGAAAACCAAGATTGCACCATTTCATCCGAAAGCATTCCAACCTGCTCGGGAGAAAAGATCACGGAATCATTGGCATCTTTTAATTGATCGAAACGATCGGAAGCCACAAGAAACGAAGAAACGATTCTTTTATCGCCATCGAGGGCGCTATAATAGGAATCGATATGCTCCAAAGCAGATCGCGACTCTTCCAGATCGTTGAATAAGGTTTCATCGTTTTCAAAAATCCCTTGAAAAGAGGATTTTTTATCGTGAAGATCTTCATCCTTGATAAGATTTCTGAGAAATTCGGGATGAAAATACTCTTTGCAAAATTCAGCAAACTGATCGGGATGATAATCCTGATCGGTGATATAAAGAACATTCTTTTTTTCCTTGAGCGCCAAGGAAGCCGCTTTAGCAAAAAGCGAAGACACACCGGAGCCCGTTTGAGCACGAACCAAGGTGAAATCATTCGAAAAAATCTTGGAAAGAATTTTATTTTGGTTCACATCGAATTCCGATTCAAACGGAAGCGATTTTTTCTTTCCGCTCACGCGAAGCTTATTCCCCAAAAGAATCGATTTGATGCGATCGTCTTCGGAGTAATTTTGCCAAATTTCATCAAATTGAGCAAAAGTGTGATTCTTTAAATCCTCGGATTTTTCGGAAAGATGAAAATCTCCCATATCAAAGAATCGATTCGGCAGGGGCATAAGACGATGCTTTCTTGCAGCAGAAATACTCAAAACAAGAATTCTCTCGTCGGAAAGCTGAAGAGCATTTTTCGACTGAAAAAGAGAAGCATCGAAGGTGAGTTCACTTCCTAAGGCAAAGGATGTGCCATCAAGGAAATAAAGATCCTCTAAATTTTTATCGGTTTTATCGAAAAGGGTAAAGAGCGGCATTTCTTCTTTTCGCATCGAAAAGCCGGCATAAACCTTCCCCTTCCCAAGAAAAGCAAGAATCGGGGCAACTCCACCGCGTTCGCAAGCCGAAGCAAACAAAAGAGAAAGCTCAAACGCATTGGCAAAACGATCTTTGAGCACTCTTTCGGAAAGGCGCACGGGAAGCGGTGCAGATCCCGAATAATCAAAAACAGAGAGGGTGATTCTGCAGGATTTGATATGATCATAGAGTTGGTGGCAAAAATCGATTGGATCTGCGGCACCGTTTTCCACTTCGATTTGAGAAAGCTCGGGCTGAAAAGGGGTTACAAAGAAGGCCGCGGTTTCGGGCATATCGGAAACTCCCGAAAAATAAGAATACGGCAGGATTTTGCAAGAAAAATCGGTGGTTTGGAGAACACTTCCCTCTTCGGTGGATAAAATTACGGTAACACAAACATCCAAGATGTTTCTGGTATCTGCAAGCAAAGACACATCGGTTTGAACAAAATCGCAAGAAAGAAAGGCATAGCCGCCCGGAGCGATATAATCGATGGTTTTTTCTGCTTTGAGCAAAATATTCGGGGATGATACGACCTGAAGTTTCAACGCAGAAAGAGCCAGGTTTGATTGATTTTCCAAATAGATGGAATCGAACAAATCAAACCCGGCGTGATAGATGCCGTAGCTATAGTTTTTTTTGTGGTTTAATTTAATTTTAAATAAATTATCCATAAAACTGCCCCAAAACGAATTGTAAACAATATAGTATCATAAATATTATTTTTCGTCAACATTCGATCAAACAAAAATGAACGGAGAAATCCGTTCATTTTTTTATTTTTCGGTATTAAGGAAGCTTTCGGCGTGATGCTTTAAAACATCGAAAGTTTCTTTGCTGATCACATGCTCAATGCGGCAAGCATCTTCTGAAGCAATATTTCGCGGCACGCCCAAACGAACAAACAATTCAGTAAGAAGCGTGTGCCTTTCATAAACACGTTCGGCAATTTGACTTCCCTTTTCGGTTAAAACAATAAATCCCTCTTCGGAAACAGAAATAAGCTCTGCTTTTTTTAAAAGACCAACGGCTCTGGAAACACTGGGCTTGGAATAGCCGGTATAAAGAGAAATATCGACCGAACGAACATTTGGCTGTTTTTGCTTGAGCAGGAAAATACTTTCCAAGTACATTTCTGCCGATTCTTGAATTTTCATTCCCATCTTCCTTTGATTGCTTTTTGAACATTATATCATAGCAAACAAAAATTGTCTACTATAACTTATCGCATTTTTTAATGTCGAAAAATAGGGATAATTGCTTGAAAAATTCTCCCCTTTTCTTGACTTTTTTGCGCATTGAGGATATACTTTTATTGGTAAAATTATTCCACAAAAAAATTGGAGGAAAAAATGCAATATCAAAAATTTCTTGACAAAATCGATGAAAATTCCGAAATTTTTTGCGGTGTTTCCGATTCGCTTTGGGACAACCCCGAAACCTGTTTTGAAGAATTTCACGCCGCCGAACTGATCACCGGAATTTTGGAGGAAAACGGTTTTACCGTTACCCGAAATTTGGTTAATATCCCTACTGCTTTCAAGGCAACCTATGGAAGCGGAAAGCCGAGCTTTGGTATTCTTGCTGAATTCGATGCCCTTAACGGTTTAAGCCAAGAAGCCAACACCGCCGAAAAAAAGGCCATTCCCGGAAAAGATAAGGCACACGGTTGCGGCCATAACCTCTTTGCAGGAGGTTCTCTTGCCGCTGCGTTTGCAGTGATGGAATACATTAAAGAAACCGGAAAGGGTTCTGTTACCCTCTTCGGTTGCCCCGCGGAAGAAGGCGGCGGCGGAAAAGTATTCATGGCAAGAGATGGCGCATTCGACGGGATTGATGCCATTGTGAGCTGGCATCCCGAAAGTATGTATATGGTTCGCACTCGCCCTGCGCTTGCAAATGTTGAAGTGGATTACAGCTTCCAAGGAATTGCCGCCCACGCGGGTGCCGCTCCCCATCAAGGAAGAAGCGCTCTTGATGCAGTGGAACTGATGAATGTTGGTTGCAATTATCTTCGCGAACACATGGAACTTTCCAGCAGAATTCACTATGCAATTTTAGATACTGGCGGAATTGCTCCGAACATGGTGCAGTCTCACGCGGTGGTTCGTTATTTGATCCGCGCAGTTGACTGCAAGGGAGTGCGCGCTCTGCGCGAAAGAGTGGATCGTGTGGCTCAGGGCGCTGCCATGATGACCGATACCAAGGTGAGCATGAAAGTGGTTTCCGCATATTCAAATCTTATCACCATCCCCACGCTTCAGGCAACCGCAAACGAAGCAATGCACGATATTCCCGTTCCTGTTCCCACTGAAGATGAACTTGCCTACGGAAAGGCCATTCAAGCCACCTTTGATTCGAATCCCAAGAGCGTTTATGCCGATCATGTTTTAGATCCCGCACCGCCGGTTGCCCATGGCGGCTCCACCGATACCGCCGATGTTAGCTGGGTATGCCCCACCGTGCAGATGCACATCGCCAACTGGATCATCGGAACCCCCGGCCATAGCTGGCAGAGCGTGTCGCAATGCCGCGCATCTTATGCTAAAAAAGCTATGCTTTATGCAGGCAAAGCGGTTGCCGGAACCATCATTCGACTTTTTGAAAATCCCGAGCTTTTAGCGAAGGCAAAAGAAGAACACGAAGAAAAAACCGGCGGCGCTTATATTTGCCCGATTCCTGCAGATTTAAAGCCCTCTCACTAACCCAATTTTGCCCGTTTTTTATTTGTATAAAACCGTACATTATGTTTCAGAAAAAAGATTCGCCTCCCCTGCGGTTGACAAGGCAAATGCGGTATGGTATGCTCGACTCGAGTTCGATCAGAAAATAATAAAGGAGATATAATATGACTGAACTTTACAGAATCGGTGAAAACATTTACCGTATTAAACATTGGGCTCATCGTGAGCTTCGCGAATCCCTTCTTACCAAATACAAAGTAATCGATGTG
>JAZOVP010000103.1:0-8078 GCA_045658765.1 Eubacteriales bacterium | reverse complement strand
AATATAATCAGCAGTTATCGCATTTTACACAAAAAAACAATAAAAGGAGTTTTTTTCATGAAAAAACAGCCAAAATTGGATGCCAAAGGGCATCGCAAATTCGGGATCCGCGATAGCATCGCCTATGCGGCGGGAGATCTCGGTTGTAATATGAGCTTTGCCCTCAAGGGCACAATGTCCATTTTCTGGACTCAGTTTATGGGTATGGATCTTTGGTATGCTCTGCTTCTTATTGTGGTGCAGGTTTGGGATGCCATCAACGATCCTTTGATCGGTTCGATCATCGATGCCGATAAGCGCAAATATAAGAGAAATAAGTTTTTGGCCTATATTTGGGCAGGTTCGATCGGTTTGATCATCGGCGGCGCTTGCTGCTTCCTTCCGTTCCCGAATGCTCCCACTTGGGCAAAATTCATCATCTTCATCGCCGGCTATGTGGTTTGGGATGCGTTTTATACCGTTGCTAATGTTCCCTATGGCTCGCTTCTTTCTCTCATTTCCAACGATGTGAAAGATAGAGCTTCCCTTTCTGCTTGGCGTTCCATCGGTTCTATTTTCGGCAATATGCTCCCGATGGTAATTCTTCCTTTTATTATTTACGATAAAGACAACAACCTCATCGGCGAAAGAGTATTCATCGCCGCACTCATCATGGGTGTTCTTGGCTTTATCTGCTTCCAGTTTATGATCCGCAACACCGAAATCCGCGTGGAAACCGATCTGGAACTGAGCGAAGAAGCTCCGAAGTTTAATGTGTTCAAAGCATTTGCAAACTTTATGAAAAACCGTCCTGCAGTAGGCGCAACCGTTGCCGCTATGGGTATGTTTATCGGTATCCAGGGTGCTACCACCGCGGTAACTGTTATCTTCCAGTCCTATTTTAAAAACGTGCAGATCTCGGGTATTGTTCAGCTTTTTGCCATGATCCCGATTGTGTGCTTCACTCCTTTGGCTCGTAATGCCGTTGCCAAATTCGGCAAAAAAGAGCTTGCCACCTTCGGTTCGATTGTATCGATCGTTGCCGGTCTTGGTCTTTTTATTATCATTCCCGAAAACACGGGTCTTGATCTTATCATCTATATCGTCTGCCAGCTCTTCTTCTCCCTCGGACTTGGTATTTATTCCACTGTTTCTTGGGCAATGATGGGCGATGCTATTGATTACAATGAATGGAAATTCGGCACCCGCGAAGAAGGCACTGTTTATTCGCTTCATTCCTTCTTCCGTAAGCTCGCGCAGGGCATTGGTCCTTCTTTGGTTCTTGTGATTATGGTGGCATTTGGCTATGTTGGCAAAAATGAAGGAAACCAGCTTTGGAATGTTGCAGTGAATATGCGCTACATTGTGGCGGCAACCTTCCTCTTCTCGGCAATCCTTCAGTTTATTGGTCTTGGTGTTGTGTATAATCTCGACAAGAAAACCCTTGCCAAAATGAATTCCGATCTCGGTCGCGACGGCGAAAACGAATAATTTCAATCAAATCACGGCGTCCGACAAAACGTTGGGCGCCGTTTTTGAAAAATAGGAGAAACTATGAGAAACATCTTAAATTTAAACGAAAATTGGCTGTTTGAGAAAAACACCACCGAAATCAAGATCAAAGAGGGGATTGCGGTAAATCTTCCCCATACTTGGAATGCCGAAGATGGCTACGACGGCGGCAACGATTATTTCCGCGGTTCTTGCCTTTATGTGAAAACACTTGAAAAGGCAGCCCTTCCCGAAGCCGATCTTTATTATCTTGAATTCTGCGGTGCGAATGCTTCCGCCGATGTTTTTGTGAACGGCAAGAAACTCGCGCATCACGATGGCGGCTATTCCACTTGGAGAGTGAATATCACCGATGAAATTTCGGAAAACACCGAAATTGCCGTTTTGGTGGAAAATACCATCAATGAAACCGTGTATCCCCAGATGGCGGATTTCACTTTCTATGGCGGTCTTTATCGAAATGTAAATCTGATTTGCGTTTCTTCTGCGCATTTTGATTTGGATTATTATGGCGCACCCGGCATTATGATCACGCCTGAGGTAAACGGAAAAGATGCCACCGTGGAGGTGGAGGTGTTTGCCAAAAATATCAAAGAAGGTCAGAAGATCGTTTACACCCTTTACGACAAAGAAGAAAACGAGCTTCAAAAACAAGAATCCACCGAAACCAAAGTGGCATTTGAAATCAAAGATGTGCATCTTTGGCACGGCAGAAAAGATCCTTATCTTTATTGCTGCCAAGCGGAAATTGTGGAAAATGGTGAAGTTCTGGATAATGTTTGCAGCCGTTTCGGTGTGCGCTCCTTCAAGATCGATCCCGAACTTGGCTTTATTTTAAACGGCGAAGAATATCCCCTCCGCGGTGTTTCCCGCCATCAAGACAGAACGGGCGTGGGCAATGCACTTCTTCCCGAGCACCACGAAGAAGATATTGATCTGATTATGGAATTGGGCGCCACCACCATTCGCTTGGCTCACTATCAGCACGATCAGTATTTTTATGATCTTTGCGTTGAAAAAGGCCTTGTGATCTGGGCTGAAATTCCCTATATTTCCAGACACATGCCCACCGGCAGAGAGAATACCATCTCTCAAATGAAGGAACTTGTTTCGCAGAATTATAATCACCCCTCCATTGTGGTTTGGGGCCTTTCCAATGAAATTTCCATCGCAGGATCGGATGAAGATCTTTTGGAAAACCATAGAATCCTCAATGATCTTGTGCACGAAATGGATAAAACCCGCCTCACCACGATTGCCGCGGTTTCCATGTGCAAAATGGACGATCCCTATCTTTTGATTCCCGATGTGGTATCTTATAATCATTATTTCGGCTGGTATGGCGGGGATACCTCGATGAACGGCCCTTGGTTTGATAAATTCCATGCCCTGCATCCCACCATTCCGATCGGATGCTCCGAATACGGCTGTGAAGCCCTCGATTGGCACACAAGCGATCCCAAGCAAGGGGACTACACCGAGGAATATCAGGCATATTACCATGAAGAGCTCATTCGTCAGCTCTTCTCCAGAAAGTATCTCTGGGCAACCCATGTTTGGAATATGTTTGATTTCGGTGCTGATGCCAGAGCCGAAGGCGGCGAAAACGGTCAGAACCATAAAGGCCTTGTTACCATGGATAGAAAGTATAAAAAAGATGCTTTCTATGCCTATAAAGCACATCTTTCCGATGAACCTTTCGTGCATCTTTGCGGCAAGAGATATATCGACCGCGTGGAAGAAATCACCAAGGTTACGGTATATTCCAATCTTCCCGAAGTGGAACTCTTTGTGAACGGCGGAAGCATCGGCAAGAAAACCGCAGAAGATCATTTCTTCTATTTTGAAGTGAAAAACGAAGGCGAAAGCACCATCACCGCCAAAGCGGGCGAATTTTCCGATGAAGGCAAGATCCGCAAAGTGGATGAAATGAATATGGATTATGTGCTCGTGGAAAAAGGCGCGGTGCTGAACTGGTTTGATATTGATGCTCCCGAAGGCAGATTCTCCTTAAACGATAAGCTTGGCGATATTATGAAATCCAAGCGCGGCAAAATCTGGTTCTTGGGGCTCGGTTTGAAACTGAAAAAGAAGATGGATGCCAACAAGAAAGATAAGGCGGCAGGCAAAAAATCGGGCGGCTTTGATGTGGATCTGAAGGCCGACGGTGGGCTTATGCAAATGATGGGCGGCTTTACCGTGCTTCGTCTTACCGGCATGATGGGAATGATGAACATTTCCTTCACCAAAGAAGAACTTCTGAAATTAAATAAGCAGCTCAATCGCATCAAAAAACCGAAAAACTAAAAGCAAAAGATCTCCTGCTTCGGCAGGAGATCTTTTTTTGAATAAAAGAAGCGGCTTTGGCATACAATCAAATGAAAAAACATTTGGAAAGGAAGATTTTATGAAACTGAAAAATTTTGCCGTTTCGGTTTTGATCCCGCTTGCTGTGGGTGGGCTTTCCGCGCTGATCACCATGGGCAGTATGGATGTGTATGCCACCTTGCAGTCGCCTCCGCTTGCGCCTCCTTCGTTTTTGTTTCCCATTGTGTGGACTCTTCTTTATTTTTTGATGGGAGTGAGTGCCTTTTTGATTAAGCATAGCAAAAACGGCACGGAGGAAAAGAAAAACTCAGCACTTTTCACCTATGGCGTGAGCTTGTTTTTCAATTTCTTTTGGAGTATTATTTTCTTCCGTTTGCGCTGGTTTTTATTTGCTTTTATTTGGCTTTTGGTTTTGTGGTTTCTCATTCTCAAAACCATTCTCGATTATGTGCGCATCCGTCCGTCGGCGGCATATTTGCAAATCCCGTATCTTTTGTGGGTTACCTTTGCGGGGTATTTGAATCTTGGCTTTTGGTTTTTGAATCGATAAAAACAAAAAAAACACGCGGTTTTCGCGCGGTTTTTTTCTTACCAAATAAAAGGAATCAAACGATATTTTACTTTTTTCTTATATTCCGCATAGCCCGCAAGGTTTTTTTCCAAAAAGGCCTCTTCATGGCGGATTCTTTTTGCAATCAAAAAGGGATAAAAAAGAAAGATCAAAAAGGAATAAAGCGATCCCAAAACAATCGGCATCGATAAAAATAAAATCAAAGTGGCGCTATACATCGGATGGCGCACAATGCCATAGAGCCCCGTATCGATCACCGTTTGATTTTCTGCCACCTTGATTGTGCGGGAAAGATAGGCATTTTCCCGAAGCACTTCTGCATAAAGAAGATAGGAAAATAAAAAAAGAATGGCGCCTGAAATCGAAATTCCCTTAGGCAAAAGAAACCATTCGAAGCGAAATCCAAAGCCCGCAATCAAAAATCCGAAAAGAAACATAAGACCGCTCAGTTTTACCACAAGATCCTGCTCTTTTTCTTTTTCCTTGCCCTCGAGTCGGCTTTTTAAAAGGGAAGGGCTTTTGATCATCATAAAAATTCCCGCCAAAAACATCGGCACAAATAAAATCACCATCAATAAAATGCCGCGATCAAAAAGCAGTGTGCCCGCAGGCAAAAAAATCAAAGCGCCAACCAGCAAAACGCCCGCAAAAAATTTTGCAATCGCTTCCAAGAAAAGTTTTGCCGTCATATTCGCACCTCCTTTAATGTTTTGCAAGAGGCAATCAGCATCCGTCTAATTCGGCCGCAAAGATTTCTGTGGTTTTTGTAGGTTGTTTCATCAATGCCTTTTGTGTTATATAACAACCGCAACCAACCTTCGGTTTCGCTACATTCCTTAAGAGCAATTTCAAATTTTGAAAGCATATCCGCTTTACTCTGCCCATAATTGGCTTCACGAATATTTGCATAAACGCTGCTTGAACTTTTGCGGATTTGAAAAAGAGTGTTAGATGGTGCTTTAATATTTTGAGAAAGCAATTCTATTTCTGTTGCAAGCTGCTCAGAATATATCAGCAAATAATTTTTCGACATATAACCACTCCTTTCAAGAGAATTATACTACTTTTCCGGAAACAAATCAAGGCGAAGCCTTGTATATCATCCGCAACTTGTTGCGGTATATCATCAACACGAAGTGTTGTATCTTATCAAGCCGCAGGAGTATGCACCTTCGGTGATGATATACGCCTACGGCGATGATATACACGACTGCGTCGTGATGATATGCCAAGCCTGCGGCTTGGATAAAAAAAGAAGTAACTTTTGGTAGACAAAAGTTACTTCTTTTTTGGTGCCGGAAGCGGGGGTCGAACCCGCACGGTATCGCTACCACTGGATTTTGAGTCCAGCACGTCTGCCAATTCCATCATTCCGGCGGCGAGAATTATTGTAACACAAAGAAAAAAGAAAATCAACCTGTTTTTGAAAAAAAGTTTTCTTTTAAAATGAAAAGGATTTGGTTTTGTTTCTTGATCGTTTTCCTTTTGTGTGGTAAAATGAAAATAGA
Organism: Eubacteriales bacterium; assembly: GCA_045658765.1. GTDB lineage: Bacteria > Bacillota > Clostridia > Oscillospirales > SIG627 > RGIG5579. Next base: position 2,180 of record JAZOVP010000103.1, on the reverse strand, counting down.
GAATCGATCAAAAGGAGGGGAGAGATTTGATTCCAAAGGAATTTGCATCGCTTGTGACGGATTGGTTTCGAAAAGAGGGAAGAGTTCTTCCTTGGCGAATCGGGCGCGATCCTTATCGCATCTGGATTTCGGAAGTGATGCTTCAGCAAACCCGAATCGAAGCGGTGATCCCGTATTATCAGCGCTTTCTTGCCACTCTTCCCACCGTAAAAGATCTTGCCGAATGTTCGGAAGAAAAACTTTTAAAGCTTTGGGAAGGGCTTGGTTATTATTCCCGAGCGCGCAATTTAAAGAAGGCGGCAGAGAAAATTCTTTCGGAATATAGCGGCAAGATTCCCGAAGAAGCATCGCAACTTCGAAAACTTTCCGGCATCGGGGAATACACTGCGGGCGCCATCGCATCGATTGCATTCGGAAAGCCCGAACCTGCGGTGGATGGAAATGTGCTTCGCGTGCTCACTCGCGTTTTGGCGGATGAGAGCGATATTGCCTTGCCCGCCACCAAAAAGAAGATCACTGAATTCCTGCGCGAGATTTATCCTTCGGGAAATGATGCCGCGGATCTTACGGAAGGCATTATGGAAATCGGGGAGAGGGTTTGCATTCCAAACGGAGTGCCGCTATGCTCGGTTTGCCCTTTAAAGGAAATTTGCCTTGCAAAAAAAGAAAACCGCACCGATTCCATCCCGAAAAAAAGCCCCAAAAAAGAGCGCAAGATTATCGAGAAAACGGTGTTTGTGTTTTCCTTTGAAGATCGCTTTGCTTTGCGCCGCCGCCCCGAAAATGGATTGCTTGCAGGAATGTGGGAATTTTATCATGTGGATCAAAAAATGCCTCGCGCTCGTGCGCTCTCCTTTTTGCAAGAAAACGGATTCCAAGCAAAAGAAGTGCTTCCCCTTGGGAAGGCAAAGCATATTTTCACCCATCTTGAATGGCACATGGCAGGTTTTTTGGTGCCCTTAAAGGAAAAAGCCGAGGGCTTTGAATGGAAAACCCGCGAGGAAATGGATGGGGAATGTGCACTCCCCGTGGCATTCCAAAATTTCAAGAAAAAACTAAAGTAAAAAAAGAAAAAAGAGTCGTTAGACTCTTTTTTTCAATTCTTTTAAAAGGGCGGTGCATCCAAGATTCACATCGCGATAGGTGCTTTCAAAATCATGGGAATACCAAGGATCGGAAATATCGCGATCGAGCCCCGCAAAGGAAAGAAGGGTGAATACTTTTTCGCTTTGCCCACCCAAAAAGGGAGCCAAATTCCTGCGGTTTCTTTCGTCCATAATAATCAGCATATCCGCATTTTGGCATTCTTCTCTTGTGATCTGACGGGCAAATTTCCCCTCGCAGGAAATGCCGAGCCCCGCCAAAATTCTTCTTGTGCCCGGATGAACGGGATTTCCAAGCTCTTCCGTGCTTGTGCCGCGCGAAGAGATGGAAAAATCCTTTTCCATTCCTTCTTTTTTGAGCATATCCTTCATCAAAAATTCGGCCATGGTACTGCGACACACGTTGCCATGGCAGATAAATAAAATTTTAGTCATACTTATACCCCTTATAAATTATAGGTTTTGCAAATATATAGCTTTAAATTTAATATATCATTTTTTAATATGACTTTCAATATATTTCTTTAAACAATATCATACCCCTGCACCCCTCTATATTGCTTTTGTTTTACAAAATCAATATAGAACACACACGAATTACCTTTACAATTTACAAAATTCGTGTTATAATGTGTTCACCACATAAAACTCTAAAATGTATTTTTCCGCACAGAAGTGGGCATTTTACTTCGGTAAAAGTGCTGACTTCTTATTTCGCATTTCTGTGTGGAGTGTGGAGTTTTGTGTGGTAGCAAATCGGAGTCGAGCATTTTTCGGTGTGTGCGACTTCGTGTTGCACACACTTTTTTAATTCTAGGGGGAATCTTAATGGGAGAGAAGAAAAACTCGAAAAAAATTTTTATATTTATTTTAATCATTATACTTTTGGTTGGTGGTATCTTTGGATTAACTAAGTTATCAGAATTCGCAGAACTTTCACAACTAAAAAAAGAACACTGCACATATGATTTTCAAATTAAAAATAAATATGAAACGGCAGAAAATTGTTTTAAAGAAATATTAAATCTCAAAAGCATAAATGAAGAAAACGAAAAATCTATCAATCAAAAACTTAGC
>JAZOVP010000102.1:0-1410 GCA_045658765.1 Eubacteriales bacterium | reverse complement strand
CTGAAAAAAGTATATTTTATGCATATATTCATTTTTGAAAAACAAGAGAGGATTTCTCGGCCAAATACCGATTTATCCTCTCTTTTCTTGCAAGATTTAAGGTTGCTTTTTTCGGATTTGAACCTTCAACGCCAAAACTTGCATTTTTTGTGGTTTTTTGAATGTTTTCATGAATTTATGACAGCCTTTCCCGTCATATTCCGTATCCGCCGGTGATGGGATCTCTGAAAAGCCCTATCTGGGGAGCGTTGAAGGTTAAAATGATGAAGGCTGCGCCGATTAAGCACAGAAGGATGAAGCCCGCGTATCTGAATTTGCATGCTCGCGTTTTTTCTGATATCTTTATCGTTTGGTAGGCAAAGCACATCGCCGCCGCGACGAAAAATATCGCCACGTTTATCCAGTCCGGCGATTTCGCTATAGCTCCGTTGTAGGTGTAAAACATTACCGGAATGCTTGCGAGCCCCAAAACAATACCTAAAGCTTTGTGTTTCCAAAAGCATTTGTATTTTTTAAAGAAAAAGCTTTCCGCCGAAGCAAATATAAAGGCGGGCCAAAACAGCAGCTTCATATGCTCCCATGTGGATTCGTTCACTGCGCAAAAGGGAGCGGCCCACGTCGCCTCGTTTGTCCAATCATATAAGAAATGCAGCAGCGTTCCTCCAAGGGCAGTCAGCGCAAATCCCAAAAGCTCCCAAACCCAAACCGTTCTTTTCATATCACTCCTTCGATTCTTTTTTGTTTAGTTTATTCTTTTCCTTGGGCTTTTATTCTCCTCGCCTCTTTCGAGCTTATTACTTCACCGTTTGAAAAATTCAATTCAAAATGCGATTGCATTCTTGCCTTTCTTCTGCTATAATTGACTTGAAGAACAAGTCTTGATTAAAATCTATGATTTTATTTCCTCGTTTTTTTGGGGAAAAGACTTCAACTGTTTAAAACCTTTGAAAAGGAACGGATAAATGACATTTGAAACAACACGCCTCCTTCTTCGTCCTTGGAAGGTTGAGGATGCTCGGGAACTGTACGAATACGCCTCCGATCCCGACGTGGGTCTGCCTGCGGGTTGGCTACCGCACAAAAGTGTTGAGGAAAGCCGACAGGTGATTCTATCTGTTTTTTCGGCGCCCGAGACCTACGCGATCTGTCTGAAGACGAGCGGCAAGGCTATCGGATGCATCGGCTTCCATCGCAACGATCTTGCAGAAGCGGATGATGAGTACGAGCTTGGTTATTGGATCGGCAAACCGTATTGGGGCTTAGGTCTTGTACCGGAAGCGTCCCATAAAATGCTCGAATATGCCTTTGAAGAGCTTGGAATGAACCGAATTTGGTGCGGATATTATGACGGCAACGAAAAGAGTCGCCGAGTTCAGGAAAAGCTGGGCTTCGTATATTATCGATCCACTC
>JAZOVP010000101.1:0-1413 GCA_045658765.1 Eubacteriales bacterium | reverse complement strand
TGGGAAAAGGAATAATTCTGATCCGATATAAATATACCTCCCGTGTCATATGCTCTTTTGAGCGTGTGACTGGGGAGGTATTTTTTATGCGTGTGAAAAGTGTAAACGGAAAAGCGATTGTGATGGGTATTTTGTTCCCGGTGGTGGCCTATGCTCTTTTTTCTTTTCTTGCTGCTGCATTGTGCCTGTGGGAGATGGTGGGTGAAAAAGAGATAGCAGGGGTCTATTTTGCAATTGGCCTTTTGGGTGTTTTCTGCAGCGCTGCTTTCAGTAAAAGTGTTCTGAAGACAAAGAAGATGCCGGGTGTTCTGGCGGCACTTTTGGTCTACGCTGCAGTTGCGTTTTTGTGCCGCGGCGGGAAAATATCGGCGGCGCAAGTGTGGACTTATGCCGGATGCGGTGTTGGAGCTGCGGTAGCGCTTCTTTTGGGCAAAGGGAAGAAGAGGGAGCGAAGAGGTGCCGGGATGAAACGGCGGAAAAAGTGAAGTTGTTAAAATTACCAAAATTTGAAAAAGCGCGGATTTGCTGCTTGACAAACCGCGCTTTTTTTATTTAAGAGTGCGTTGCAATATTTTGTGATGATTTAATTCGACTGCACAAAATATGCCGACGGACACGGGGTGGGGGAACGACGGCGAGACTCGTTCCGGAAGTTTACATAATAAGGTTTACATAAAATTTTGTCATAAATTACGAAAAAGAAAAAGTTTCTCTTTTTGCCTTGCGAAAGAGTGGTTTTTGCAATATATTATTAAAGCACCCGGTTTACATTTTAATTTCAGCGTCTTTTTTGTATCTTTGCTGCATAAAATGCGGCGAGGTGAGACGATGGGAAATCGACTGCGGAAAGTGACGCCTTTTTATTCCTGCAAGGCGGGATTCGGATACGGAGCGCTTCTGCTGATCTTCTTTGTTCTGGGCGTTTTGTGTGGGAGTTTTCTTTGTGATCGCATGGATACGGCAGAAGAATTGGCGCTTTATCTAAGCGCTTTTTTAACGTGCGGCGAAGAAATGCGGCATGTCAGCCTATGGGCGGCGACCTGGCTTTATTTCCGCCATCCGCTTATGACCTTTGGCCTTTCACTTGTTCCTGTGGGCCTTTTCCTTATGCCGTTTTTTTTCTTGTTTCTGGGAACAGAGCTTTCTTTTTCCGTAGCGGCTTTTCTTTCTGTTTTAGGAAGAAAGGGGTTGTGGGCAGCCCTTTGTACTTTGGGTATTCGGGCGGCGGTGGTTTTACCTTGCTGTTTTGTAATTGCCTGCTGCGTCTTTTCGGGGCGGCGGGAGAAAGCGGCGCTGCAGGAAAATATACTTCGATTTTTATTTCTTGCAGGGATCCTGTTAGCCGGGATCTCCCTTGAGGTTTTCCTTGTGCCTTGGCTTTTGCCCCGCGCGCTTGCGGGAATGAATTTTTAA
>JAZOVP010000100.1:0-6390 GCA_045658765.1 Eubacteriales bacterium | reverse complement strand
TAATAGAATCTTATTTCATATCACGTGCAAAAAAAGAAAAATAGATAATCCGAAAATCCGTTTGCAAAAATTAAAAACATTATCAAAAGAAAAAAATCATTCCGATTATCTAACCGAACTGGAAGAATATTCTAAAGATTTGATCGAGCTTAAAAATGAAACGAGTTTTCATTGGCAATCGATCTTTTAATTAAATTTTCTCCATTGTCCGTCTATTTTTCGATAAAAATCCGCTTCCATTTTAAACGACTGCATATAATGCAGTAAAATACGGTTTTTCTCAATGTCGTCTTCGCTTGTGAGCACAATCAGTTTCGAAATCGCGCATTTTCCCGCCTGTGATCTGCGCACCGTTGTAATGATCTCAAGCATATCGATCAGTTCCTGCTCGCTTTTTGAAAAAACTTCTAAAACCAGCGACATATCAGCTCGAAATTTTCGGTAAAACAAGTAGTCGCAAATCTCGATCAACACAAACATCAAACCAAGAATTGCAAAAAACAGCTCAAGAATCCGCATCACTTCACCTCCTTTTACCATTCTATGCAAAAGGAGCGAAACGGCCAAAAAAACGCAGGATAAATCCTGCGTTTTTTTATTAAATCTTTTCAAATGAATATTTTGTGATGCTTTGGAATTCTTCGCCCTTTTTCAAAATGGGAGAGGGGAAATCCAAGCAGTTCGGAGAGTTGGGGGAAAATTGAGTTTCGAGTGCCACCCCGTGGTGATCATGCAGAGGGATGTTCTCTTTTCCTGCGGGGTCGGTAAAATGCTCGCAAGTATATAGCTGAATTCCCGGAAGATCGGTTTCAATGTTCATCTTGATTCCGCTTTCCTCGGAATATAAAAAGCCCGCCAAATTCTCTTTTTTTGGATCGGATAATACAAAGCAGTGATCAAAATCAACACCGATTTTCCTTGCATCTTGAAAGTCAAATTCGGTTCCGTCAACCTTTTTGATTTCACCTGTTGGAATCAGATTCTCATCAATGGGAAGATAATGCTCTGCATTTAACTGCAAAATCATTTCCCTGCAGTCTTTGCCACCAAGTCCTCCAAGATTAAAATATGCGTGGTTGGTGGGATTAAAAACGGTATCGCCATCGCATTTTGCGGTATAGGTGATGATTACCGCAGAATCAGAGAGGGTATAGGTAACGGATACCTCAAGTTCCCCCGGAAATCCCATTTCGCCATCGGGGCTGATTCTTTCAAAGCACACGGAATTTTCATCTAAAATCTTAGCATCCCATTCAAAGCGATCAAATCCAAATTCGCCGCCGTGAAGGGTGGTGATCCCGTTTTCGTTTTTCGAAAGAGTATATTTGTTTTCTCCAAGCATAAATTCGCCTCCCGCGATTCGGTTTGCATATCGGCCAACCGTTGCGCCGAGAAAACGTTTGTCTTTCTGATAATCCTCCAGAGTATCAAATCCCAAAACCACATCGATTCCGCCAAAATAAAGCTTATGGATGCGCGCACCATAGGAAAGCAGTTCGAGTTTAATCTTCTCGTTTTCAAGAATATATTTTTTGGTATCAAAAAAATCAGTAGTTCTAATCATTGGAATCCTCCTTTCTATAATTTTATCATGAGTTATCCTTCAAAGCAAGTGGGAGTTGAAATCTGATTGTTTTTCTGATATAATATTTTCGAGGAAATAAACGATGGAATATAAAGTTATTTATTCAAACAGAAAAACAATTTGCGCTCAAATTTCTCGGGATGGCACTGTTTTTGTGCGCACACCCCGATATTGCCCCGAAAAATTCATTTCGCGTTTTGTGGCGTTGAACGAAGCAAAAATTTTAAAGATGCAAATGCAAATAAAATCGCTCCCGCCGATTCCGCAAATTTCAAAAAAAGAAAAAGAGCAGCTTCGAAAAAAAGCCGCCGATGCCATTTTTCCGCGCGTTGAATACTGGGCAAATCGCTGCGGTTTTGAATATGAAAGCGTGAAAATCACCTCTGCTCGAAAAAGGTTTGGCAGTTGTAGTTCCAAAAAGCATCTTTGTTTTTCTCTGTTCCTTGCGCTTTGTTCCGATGAAGAAATTGACTATGTGATTCTGCATGAGCTTTGCCATACCGTTGAAATGAATCATTCAAATCGCTTTTATCATTTAATCGAGCAGTTTATGCCCGATTGGAAAAATAGGGAAGCAAATCTTAAAAAAGTTAAAATACCTCTTGTAGTTGATCAGTAAAGGATAAGATATGTCGTTTTTACCAATCACCAAAAGCCAAATGCTTGAAAGGGGCTGGGATTGCCCCGATATTGTGATCGTGAGCGGGGATTCCTATGTGGATCACCCGAGCTTTGGCACCGCCATCATTTCGCGCGTTCTCGAGAAAAACGGTTTTCGCGTTTGCATTCTTCCTCAGCCGCAATCTGCGGAAGATATATTGGAATTCGGAAAACCAAAGCTTGCCTTCTTTGTAAACGGCGGAAATATCGATCCTATGGTTGCTCATTATACGGTTGCAAAGAAAAGAAGAACCTTCGATTATTACACCGCGGGCGGCGAAATGGGAAAGCGCCCCGATCGCGCAACCGAAACATATTGCGCCTATATTCGAAAAAATTTCCCCGATATTCCGATTGCAATCGGAGGCATCGAAGCATCTCTTCGCCGTTTTGCTCATTATGATTATTGGGATCATGCCGTTCGCCCTTCGATACTCCTCTCTTCAGGAGCCGATCTTTTGATGTTTGGAATGGGGGAGCGTCAAGTTGTTCGCATCGCAAAGCGCCTTCAAAGCGGAGAACCCATTTCCAATATCACCGATGTATACGGCACCTGCTATTTATCTAAAAATCCCCCTTCTTCGGCAGAAGTGGTGGAATGCCCCTCGTTTGAAAAAGTAAAACCGCAAACCGAAGAGGGCTATCGCAATTATGCCATTGCTTGCAGAATTCAGCAGGAAGAGCATGATTATGTTCGAGGCAAGATCTTGGTTCAAAAACATAAAGATCTTTTCCTCGTGCAAAATAAGCCCATGCCGCCGCTTACCACTCAAGAGCTGGATGAAGTGTATGAATTGCCTTATGAAAGAAACTATCATCCATCCTATGAAAAAATCGGCGGGGTTAAAGCGATTGAGGAAGTTAAATTTTCCATCGCTCATAATCGCGGTTGCTTTGGTGCTTGCAATTTTTGCGCTATTGCATTCCATCAGGGAAGGTGCATCACCGCAAGAAGCCGGGAATCGGTAATCCGAGAAGCAAATCTTCTCACCAAGCTTTCCGATTTTAAGGGTTATATTCACGACGTTGGTGGCCCCACCGCAAATTTCCGCGCTCCCTCTTGCCATTTGCAAGAAGCAAACGGAATGTGCAAGCGAAAAAAATGCCTTGCTCCAAAGCCGTGCAAAAATCTTGTTGTGGATCATAGCGAATATCTTTCGCTATTGCGCGAAATTCGATCGATTCCGGGCGTGAAAAAAGTATTTATCCGTTCCGGCATCCGCTTCGATTATTTGCTTTGCGATTCCAATGAAGAGTTTTTCAAAGAAGTTGTTCGCCATCATGTGAGCGGGCAGCTGAAAGTTGCTCCCGAGCATTGCTCAGACCGAGTTTTAAAATTTATGGGCAAACCCGATTTTAGTGTTTATAAAAAGTTTCAAAAGCGCTTTTACGAACTCACAAAATCCATCGGCAAAAAGCAATATCTGGTTCCGTATTTGATGTCCTCCCATCCTGGAAGCAAAATCTCGGATGCAATCGAGCTTTCTTTGTTTTTGAAAAAAGAAAAAATGCACCCCGAGCAAGTGCAGGATTTTTATCCCACCCCCGGCACAGTTTCAACCTGTATGTTTTATACGGGGCTTGATCCATTCACTATGGAATCGGTTTATGTTCCCAAAACAAAAGAGGAAAAATCCATTCAAAGGGCACTGCTTCAGTATTATAAGCCGCAAAATTTCCGCTTGATCCGTGAGCACCTCAAAAAAGAAGGCAGGGAAGATTTGATCGGCTATGGCGAAAATTGCCTCGTTCCTCCCGAAAAGGGCGCAAAACCCATAAAGAAAGAAGCACCGATTCCCAAAAAAAGAAAAACTTCGCTCTCAAAACATCTTAATAAAAAATCCCGCAGATAATCTGCGGGATTTTTTATTGCGATAAAATATATTCTAAAAATATTTTTGGAGCAATGGTCAGAGCGTATTCATCAGGGTTGAATTTTTCGCTGTGTAGCGGATAAAAATCATCGCCTTCTTTTTTCACTCCCAAATCAAATATCAAGCCCCGTGCTTTTTCTTGGTAAAAGGAAAAATCCTCAGCCCCAAAGCTCTCTCTTTTTTCTTGAACCGAATCGAATCCGTATGATTGCATCGAAATTTTTCGGATTTTCTCGCAAAGAGCGGCATCGTTTCTAACCGCAGGGTAGGAGGGGAGAAATTCGATTTTTATTTCTCCGCCGTGTTTTGCTTGAGCGGTTTTGCAGATGCTTTGAATACCATCAAGCGTGGCTTTTCTTATCCTTTCATCAAGTGCGCGAAGAGTTCCTTTTATCACGGCATTGTCTGAAATGATATTTCTCGCCGAGCCGCCTTGCATTTCACCGATGCCGATCAGAATTTTTTTGCCTGATTTCGAGAGCTTATTTTCAAGAGCGCGAATTTCGGAATATACGTCGTTTGCCATCAAAAGGGCATCTGTTCCAAGATGGGGCTTTGCAATATGGCTCTTTTTGCCATAAAAATGAATGTTGAAAGGATTGGCCGAGGCATTTGTGATCCCACTTTTAAGGGCAATTTTTCCTGTGCTGATTTCCGGTGCAACATGGCAGGCCAAAATCTCGTCAACTTCGCTCATCGCGCCATCGTTGCACAAAAGTTCAGCGCCTCCGTCGGTTTCTTCGGCGGCTTGGAAAATCAGTTTAATTCTGCAAGGAAGTTTATTTTCCATTTCCTTTAGCGCTTTTGCAGTTCCAAGAAGCATCGCAGTGTGGCAATCGTGGCCGCAAGCGTGCATTACGCCTGTATGAAGGGAAGAAAAGGGAAGATCTGTTTTTTCCGTGATGGGAAGTGCATCTAGATCCGCACGAAGTGCAATGGTTTTTGTATAAGATTTTGGTGTGATCTTTGCCAGAATGCTCGAAATCCCGTATTCTTTGGTATATTCAATCCCAAGATTTTTCAGTTCTCGTTCCACAATGGAAAGTGTTTTCTCAAGATCAAATCCGATCTCGGGCACGCGGTGAAGTTCTCGCCTTGTTTTTAAAATGTATTCTCCGTCGATTCGGTACATTCAAAATTCTCCTCAAGAAGAGATTCGATTTCCCGTTTGAGTCTTGCGATCGGAAGCCCTACGATGTTATAAAAATCTCCCTCGATTCGTTCCACAAAAAGAGCACCCGTTCCTTGGATTGCATAGGATCCGGCTTTCCCAAACGGTTCGTCGGTTGCAATATAGGCATCGATTTCCTCTTTTTTGATCGGATAAAAAGTAACAAAGCTTTCTTCAGAAAATGCAGTCTGCAATTGGCCCAAACGAACACAGCATCCGGTGATTACTTTATGGGTGTTGCCTGAAAGCATTTCAATCATTCTTTGAGCATCTGCCTTATCTTTGGGTTTCCCCAAAATCTCACCATCGCAAACCACAATGGTATCCGATGCAATAATCAGATCTTCAGGAAAACGATCTGCCACCGCATCCGCCTTCTCGGCCGCTAAAAAGATAGGGGCAAATTCAGGGCCAATATCTTCGGGAATTGTTTCTTCAATATCGGCAGGAAAAACCACAAAGTCATCATACAATTTCTTTAAAAGTTCGTTTCTTCTCGGGGAAGCCGAAGCCAAAATAATTTTCATGTTTTTATCCTTTGTTTTCTTTTTTTACTTTGATTATAGTATGAATACCCTCGAATGTCAATCTTGCTTTGCGGGCTTAAAATCACCAAAAAATAAATCTTCTAAATGCGTTTTCATTGAATTTAATTTTTCAAAATCCATTGCCGCAACAAAGTAGTGCTCTAGTTTCCTATGAGCATCTGCCGCCTCTCGAAATGCCTCCGTGGCGCCGCTTTGAAGCATTTCGGAGCATTTTTTTCCAAAGCGTATTTTTTGTTTGTTTTCCGCTATGGTTTTATCATTTAAAAATCGCTTCATATTGATGTAGTGGTAATTTTTGTTTCGATCCTCGTTCTCATAATCGCGCTTTCCGATCACAAAAGTACTTTTTGTTTGTGGGAAGTATAGCGCATTCGGAAGAGTTGGAATTTCGGGAGAAAAACTTGCAACAACACTTTGCTTTCTCTCTTTTGCAAGTTTTAGAAGTTTATTCAGATAAAAGTTTGCACTGTAGTAAACATCTTCCAATATGTAGATGCTTTCACTCATTTTCTCAAAACTATCGAGTCGAAAAAGACCGTTTTCATTAAAAGA
>JAZOVP010000099.1:0-55101 GCA_045658765.1 Eubacteriales bacterium | reverse complement strand
TCAAGTACTTTCTAAAACTTTTTTTAAAGTTTTTTTCCTCAACCGGCTTCCGCTTCTTTGCGGCGGTGGATTTTTAGTCTACCAAAATTTCTCCCCTTTGTCAAGGGGGAAATTGCAAAAAAAACACGATTTTCTCTTTGTTTTCACCCTGTTCACACTTTATACGATTTTGCGCCGATTCTTCAAAAAATCTTCATTATTATATATAGGGGAATGCGGGATTTTTCGAGAAAAAGCATCGCTTTCATCTTTTCTTGGCAAATGCGGGGGAGGCACTTGCTTTTCGCAGGGGGGTGTGATACAATACATCTGTATTTTGAATAGGAGATTTGACAACTATGAAACTTGGAATTGTGGGACTTCCCAATGTGGGAAAAAGCACCCTTTTTAATGCGATGACGGGGGGCGGAGCGCAGGCGGCGAATTACCCGTTTTGCACCATTGAGCCGAATGTGGGCGTGGTGCCGGTGCCGGATGCTCGACTGGATAAGCTTGCTGAAATGTATGAGCCCGATAAGATTACCCCTGCGGTGATTGAATTTGTGGATATTGCGGGGCTTGTGAAGGGCGCGAGCCAAGGCGAAGGACTTGGAAACAAATTCCTTTCGCACATTCGCGAGGTGGATGCCATTGTGCATGTGGTGCGTTGCTTCGACGATCCCGATATTGTGCATGTGGACAAGGGAATTGATCCTGTGAGAGATGCTGATGTGATCAACATGGAATTAATTCTTTCCGATATGGAAATTTTGGAGCGCAGAATGGATCGTGCGCAGAAGCGCCTTAAGGGTGATAAATCGGCGCAAACCGAAATTGATCTGATCAAAAAACTGATGGCAAAGCTCGAAGAAGGAAAGAGCCCTCGCGGACTTGAATTTTCGGATGCCGAGAGAGCGCTTCTTGCCGAGATGCCGCTTTTATCGATGAAGATGCAGATTTTTGCCGCAAATGTTTCGGAGGAGGACATTGTGGAGGGGGATGGGCTTTATGAAAAGAACCCTCACTTTGCCGCACTTTCCGATTATGCGAAGGAAAGCGAGAATGAGATCATTCCCATTTGCGCGAAAATCGAATCGGAGCTTGCTGAGCTTTCTGCGGAGGATCGCAAACTCTTTTTGGAGGATCTTGGCATTGAGCATGCCGGGCTTGAGAGACTTGTTTCGGCAAGTTATTCTTTGCTCGGGCTGATCAGCTACCTCACCGCGGGCAAACCCGAGGTGCGCGCTTGGACGATTACCAAAGGCACATTGGCGCCTCAAGCGGCAGGAAAAATTCACTCCGATTTTGAACGCGGATTCATTCGCGCGGAGGTGGTATCTTTCGAAGATCTGACCTCGCTCGGATCGATGGCGGCGGTGCGCGAAAAGGGACTTTTGCGCTCGGAAGGAAAAGAATATGTGATGCAAGACGGAGATGTGGTTTTATTCCGTTTTAATGTTTGATCAGAAAGGGAAGCTTTGGCTTCCCTTTTCTCTTTTGATATTGATTTTCGAAAGGAAATTCGATATAATAGATATGATAAGGAAAGAATTCTTTACAGGAGAAGCTTTTATGAAAACGGTGGATTTTCGCCGCCTCGGAGTGATGATTGATATGAGCCGCAACGCGGTGATGAATCTTTCTGCTTTGAAGCTTTACACAAAAGAGCTTGCCGAGATGGGCTACAACTGCATTATGCTTTATACGGAAGACACCTATGAAATCGAGGGCGAACCGTATTTCGGGCATTTTCGCGGGAGATACTCCAAAGAGGAACTAAAGGAATACGATGCTTTTTGCGCTTCTCTTGGAATCGAACTGATTCCCTGTATTCAAACCTTGGCGCATTTGGATGCCATTTTCCGCTGGCCGAAATATTCTAAAATTTGCGATACGGCAAACATTTTGCTTGCGGGAAACAAAGATAGCTACGCGCTGATTGAAAAGATGTTTGACACGGTGGAAGAATGCTTTTCTTCGAAAACGATTCACATCGGAATGGACGAGGCGCACATGCTCGGGCTTGGAAAATACCTCGATCAGAACGGATTTGAAAACCGATTCGAAATTTTTTCGCGCCATTTGGAAAAAGTTTGCGAAATGGCAAAAAAGCGCGATTTTAAGCCCGTGATGTGGAGCGATATGTTTTTCCGTTTGAAAAACAACGGGCAATACTATCAAGCAGAAGATCTTGTGGTGCCCGGCGAAGAGGAATGCCGCATTCCCAAGGAAGTGGCGTTGACTTATTGGGATTATTACACCACAAATCAAAAGCGCTATCAGAAGATGCTGCATTACCACCAAGAAATTGGCCGCGAGATTTGGTTTGCGGGCGGGATTTGGACTTGGAAGGGCTTTGCGCCCGATAATCGCTTTTCCGTGCGCGCAAACCTTGCCGCGATTCGCGCATGCCGAGAGGAGAAGGTGGAAAATATCATCTTTACGCTTTGGGGCGACAACGGCGGCGAATGCTCTCGATTTTCGGTGTTCCCTTCCCTTTTTGCCACGGCAAAATTTGCAGAAGGAATCGAGGACTTAGGCAAAATCAAAAAAGAATTTGAGAAAAAATACAAGATTCCCTTCGATGAATTCACGCTTCTTGATATGCACGAGCACAAGGAAGTGGCAGATGAGATCGCAAAAGAGGCAGTTTTTAATCCTGAAAAATATTTGCTTTACAACGACCCTTTTCTTGGAGTTTGCGATTCCACGCTTGCGGGCGGCGAGGGCGAATATTATGCCGCGCTTGCCGAAAAGCTTGGCGGGCAGATCGAAAACGAAACTTTTGGATATATTTTCCGCGCGCTTTCGCTTCTTGCGAAAACCCTTTCCCACAAGGCGGAGCTCGGAATGAGATTGAGATGCGCTTATCAAGAAAACAAGAAAGACGAAGGCAAACTTCTGCTCTTGGAATTTGATAGGGCAATCGCATCTTTGGAAGAATTTATTTTTGCATTCAGAACGCTTTGGATGAAGGAAAACAAGCCCTTTGGATTTGAAATTCAGGAAGGGCGACTCGGAGGACTGCTTCTTCGCTTAAAATCCTGCCGAGAACGCTTTGAAAATTGGCTCGAAACGGGAGAAGAGATTCCCGAACTTGCCGAGACCGCGCTTGATTTGCGCGGGGGCGAAGGCGAATTTGAGAAAAAAGCGATCCGCTACCCGAATTGGGATAAAGCCCACAGTGTGGGGATCAAATAAAGAGGATTTTTATGAAAACGATACTGGTACTCGATGCAAACAGTCTTTTCAACCGTGCATTTTACGGGATTCGCCCGCTCAGCACAAAAAGCGGACTTCCCACGAATGCCATTTTCGGCTATATCAATATTTTAAAAAAGCATTTGGATGCGATAAAGCCCGATTTTGCGGTGGCGGCATTCGATATGCACGCGCCCACTTTTCGCCATAAATTCGATGAGAATTACAAGGCCACAAGAAAACCGATGCCCGAGGACCTTGCGGCGCAGATGCCATATCTGAAGCGCGCGACCGAGGCACTTGGGATTCACATTGTGGAAAAAGAGGGCTTTGAGGCCGACGATATTTTGGGCACTTTATCGCTGATTGCGGAGAAAAGCGGAAACCGCGCCGTGATTGTTACGGGGGATCGCGATTCCTTTCAGCTTGTGAGCGAACACACCACCCTTTTCCTTGCGGGAACGGGCAAAGATGATAAGATCACGCCCGAGGTGATTCGCGAGAGATTTGGACTGCGCCCCGAGCAGATGATTGATGTGAAATCCCTTGCGGGGGATACTTCCGACAACATTCCCGGGGTGAGGGGGATCGGCGAAAAAACCGCGCTGAAGCTGATTTCGGAACGGGAAAATCTTGACGGGGTTTATGCGGATCTTGCAACCCTTCCGATCGGGCCGAGCGCGAAAGAAAAACTTGCCGCCGGAAAAGAGGATGCCTATAAAAGCTTATACCTTGCGCGCATTTGCCGCGAGATTCCCGAGCTTGATTCCATTGAGCCCTTCGGCTACGAGGGATTTTTGCCCGAAAAGCTGCGCCCTTTGCTTTTGGAATTGGAATTTGAAAAAATGCTGAAGGGATTTGGGCTGGAAGAGGCAAAGGCGGAACCAATTTTATCTTCCGAACCGATGCAGGGCTCGATTTTTGATCTGCCCGCCGAAGAAGGCAAGCCGATCGATACGATCGATGCCGACAAGATTTCGGAAAGCCCTTTATTTTTAACCTTCGACAGCGAGGCCTTTTATGCGCTATCGGAAGGAATTCCCTATCGCTTAACGGGAAATATTGAAGCGTTTTTGAGAAAGAACAGACCCGTGGTTTGCGACTACAAGGCGTATTTGCACCGCTTTGCCGACTCGTTTGGCACGATTTTGGGGGTTGGGGCGGAATTTGATTTATTCCTTGCCGCATACGTGCTCAACTCGCAGGATTCCGCGATGACTTTATCGCGGCTTGCACTTTTATATTTAAAAGAGACCGCACCTTTTGATTTGGATCAGAACCCTGCGGCAAAGCTTTCTTTGATGGCAAAGCTTTATCCCGTTTTGAAAGAAGCGATCGATCAAAGCTCGGTGAAAGCGCTTTTTGAAGAGATTGAACTTCCGCTTGCTTATGTGCTTGCGAAGATGGAACTGCGGGGCTTTGAAGTGAGCCGCGAAGGAATCGAAACTTACGGCGCATTTTTAAAAGACGGGGCAGAAAAAATCAAAGAAGAAATTTTCAATTTGGCGGGCGAAGAATTTTTGATTTCCTCTCCCAAACAGCTCGGAAAGATTTTATTTGAAAAGCTCTCTTTGCCTGCGGGCAAAAAAACGAAAACGGGCTATGCCACCGATGCGGAAACGCTTTCGAAGATTCGCCATCTTTCCCCGATTGTGGATCTGGTTTTAAACTATCGCACCTTTACCAAGCTCCACAGCACTTATGTTGAGGGGATGCTTGGGCAGATTGCGCCCGACGGCAGAATTCACACCGTTTTCAATCAGATGCTCACCGCAACGGGACGCCTTTCCTCTGCGGAGCCGAATTTGCAAAACATTCCCGTGAGAACCGAACTGGGAAGAGAAATGCGCAAATTCTTTATTGCAAAAGATGAAAACCATATTTTGGTGGATGCCGACTATTCGCAAATCGAGCTTCGCCTGCTTGCACACATCGCAGGAGATGAAACCCTGATCGGATATTTTCTTGACGGGAAGGACATTCACACCAAAACCGCCTCGGAGATTTTCCATGTGCCTCAGGAGATGGTAACACCCGAGATGAGAAAGAGCGCGAAGGCGGTGAACTTTGGAATTGTTTACGGAATCGGAGAATACTCCCTGAGCCAAGATCTTGGGGTGCCGATGCGAGTGGCCAAGGAATACATTGAAAAATATTTTGCCCTCTTTCCGAAGGTGAAAGAATATTTGGAGGATGTGAAAGTCCAGGCGCACCGCGACGGCTTTGTTTCCACCCTTTTCGGCAGACAAAGAAGGATTCCGGAACTCAAGGCACCGAAAAAGAACTTGATTGCCTTTGGCGAAAGAGTGGCGATGAATGCACCCATTCAGGGCACTGCCGCCGATATTATTAAGCTTGCGATGGTGCGGGTGGATGCACGACTGGAAAAAGAAAACCTGAAAAGCGCACTGATTTTGCAAGTGCACGACGAACTGATTCTGGAATGCCCGAAGGAAGAAGCCGAATATGCGGCAAAACTTTTATCGGAAGAGATGGAGGGCACCGTGAATTACTCTGTGCCTTTGGTTGCCGAATCAAAAAGCGGCCACTCTTGGTTTGATACCAAATAAAACAAAAACAACAAAATAGCACTCATTTTCAACAAAAGACCGTGAAATTCACGGTCTTTTTTCTTTTTTCGAGAAGCGGGTTCGACTTTCTTTGCAAAAAGGAAGCTTTAAAATAAAAATACAAGGAGATTTTTGGAAGAAAAACGAAAAGAAAAAGGGATTTTTCGCTAAATTTCGCTTTTCTTCGACAAAAAATCCCTCTCGAATTTGTGGACTCTTCCTCTTTTTCGCGGGGATTTTTGGTCAAACATACAAAATTGGCAAAAATTGGTAATTTATTGCTTTTTGCTATTGCAATTTTTACCATTTTTTGGTAATATTTAGAAGCAATCTACAAAAACACAAAACGAAAGACAAGAAAGGTGCTTATTATGAAAGAGATGAAAGAAAAGGTTTATATCATTGATTCGGGAAATGATTTTCGCTTTGTTTGCAAGGAAACGCTTATGAACATGGGCTTTGCGGTGGTGGGCGACAGCGGCGACGGCGGAGAGGCACTGCTTGCGATCAAAAATCTTTTGCCGGATGTGGTGCTGCTCGATCTTTGGTTTCCCGGATATGATTTGGGAAGTTTGATTCGCGAGGTGAAGCGCACGCTGAAGGCAAAGGCGCCGAAATTTATTTTGGTTACGGGAATCAACAATCGCAAGGTGCTGGAAGATGCCTTTGCGGGAGGGATTTCGGCTTGTATTTTAAAGCCCTTTGACTATGAAGTGCTTGCCGATAAGATTCATCAGGTGGCAAGTGAAGAGAGATTTCGCATTGAAGATGATTTTGATCTGGAGGCACAGGTTACGCGGATTATCCACCAAGTGGGAATTCCCGCGCACATTAAGGGCTATCAATATCTTCGCTTTGCGATTATGATGGTGGTGCGCGACAACCGCATCATCAGCGAAGTAACCAAAACGCTTTATCCTTCGGTGGCAAAAGAATTTAATACCACCTCCTCTCGGGTGGAGCGCGCCATTCGCCACGCGATTGAAGTGGCTTGGGATCGGGGCGATGTGGATGTGCTTGGTTCCTTTTTTGGATACACAATCCAAAATAACAAAGGCAAACCAACCAATTCCGAATTTATTGCGATGATTGCGGATAACCTTCGATTGAAGATGCGCTCCCTTGCGGGATAAAAAGAAAAACCTCGGTGAAAATCACCGTGGTTTTTTGCGGCGTTGACAAAGCGGGGGAAATCATTGTATAATCGAAAAAAAGTTTTTGGAGAAATCGATGTTACTCAATCAGATACAAAAAGAACTTGATCGAATGGAAAACGAGGGCAAGATCAGAAAAAGCACCCCCGAGAAAGCGCTTCCGAACCGCAAAGAGGTGGTGGATCTGATTAAGGATTTGCAATCCCTTTTATTCCCCGGTTATTTTAAAAGCAGAAGCGTGACCCAAGAGGGGCTTTTTGGGCTTTCTCTTTTAAGAAAGATTCGCAACGAATTGATTACGCTTTTGGAAAAGGCCTTTATTTTCCGAGGCACGGATCAAAACGCGGAAGAAGTGGCGGATGCTTTTCTTTCTCGCCTGCCGAAAATCAAGGAACTGCTTTTTAAGGATATTGAAGCGCTTTATGAGGGCGACCCCGCTGCAAAGAGCCACGAAGAGGTTTTGCTTTGCTATCCCGGATTTTATGCCATTTCCATTTATCGCTTGGCTCACGAATTATATGAACTCAAAACTCCCCTTCTGCCCCGCATTATGACCGAATATGCACACGAAAAAACGGGAGTGGATATTCATGCGGGTGCCAAAATCGGCGAATACTTCTTTATTGACCACGGCACGGGTATTGTTGTGGGTGAGACTTGCGTGATCGGAGACCATGTGAAGCTCTATCAGGGCGTAACGCTTGGTGCAAAGAGCTTTGAGCTCGATGAAAACGGAAATCCGATTAAGGATTTAAAGCGCCATCCCAACATTGGAAACCACGTGATTATTTATGCCAACGCCACCATTTTGGGAGGAGATACGTTTGTGGGCGACGGATGCGTGATCGGCGCTTCGGTTTGGCTTACCCGATCTGTGGAGGCGGGAAAAACGCTTTATTATACCCCCAATCAGAAATAAGAAAAACAACACCCTCGATGATTGCCGAGGGTGTTGTTTTATTTTCTTTTTACTTATGGAAGCGGGAAACCAGATACGGAATGGCTTCTTCGAAATTCACTCCGTAGGTGCGGTGGTTGGGATCTTCCATGGTGAGGCGGATACATTCATAGGTATAATCCACTGCGATTTCGAGCGCCTCGTGAACGCTTTTTCCGCGGGAATAAGCACCCACGGCGGTGGAGGCGAAAATATCGCCCGTGCCGTGGAAGGCCACGGGAAGGCGGGGACCGAAATAGGAAGAAAATTCGCCGGTTTCGGAATCGAGCATTTCAAAACCGATTTTGCCATCTTCATAAGAAACCCCTGTGAGCGCGGCTTTTTTGGCGCCGAGCGCGCAGAGTTCTTTTAAAAGGGAGCGTATATATTCCCGATCATAGGATTCGGGATACGGCTTTTCGAGCATAAAGCACGCTTCGGTGAGATTCGGCAGGATCAGATCGGCTTTGCCGCAAAGGGATGCCATTTTGAGCGCAAATTCGGGAGTGAAGCCATAATAGAGCTTGCCATTATCTGCCATGGCGGGATCCACGATGATCGCGCAATTTTTGCCGCCGAAGGAATCGAACATTTCGGAAACAATCTGAATTTGCTCCTCGGAGCCGAGATACCCCGTATAGATGGCATCAAAATCAATGCCTTCTTTTTTCCAATGCTCGGCAACGGGGCGCATTTCGCCCGTGAGATCATGGAAGGTGAAGCCGGAAAACTGAGTGTGGGTGGAAAGAACGGCGGTGGGCATAACGGCACATTCCACTCCGCAAGCGGAAATGATGGGGAGTGCTACGGTGAGCGAACACTTGCCCACAGCGGAAATATCTTGAACAGTTACAATTCGTTTCATTTTTTTATCCCTTTCAATTACTACGAAAAGTTTAGCAAAAGATTTCTTTGCGGTCAAATACCAGAATCGCATTTTTTCTTGTGGCCAGACGGAATTTATGATAGAATGGAAAAAAGGAGATTCTATGTATTACACTTATATCGTTCGCACCGAAAAGGGCGATCTTTACACGGGGATTGCAAACAATATGTTTCGCAGGATGCAGGAGCATGTTTTGCAAGGCAAGAAAAGCGCAAAATTCACGCGTTGCCGCAGAGTGGTGGCACTGGAGGCGCTTTGGTCTTCCGAGAATCGCTCCACGGCATCAAAGCTTGAATTTCGCTTTAAAACACTCAAGAAAAAAGAAAAAGAGGAAGTGATCAAAACTCCCTCTTTGCTCTTTGATTTTTTGCCGATGCTTGACCGAGAAGATTATATTTTTCATCCGAAAGCAAATCTTGATTTGTTTTTAGAGAAAATCACGCTCCCGCATTTGCCCTAACATAAAGCGAAAGGGCAACTTCTTCATTTTTTTCCACATACTGGCCATAGCGATACATATCCCCAAGGCGCGAGAGCGATTCGGGGGAATGATCCAGAAGCGCACTTTTCATAAAACATTCAAAGGCGAGGCGGCGGCTTTTTTCGATTTCCTCGGATTCTAAAAGATAATCGTAATAATAGAGCACCCCCAGATTATAATATCCGAGCGAGGCAATCTTTTTATCTTTCGATCGGCAGCAGATGCGATACATTCTTGCCGCTCTTTTGGGATCGGCTCCGCCATAATACCCCCATTTGAATGCCTCGGCAAGAGAAAGTGCCGCAGCGATATTGCCTTTTTTTACTTGTTCTTTGAGTTCGATGAGTCTTTGATCCATACTTGATCCCTTCCTTTCGCTTTTATTTTAGCGAAGGTGGTGTCCGATAAAAAGGACTTTAAAAAAGCAGGAGAAAAATTTCTCCTGCTTTTTTCAGCTTTCGAGATCGCGCGTGATCTTGAGGCGATATTCTTTGGCTTCGATTTTGAAAAGGGCTTCTTTCAGATTCAATTCGATGGTATCTTTTTGATTTAAAAGTTCGCTCGGGAATTCGAGATCGAAATATAAAACGCTCTCCCCTTCTTCCGAAACAAGCCGAAAATCGTGGATGAGAAGGCGGGCATCGCGCACGGAAAGCAGTGCCTGCACCAAATTTTTCAAGCGAACGGTTTCGGGATTGTCGAGCTCGACGGGATCATAATGGATCACAAGGTGCACCCCGAATTCTTCTTTGCATTCACGCTCGATTTGATCGATGAGGGCATGGCAGAGCATGGGATCGGTGTTTTTATCCATTTCCACATGGATACTGGCAAAATGCTTGCCGGGGCCGTAATCATGGAGCATCAGATCATGGCACCCGATCACCTCGGGCGCGGATTTGATTTTGCAAATCATTTTTTCCTTCAAGGCGGGATCGGCTCCCCTTCCGAGAAGGGCCGAAATGGTTTT
The DNA here is from genome assembly GCA_045658765.1 of Eubacteriales bacterium. Classification (GTDB taxonomy): domain Bacteria; phylum Bacillota; class Clostridia; order Oscillospirales; family SIG627; genus RGIG5579. The sequence continues at coordinate 44,923 of JAZOVP010000099.1, read as the reverse complement.
GCCTGCGATTCCGATGCCGCTCCAGAAAATGAACACGGAAAGGGCGGCACCCGCGAATCCATCAAGACGGAAATTCCAGATTTTTTCCACCACGGCACAAACAAGGATGAGGGTGGTCATCACGGCATCGTTTCGGCTATCGATGGAAGCGGCGGCAAGACTTTGCGATGAGATTTTTTTGCCGCGGGCATCAAAATACACTGCGAGTGCGCTTTTCACCAAAATCGATGCGATCAAAACGCCAAACAAAACGGGCGTGGCTTCGATGGCAGCGGGGCGAAAGATTTTGATGACCGAGGTTTTGAAAAATTCAAAACCCACCACAAAAATAAGAATGGATACCACAAGGGAAGAGAGATGCTCAAAGCGGGCGTGGCCATAGGGATGCTCTTTATCGGCGGGCTTTTCGGAAAGCACAAAACCAAAGAGCATGGCGCACGAAGAGGCGGCATCGGCAAGATTATTCACGCCATCGGCAACCACACAAACGGCACCGAAAAGATTGCCTGCGATGATTTTTCCCAAAGAGAGAAGAAGATTGAAAACAATGCCAGTGGTGGCCGCGGTTTTGCCAACGAAAATCCGCTTTTCGGTTTGAATTTCGCTTTTCATAGATTCCTCCAATTCTATGGAATGATATGCGGAAGAAAGAAAAAAATGTATAAAAAAATACCCGTGGAAACAGTTTTCTGTCCCGCGGATACAAAATCCACTGTTACAAATCGTAACCCGGCTCCGTTTGGCCTGATCAGTTTGGATTGGTTTGAGTGAGTTTTCTTATTATAGGCAAAGAGTGCTTTTTTGTCAAGCCGCCGACTTCATTCCGCTTCTTTTTCTTGACGGAAAAAGAAAAGGGGGATATAATAAAAGCGAAAGGAAGGAGAAAAGATGAAAATTTTCCTTTTGATTTTGGGGCTTATTTTTGCCCTTTACCACCTTGTTTTGACGGTGCGGTTTTCCCCGCGATCTTCCATTTTATATTTTTGGGGACTGCTTGGGATCTACTGCATTTTCCTTTTTCACACAAAGGGATTTTTTATCCTTTTTGCCGCGCCTTTGGCACTCTTTTTCTTTCTTCTTTTTCTCTTTTTTCTTTTTTGGAGAAGAAAAAATAAAGAGGAGCCGAGAGAAGTGGATTTGGTTTTGATTCTGGGGGCTCGGTGCGACGGCACACAGCCCGAATCGATCCTTGAGGCGCGAGTGGATTTGGGCGAGAGGATTTTGAAAGCAAATCCCGAGGCCAAATGCCTTCTTTCGGGAGGGCAGGTTTTCGGTGAAACCGAATCGGAAGCCGCTACTTTAAAAAAACATATAAAAGCGCGCGGGATCAAAGAAGAGCGGATTCTTTTGGAAGAAAAGAGCCGCACCACGAAAGAGAATTTTATTTTTTCTTTTTCCCTTTTTCCCGAGGGCACAAAACGCGCCGCGGTGATTACCAGTTCCTTTCACCTTTTCCGCGCAGAGATGACTGCCCGTTCCACAAATCCCCCTTGCCCGATTTTCTTTTTGGGCGCGAAAAACCCGCACTTTTTTCTGCCGCATTTATTCATTCGTGAGTTTTTTACCTTTTCGGTGGACTTCTTGCACGGCAGAATTAAAATAAACCAAAATTCGGAGGCAAAAAAATGAAAGATTTAAGATTTTTCCGTTCGGTTTGCTCTTGGGCGCACGTGCTTTTTTCGATCATTCGCGTGCTTTCCTGCATTGGCGCGATTGGGCTTTTATTCGGAATTTTTTACTTCGTGGCACTTCCTCAAAACACCTTCTCGATCGATTCTACCGTTGCGGTGGATGTGAAGGTGAATCTGAAGCGTTTAATGGGAAAAGAATGGCCCGAACTGTATGCGGAAATCGAAGAAGAACTCAAAGACGAGCTTCAAGGCGAACTTCCCGATAACGCGGTGGTTTCCGATGAGGGCATTGAAGTGAAGGAAACGGTGCCTGCATTTACAATGGAAAATCGCGTGTTTGCGCTTTCGATGATTCCTTCGTTTGTGGAAATGATTCTTGGTTTTTCCCTTTATCTTTTCCTTGCAAGGGCTTTTAAGATTTTAAAGCTTGCCCAGAACCCCTTTGATTCGATGGCGGCAAAGCATTTGCGCACGGCGGGGATCTTTTTGATGGTGCAGGCCACCGTTCCCGCAATTTGCATGACTTTGGTTTCCAATTTAACGAGAACAAGCGGATATTTTCAAACGGAATTTGATCTTTTCGCTGTGTTTCTTGGATTTTTGCTTTGGGCACTTTCCGATCTTTTCCTTTATGCAAACGAAAAGCTTTCCACCCCGCTTTACACACCGCCACCCTTCGGCGGCTTCCCCGCGGAAAACAAACCCGAAGAAACAAAAGAAAATTCCGATATTCACCCCGATGCTTTTTAAAAGAAAATGCCTCTGCTTTTGCAGAGGCATTTTTGATTTGGTTCTTATTTTTCTTCTTTCCAATTTTCAAAAGTGGGGATGGGAGAGAGCTTATGGCGGCTTGCCGCGTGATAGCGCTCGATAATGGCGCGATCTTCTTCGCTTGCCTTGCCCGTGAGAACAAAGCGATCGATGGCTTCATAGGTAACTCCCATTTCTTTTTCATCGGTTTGCCCTTCAAAAAGACCTGCAGAGGGGGCTTTTTCGATGATGGAAGCGGGGGCGCCGAGATAGCGAAGGAATTCATACACTTCGCCAACGGTGAGATCGGAAATGGGATTGAAATCATGGCCGCCATCGCCCCATTTGGTGAAATATCCCATAAAGCGCTCGCTTCGATTGCCCGTGCCTGCCACAAGGCGACCTTCTGCGGCACCGATGGCATAGAGGGTGGTCATACGAAGGCGGGGAGCGATATTGGTGAGCGCCTGAGAATTAAGCTCTGCCGCTTTCTCGAGCGCCGATACAAGCTCGGCTTTGGTGGCGGTGAGATCCACCGTGCGGTTTTCGATGGAAAACGCTTTGCAGAGCGCCATCGCATCTTCCATATCTTTGCCGAAATTCACCGAAGAGGAACACGGCATCATCACGCTGACGGTGTTTTCACATGCCATTTTGCACAAAATGCCAACCAGTGCGCAATCTTTGCCGCCGGAATTGCCGAATACAATGCCGCGCGCACGGCTTTTTTCTAAAAGAGAGCGGATAAAGGCAACTCTTTCTTTTGTTTCTATTTCGTAATTTCTCATAGTAATCCTCAGAATTCGTTTTTTTCATCTTATCACAGCCCCATTTTTTCGTCAAGGTCGGATTTTGCAAGAAAAGTTCGCTTTCTCCTTTTTTTTGCTTGCAATCGGGTTTGGGGTATGGTATAATTTGCGGGAAGAAGGAGGTATTCTTATGAAACCGATCAAAAGAGCTGTGCATATTGACTTTCACACCATGCCGGGCATTCCCGATATGGCAAAAGATTATACCGGAGAAGAGATTGCCGAAACCTTGGAAAAGGCGCACGTGGATTATGTGAATATTTTCGCGCGCTGCAACATTGGCTTTTCCTATTATCCCACCAAAATCGGCACGATGTATCCGGGCCTTAAAAAAGATTTATTCGGCGAAACCTTGGAGGCACTTCAGAAAAGAGGCATTCAGGTTACCGCTTATTGCAACGCAGGGCTCAACCATGAGCTTCTTTTGCACAATCCCGGCTATTGCCGCGTGAATGCGCAAAATCAGATTTACGAAGGCGATCCCGTTACGAGAAATACCTTCCGCATCCCTTGCTTCAATACTCCCTACCGCGATTATTTGAAAAGAGAAATTGAGGAAATTCTTTCCTATAAGCCCGATGGAATCTTTTTGGATATGTTTTTGCCGAAGGCATGCTACTGCCCTGCCTGCATTCAGAAAATGAAGGCAAGAGGCATTGATTATACCAACGACGATGCTGTTTTTGCCTTTACCGTGGAAACTTATTATGAAGTGTTTGAAGAACTGCGCGAATTGATTCCGCAGGATATTCGCACCTTCTTCAATTCCTTCCCCTTCGATCCCATTCACTCCAAGCTCAGCCACGCTGAACTTGAGTGCCTTCCCACCTCCATTTGGGGCTACGATTTCTTGCCTTGCCAAGCACCTTATCAGAGAATGCTCGCAAAAGGAAAAGATCTTCTTTACATGACGGGCAGAATGGTGAGCGGCTGGGGCGATTTTGCGGGCAACAAATCCCGCGCGGCTCTGGAAACCGATGTGTTTGACGCTTTGATGTATGGCTTTGTGCCTTCTGTGGGCGATATGATGCATCCCACCACCGGACTTGATAAAGCGCTTTACCGCGATGTTACCGAGATTTACGAATGGGTGGAAAAGCTTGAACAGTGGACCTATCCGAGCAAGGCAAAAACCGATGTTGCCGTGCTTCGCAACATTCTCACCTTAAACGAAGTGAAAAAGCCCGTAAAGAATTCCGATAAGGGCGTTGCCAGAATGCTTTCGGAAATGAAAATCCAGTATGACATTGTGAATGAAGAAATGGATTTTTCGCCCTATCGCCTTTTGATTCTTCCCGATTATATTCGCATCACTCCCGAGCTTCAGAAGAAGCTTTCTGCCTTCAAGGGCAGCATTCTTTCCACCGGCAAGAGCATTGCCAAAGGAAAGCCCTGGAGTTTTATCACCTCGTTTGAAAACGATACCGCAACCGATCCCTTCTATGAATACGGTTCCGAATGGCTTGGCGGTAAATTTGCAGGCGTGAAGATGAAATCCAAATCTTCCATCGCTCCTTATGTGGATGGTTTTTGTGATCGCCACTTCGACGGTGAGCACGGTTATTTCTATGCTCCCCCGAAAGGAGTTACCGAATACAGCGCAGTGGCAATGAAAGGCAAATGCGCCCATATCGGCTTCTGCATTTTTGAAGCATATATGGAATTCGGCGCTTTGTTCCACCGCCGCCTTGTGGAAGATCTTTTAAAAACCCTTCTTCCCGATCCGCTTTTGATTTCCGATCTTCCCGCCACGAGCCGTGCCACCCTTCTGGAAGGAAACGGGGGCGATCTTTTGATGATCAAAACCTCGATTCCCGAGCACTGGGCAAAGCGCGGTGTGATCAACGAGCACACTCCGCTTCCTGCAGGATACGAAGTTTCTTTGGCAGGAGAATACAAGCAGGTTTCGATCATTCCCGAAAAAACTCCTGTGGAATCCCGCATCGAAAACGGCAGAACCGTGATCACCCTTCCCGAAATCCGCGGATACTGCCCCTTCCTTTTGGAAAAATAAAAAAGCAAAAAAACAAAACAGCAGATCAAATGATCTGCTGTTTTCTTTTTATTCGGTTTTGGATAAAAACGCCTTTAAGCGAGGAGATTTGGGATTTAAAAATACTTCCGCGGGATCGCCCTCTTCGGCGATGACTCCATCTGCCATAAAGATCACCTTATCGCTGATCTCGCGCGCAAAGCCCATTTCATGGGTTACGATGATCATGGTGATATTTTTTTCGGCAAGCTCGCGCAAAACCTTGAGCACCTCGCCCGTGAGCTCGGGATCGAGGGCGCTGGTGGGTTCATCGAAGCAAAGGATTTTCGGCGAGAGCATTAAGGCGCGGGCAATCGCAACTCTTTGCTGCTGACCGCCCGAAAGCTCGCACGGATAATTGGCGGCTTTATCGGTGAGCCCCACTTGCTCTAAAAGTTCATCTGCATGGGCAGAGATTTCGGCAAGGATTTCTTTTTTCTTTTCTTTATAATCTTTTCTTTCTTTTGCCAACAGGCGCGGAGCGAGGCAAAGATTTTCTTTCACGCTATATTGCGGAAATAGATTGAACTGCTGAAAAACAAGCCCGAAATTCATTCTTTTTGCGCGGATTTCGGAATCGGAAAGCGCTTCCAGCTCCGCTGCCTCGAAAAAGCGCTCGCCTTCGAGGTAAAATTCGCCCGAATCGGGTTCGCAAAGAAAATTGATGGCGCGAAGCAGGGTGGTTTTTCCGCTTCCGGAAGAGCCGATGATCGAAAGCACCTGCCCTTTTTCCATCGAAAAATCAATTCCCTTCAGCACTTCGGTTTTGCCGAAGCTTTTGGATACATTTTTGACTTCAAAATATGCCATAACACCCTCCTTATGCCTTGAAATAGGAAAGTTTCTTTTCGACTCTGCCGAGTACGACAGTTAAAATTCCCACAAACAAAAGATAGAATACCGCCGTATAGAAAAGCGGCCAGATGAGTGCCTGAGAAGAAGCCATATCCTTGGCGCATTTGATGATTTCGGGAATGGCGATGGCATTGGCAAGAGCGGTATCTTTCACGAGGGTGATGATTTCATTGGAAAGGGCGGGAACAATGCGCTTGATCACCTGCTTTAAAACAATTTTAAAGAAGACCTGACCTTTGGTGAGCCCCAAAACATAGCCCGCTTCATACTGCCCGAGCGAAACACTTTCGATTCCGCCGCGGAAAATTTCGGAAAAATAGCAGGCATAATTGATCACAAATGCGATCAAAACTGCCAAGAATCTTCCCTGCCATAAAAGCTCATTGCTTCCTGCGGCAACGGTCATTTTCAAATCGATGGTATTGAAAATATTCAAGGAAGAATTTCCATCGGCCAAAAGGGAGGGCAGATAATAGATTACAAAAATAAAGAGCATAAGCGGAATGCCGCGAATGATCCAGATGAAGGTGCGGGTGGGGGCTTTTAAGAGTTTCATTTTGCTCATCGAGCAAAATGAAAACAAGAGTCCGAGCGGAATGGCAAAGACCAAGGTGAGGGCAAACAGAAGGCAAGTGATGCCAAAGCCCTGCAAAAGATCTTGCGTGATTGATAAAAATTGCATATTTTTTCCTTTTCCAAAAGACAGAAAACGGCAAGGCGAATTTTTCGCCTTGCACAGTTTTCATTTTGTGTTTTTAAATTCCGATTATTTCTGATCGGCAAAATCGATGATGGTGGTATTCACAACATCGTATTTCTGAGCAAGTTTGGTGATGGTGCCGTCGGCAGCGAGTTCTTCCAGAGCGGTGTTTACCTTTGCGGTGAGATCAGAACCCTTCTTGAAACCGATTGCATAGTATTCAGCATCGCTATATACATTTTCTGCGATTTCAAAGGAAGCATAGTCGCCTTTGCCAACATATGCTTTGGCGAGCTGTTCATCCACCACAACGAAATCCACAGCGCCCATGCTGAGTTCTTTCATGGCATCGAGCTGAGAGGTAACGCCTTTTTTGATAGCGCCGGTGAGGGTTTTGGTAAGATAAGTATCGCCGGCGGAGCTGGATTCCACAGCGCCTACTTTGCCGGAAAGAGAAGCGGTATCGGCAATGGATTTTGCAAGATCGCTTTTGGCAACGATTACCTGCTTATTGCCCATATAGTTATAGGAAAAATCAACCTTATCGGCACGGGCAACGCCGTCGTCGTCGGAAGTGTTGGCGGTGAAGCCATTCCAGATGCAGGTGATGGTGCCGGCATTGAGCTCGGTATATTTCTGATCCCAATCGATGAGCTTAAACACGGGCTTATAGCCAAGCTTTTCGAATACGGCTTTGGCAAGCTCGGTATCGAAGCCAACGAGTTCGCCGTTTTCTTCATAGTTCATCGGCTCATAGATGGTATAGCCGATCACAGCGATTTTTTCATCGGCATCGGCGGTTTCGGTTGCGGGTGCTTGATTGGCGCAAGATGCAAGGCAAAGAAGCATCATAGCGGCAAGTACGAATGCAAGAAGTTTTTTCATTTTTCTAATCTCCTTTTTTTGGTTCTTTATCAATTTAGCGTGATAAAGCGGTAAAGGTATGATAGCACTAAGATACCACTTTGTCAAGACCTTTTTCAAATTTTTTTATTTTTTTGCAAAAGAGAATGGAAAAGGGCGGTTTTTCAAAACTTTTTCTTGAAAATTTGAAGAATTCAAGTTAAAATATAAAGGAAGAAAATCCCTTTTTGAAAGGACAAAAAATGGACATCATCAAAACTTTATCTGCAGAACTTACTCTTTCCGAAGAGCGAATCGAGAATGTGATTGAACTGCTCGACGCGGGCAACACCATCCCCTTTATTGCGCGCTACCGCAAAGAAAAAACGGGCGCGATGGACGATGTTACCTTGCGCCGTTTTGCCGACCGCCTCGAATATTTGCGCGGACTTGAGAAGCGCAGAGAAGAAGTGAGATGCGCGATTGAAGAAATGGGCAAGATGACGGAAGAGATTTCGCTTTCCCTTGAAAATGCTTCCATTCTTGCTGAAATTGAGGATATTTACCGTCCTTTCCGCCCGAAGCGCAAAACCCGTGCTTCGGTGGCAAGAGAAAAGGGACTCGAAGGCCTTGCCGAAATCATCTTCGCGCAAGGAAAAGGAGAAGAACTTCCGATTTTGGCACAGGGCTATCTTTCTGAGGAAAAGGGCGTTGCCACTGAGGAAGAAGCCATTCAGGGAGCGCTTGATATTATTGCGGAGGATATTTCCGATGATGCCGCCATTCGCGGAGAACTTCGAAAAATGTTTTTCCGCGAAGGAAAATTTTCTACCTCGCTTATGGAAGGCGCGGAAATTGGGGTTTTCGGAATGTATGAAAACTTCTCGCAGGAAATTTCTAAAATTCCTTCCCATCGAATTCTTGCTGCCAATCGCGGCGAAAAGGAAGAGGTTTTGAAGGTTTCGCTTGAGATGGGCGAATATTTGCCGCTTCTTTTCTTGCAAAACCGCTTGGTGGATCCTTCTTCCACCTATGCTTCCTATATGGATAAGGCGATCGACGATAGTTATCGCCGCCTCATTTTCCCCTCGCTTGAGCGCGAGATTCGCACGGCGCTCACCGACGATGCGGGCGAAAAGGCCTTGATTTTATTTTCCGATAATCTAAAGAATTTGCTTCTTTGCCCTCCCATTAAAGGAAAAACCGTGCTCGGATACGATCCCGGCTACCGCACGGGCTGCAAGCTTGCGGTGGTGGATCCCACGGGCAAAGTGAAGGATACGGGAGTGATTTACCCCACAAAGCCGTTCGAAAGAGTGGAAGAGGCGGAAAAGAAAGTGCTTTCGCTTGTTTCCAAATGGGGAGTGGATACCATTGCCATCGGAAACGGAACCGCTTCGAAGGAAAGCGAGATTTTTATTGCGGGTGTGATCAAGAGAAACAATCTTCCCGTGAAATACACCATGGTTTCCGAATCGGGCGCTTCGGTTTATTCCGCTTCGCCTTTGGGTGCGGAAGAATTTCCTGATTTTGATGTTACTTTAAGAAGCGCGGTTTCCATTGCAAGGCGCCTGCAGGATCCTTTGGCGGAGCTTGTGAAAATTGAGCCCCGAAGCATTGGAGTTGGCCAATATCAGCACGATTTGAAGCCCGCTCGTCTGGAAGAAGCTTTGGGCGGCGTGGTGGAAGGATGCGTGAACCTTGTTGGGGTGGATTTGAATACCGCTTCCTATATGCTTCTTTCTTATGTGGCGGGGATTGGAAAAGCCGCGGCAAAAAATATTGTGCGCTATCGCGAGGAAAACGGCGAATTCCAAAGCCGCTCGCAGGTGAAGAAAGTGCCCAAGATCGGCGATAAGGCATTTGAGCAGTGCGCGGGATTTTTGAGAATTCCGGGCGGAAAAGAGCCGCTTGATAATACAGGAGTGCATCCTGAAAGCTACGACGCGGCGAAAAAACTTTTGAAGAAATTCGGCTTTGACCCGAAAAAACTGGATGCCGCGGGAATTCCCGCCTTTGGCGCTCTTTGCGAAAAAGAGGGCAAAAAAACACTGGCGGAGGAACTTGGAATCGGCGAGATCACCCTTTCGGATATTATTCGCGAACTCGAAAAACCCGGCAGAGATATGCGCGATGATTTTGCCCAGCCCATTTTGCGAGATGATGTTTTGGGAATGGAAGATTTAAAGGAAGGCCAGATTTACCAAGGGGTGGTTCGCAACGTGTGTGATTTTGGTGCTTTTGTGGATATTGGAGTGCACCAAGATGGTTTGGTTCATATTTCTCAGCTTTCCGATCGCTTCGTGAAGCACCCCTCTCAGGTGGTGAGTGTTGGCGATGCGGTGAAGGTTGCAGTTTTGGGAGTGGATTTAAAACGAAAGAAAATCAGCTTGACCATGAAAGGAATCAAGGAATAAGATGAAAAAAATATCTGTGAAAACCTGTTTTCTCATAACGGGATGTGCGTTTTTGCTTTATCTTGCCACGCACTACTGGAACGGAGTTACCGCCTTCTTCAAGGCGCTCCTTTCCGCGATGACCCCGCTTTTTATCGGATTGATCATCGCTTATGTGATCAATCTTTTGATGAGTGCTTATGAAAAGCGCTTCTTCCCGAAGGCGAAAAAGAAATTTGTGGCAAAGATTCGACGACCGATTTGCCTGCTTTTTGCGCTTCTTTCCTTTGCGGCAATTTGCGCGGCGGTGATTTGGCTGGTGGTGCCTCAGCTGATTTCTTGTATAAAACTTGTGATCAGTTTGCTGCCGAATATGATCAACCGCGCTTTGGCTCTTATTGATAAGCACCATCTTCTTTCCGAGGAAGTCATCTCAACGCTTGAGAGTATTGATTGGAAGAGCCGTTTCGAGCAGATTTTGAATATGGTAACAAACGGAGTTACCGGCATGATGGAACTTTTGATTCAAACGATCACGGGAGTGGTGAGTGCCATCATCACAGGATTTTTCAGCTTCATTTTTGCCATTTACCTGCTTTTGGGAAAAGAAAAATTGAAATTTCAAGCTACCACGCTTTTAGAGCTTGTTTTCCCCGAAAAAATTACAAAGAGAATTTCTTATGTGATTTATAATCTGAATCTTTCTTTCCGTCAGTATTTGATCGGGCAGAGCACGGAAGCGGTGATTCTGGGCGCGCTTTGCGGGATCGGAATGCTGATTTTGCGGCTTCCCTATGCGGCGATGATCAGCGCTCTGATTGCCTTTACCGCTCTGATTCCGATTGCGGGGGCTTATATTGGAGCTGCCATCGGCGCCTTTATGATCCTCACGGTTTCCCCGTTGAAAGCGCTTGTTTTCCTGATCTTCCTTGTGATTTTGCAGCAACTGGAAGGCAATTTGATTTATCCGCGCGTGGTTGGTTCCTCGCTTGGGCTTCCCGGAATTTGGGTGCTCGCGGCGGTTACTGCAGGAGGAAGCTTGGCGGGCATTCCCGGTATGTTTCTCGGGGTGCCGCTGGTGGCCTGCGCTTACCGAATCACAAGAGATTATGTGAATGCGAAAAAGAAAGAAAAAATGCTTCAAGAAGAAGCAGAAAGCTCCGAAGAAAACACATAAATTTTGCAAAGAAAAAAAGCATCGCAAATTGCGATGCTTTTTCTTTTTTCTTTTTGATTAGAATTCGCCGAGATCTACGTTGATGCAAACGCGAACACCGGTTTGGGTGTTTGCCATGCTCATTCCTTCGAGGATTTCGCCATCTTTATTTACGCCGGCGGCTCTTTGAATGCCATCTTCTTTGATGCCGCAGTTTCTAAGGAAATAGGTTGCGGGTTTCACGCCTGCGCCCTTTGCGGTGGCGGTGGCTTCGGCTGCGATAAATTGCGCAAGATCGCCTGTGAGATATGTTTCGATTTCCTGCTTGGAGGGAGCATAGGCATGAGCGGGAACGGCCTCGCCGGAATCACTTCCATCGGAAGCATCTTCGGTTTCCACATTCATATACAAAATTCTTTCTTCCAAAGAAGAATCCTGCATTTTGAAGGTGGGATAGAAATCCTTTTCGCACCAATCATAGAGATTGCTATCTTTATAGAAAGAACCATTGGATTCGAATTTATTCCAGCCCTTGGGGGAATTGATTACCTCTTTGGTCATGATAAATGCTCTTGCTCTGCCGGTGTTTTTATCTTCCACCACATCAAGAACGATCCATTCCAAATCTTCTGCGCCGTTTTTGGGATCATTATCGGTATTGTATTTGCCGAAGGTTGCGATTTCGCCTTCAAAGCAAAGTGCAAGAGATCCTTCTGCTTTGAAGAGCTTTGCTTTCTGCTCATCATCCATTTTCTTCATGATTTTGGAAGCGGTATAGAAATCATTGTTTTCGCAAAGCACTCTGAGGATATACTGCTCGGCAATCTGATTTTTCTGCGCCTTGGGCATGAAGAGGGCGAGCTTGGATTTGCTATATGCTGCAGTGAAGGATTCCTGATATTCTGCTTTGTTTTTCAGTGCGGCTGCACCTTCGTTGAATGCGCTAACAGCACCGCTTCCGGAAATTACCGCAAGCAGAACCACAACCAGCGCTACCACCAAAACACCTGCGGCGGCGATGATTACGGGCATTTTGCCTGCGCCCTTCTTTGCGGGCTTTTCTTTCTTTTCTGCCTTTTTCTCCGCTTTCTTTTCTTCAGCGGGAGCGGCTTCTTTTACTTCTTCTTTTGCTTCAGCGGCTTCTTCCAAAGTTTCTTTTACTTCTTCGGGAGCGGCTTTTTCTTTCTTTTCTGCCATAATTACCTCCTAAATAGGTGATTTTTGATCACACTTTATCCTTATTATAAGGGAAAGCGCGATGTTTTGCAAGGATTTGTTTGACTAAATTTTTCCTTTCTTTTTGTGATGTTTTCACAAAAAGAGGGCGGCTTTCGCGGATTTTAGCACTCGGGGCCGTGGCCGTTTGGATCTTGCATTCCGGGGGTGGTGGGAGTGGGGATTTGGATTTCCGGCAGGGCAACGGATTCGGTTTGATCGAGGGTGATGGAAAATTCACCCGAAAAGCTGCCCGATTCTTCGCCGCAAACGGCAGAAGTTTTTACCACATACGAAAGGGCGGTGATCAGATTTCGATCCTGATCGATCAAAAGGGTCCCCGAAACCTCGCCTGCTTCGGCGGCGGTGGCGGAAAAGCCAAAGAGCGCGGCCGCTTCTGCCACTCTTTGATTGGCGGCAGTTTGGGTGAGCCGGAAGCGAATGCTGAAAATTGAGCCATCTTCTTCCACGGTCATCTCGGAAAAATCATGGAGGGCGGGCAGAATTGCCAAAATATCTTCTTGCCAAGCAAAATCCGAAGAAAGGGCGCCTTCGGAAAGTTTTTCGGCGGTGATGAGATTATATTCATTGAAGATTCCGCTTCCATTTTGATATTTTTGCTGCAAGAAGCGGCTTTCTTCTGCTTTTTCGGGTTCGTTTTTCAAGCTTTGGAGGGAGCGATAATAGGAGAGCGAATCCGCGGATCCTTTTTTATAAAGATTGATATCGCGGTTGAGGGAATAAATTTTTCCGCCAAGATCAAATTTTTCGCTTCGAACGAGGGTTACCTGCGCTTCGGGGAGCGCAAAGAGCGATTCGCAGGAAAGGGCAATCATTTGCGGGAGGCGGATATCGGTTAATTGCAGGAAGGTTTCGCTCTCTTCAGGTAGTGAGGGCTGAATTGTTTCGCTGCGGTAATCGATCAGTTTTGTTTTCACTTCGATTTTGGCTTCGCCGCTTCCCGAAAGAGTGCCCGAAACGGTGAATTCTTCTGCGGTGAGAATGGCTTCTTTATTGAATTCTGCTTTGCCTGAAATTGCCGAAGGCGAGAAGGTGCCCGATGCTTCGGGAAGAATGGAAGAAAAGAGGGCAAGAACCTCTGCATTCGAGATTTCATAGCTTACAAAATTTTCCGCGCGAATCGATTCCGCGAAAAATTGGGGAGAAAAGCCATATACGGGGAAGAGATAAGAATCGATATACTCGGCGAAGGCGCGGGAAGTGGAAGGCGCGGTGAAGGCGCCCGCTTCGGTTTTGATATAAGCCGCACCGTCGGCAAAGGCAAAATATTCTCTGCCCGAGCGGGAATAGGAAAATCCATCATACCCTTTTCTTACGCGAACGGTGGTGATTTCTTCGATTTTTTCACCGCCGAGAAAAATTTCAGTGAGAAACTTTGCACTGGTGAGGGCTTTGTTTTTTTCGATTCCCTTGGCATAAAGTTCTTCTGCCGAAAGGGATTCGACGGAAGGTTCTGCTTTGTTTTTCTCCTCTTCCTTCGGATTTTTTTCCGAGCAAGCCGCAAGGCCGAAAAGGAGCAGCGCTGCGATGAAAACACAAAGTAATTTTTTCATTTTTTCTCCTTTACCGATAGAGTTTTGCAAGTCCGCCCTCGCCTGTTTCACGGTAGCGGCGAGGAAGATCTTTTCCGGTTTCATACATAGTTTTTACCACGGTATCAAACGATATTTTTCTGGAATCTGCCAGGAAATTGGCAAGATTGATTGCATGGATGGCGCGCATTGCTGCCACGGCATTTCGCTCGATGCAAGGGATTTGCACAAGCCCGCGAATGGGATCGCACGTGAGCCCGAGATGGTGCTCGAGCGCCACTTCCGCGGCGTATTCGATTTGGGAAACGGACATGGAATAAATTTCGCCCAAGCCCGCCGCTGCCATTGCACAAGCAGAACCCACTTCCGCCTGACACCCACATTCTGCCCCGCTGATGGAGGCATTGGTTTTGATCAGATTTCCGATCAGCCCTGCGGTGGCAAGGGCGCGAAGGATTTGAATTTCTTCAAAGCCCCTTTTTTCGCTCACATATTTGAGGACTGCGGGCAAAATTCCGCTCGAACCGCAAGTGGGCGCGGTAACAACCTTGCCACCCGATGCGTTTTGCTCGCTCACGGCAAACGCAAAAGAGCAAACAAGGCGATTTTCGCGGGTTTCGGAATTTTCATCGATATGGTGCTGGGAATAAAGATATTTTGCCTTGCGCTTTACCCCAAGCCCGCCATAGAGTTCGCCTTCGGCTAAAAGACCTTCTTCGATCGAAGAGAGCATTGCCTGCCAAATTTCGCGAAGATAATCCCAGATTTCTTTGCCTTCATAGTGTTCCACATATTGCCAGAGGCGGATTTTATTTTTTCGGCAGAATTCGGCAATTTCGGTGAAGGAATTATGGGGATAGATGCGGCGGGGATGATATTCCCTCTCGCCTTTCACTTCGATACTGCCGCCGCCAACGCTTGCCACTTCCCAAGACCCGATCTTTTCCGCGCCGCGATATGCCGATAAAAAGAACGTGTTTGGATGGGAAAGCTTTCGCATTTTAATATCGAAAATTACCTCGCATTCGGCCGGAGCAAAGGATTCTTTGAGGCAAACATCGGCGCGATGGGCTTTGCCCATTTTTGCAAGGGAGCCGCAAAGCACCGCTTCAAATCGGGTGGCTTCGGGGAAGCGATTGCGAAACAGATTTGCCGCTCGGGCGGGGCCCATGGTATGCGAACTCGAGGGGCCGATGCCGATTTTATAAAGTTCACGGAGCGATTCCATTCCCGCTTCCACAATTTTTTTGGCAGAATCCTTGGCATCGTTTTTCAAAAAGAAATCAAGGGTTACCCCAAAGGCGGTTGCCACGGAAAGAAGGGTATCGGTGGAGGGGAAGCTTTCCCCGTTTTCCCACTTGGAAACGGCGCGATTGGAAACACCCACCATTTTCCCGAGCTCTGCCTGACTGAGCTTATTCTTTTTTCTTAAAAAGCGAATCTTTTCGGAAAAATCCACATTCATTCTCCTTTCCTTCTTCTGATAAAATTCTACCATTATTAGAATTTTTTTGCAAGGGATTTCTTTTTTCTTTTAAAAAATCCCCTCGGGAATCCGAGGGGATTTGGGAAAGAATGCTTTAGAGGTAGTAATCGCGAAAACCCTCGAAACGATAATAAGAGGTTTTCACGGTTTCGCCCTTTTGGTTTACAAATTCTTCGCACACGCGCCTGGTGGCACAGGAAACAGCGCGAATGCCTGCCTCCTGAAGCAAACGAACCATTTGATAGGTGAAGGTAAATTCGCCCTGAATCATCACCACGGGTTTGCCCAGCGCACGAATGAAGGAGAAAAGAGATTTGGCGATTTTTTGGATTTGCTCGGGGGTGCTTTGCGGATCGATGGGAGGAAAGGGGATATCTGTGATCTTGCCGATTTTTCGGGCGGCGGCAAGCTGATTTTCGCCCCATTCCCTACTGGGATGATTGGATAAATTGATAAAAATTCCCATATACTTCTCCTTTCTTTTTTTGATGAAAAATTTAGAGTTTGGATAAGAGGTCTTTTGCTTTCTTTTGATATTTTTCTATGGTTTCTTTGCGCTCTTCAATTTGCTTTTCTGAAATGCAAAGATGCGGATAGGAAATGAAGGGCTTGGAGCCGAAAAAGAAAATTCTATCCTCGGGAATGGCGCGAGTGGCAGCAGAAAGCAATTTTTTTGCACGCACAAGATCTTTTTGGATTCCCATCCCTGCCACACAGCAAGCACCGAGTATATATTGCGCAAAGATATGGCCGCGCTTTGCGCCATCTTCATAATACTGAACAGCCGTTTCCATATTTTTTTCCACGCCCTTACCCTCGTGATACAAGGCGGCGGCCGAAACCGAGGTGAAGGAATTCACGAAACGCTGATTGCAGGCAAGGAGGAGTTTTTTGACGGCAATTTGATAGAATTCTTTGGCTTTTTCGGGATCTTCTTTTTCGATTTTATTGGCTCTTTTGGTATACAGTACGCCAAGATTATGAAGCGCGAGGCCATAGCAAGGAGCATCGGCGGGGATTTTCTCGAGCGGATCCTGCGCTTTTTCAAGATCGATTTCCACCCCTTCCCCAAACAGAAGGCAAACCGACTGCTGGAAAAGAGACCAAGCATGACCATTTTCGGCATTTTTTTGATAGAGAGAATATGCTTTTTCTTTATTTTCTTTCGTGCCGCGGCCCGAGAAGAGGCAATTTGCCAGATGATAAACGGCATCGGGATTCCCTTCTTCGGCCGCTTTTTCTAAAATGGGAAGAACGATGGCATAGCGCTCAGACGGATTTTCCACAATCTTTTGACAGATCTCTTTTTGCTCCTCGGAAAGAACAAAATGAACAAGGCGACCCGATTCGCGCGAAGGGATCACGCCAACACCTTTGGAAACGAGGTGAATCAAATTCTGCGCTTCGTTTTCTTTTTCCATACAAAGAAGAGCAAGCTGAAAATCGGAAAGCAATGCCTTATAATTTCCGTTTTCATCCAGCGAAACATTTTCTGCAAGTTTGTTTCCTTTTTCGGTGAGCGGGATTTGAACCAGATCGGTGAGCACATATTTGAGAATGCCGTGGTGCTCGGTTTCAAAATACCCTCTCATAAGGCGACGGAAAAACTCATGATCAGAATCCATGATGGGAAAAAGATCGATGGGTTTTGTGCTGGAATGGCTATGGAGGAAAAATTCTTCGCCGTTTTCTGTGCGCTTGAGGGCAAGATAATACGGCAGATAGAAAACCTCAACGGGATCGCACTCTTCTTCGGAAACGATTTCGATACCCGTGGTGCCGTGGGGCATATTCTGCTCCATCAAACGCGCGGTCATATATTCTTCGGTGCAATCTTCGAAGGAGAAATTTTTTTGATTGATCAACTCTTCCAGCGCTTCGGGCTTTGAAGTGAAATCGGGAAGATAGGGAAGGCAAATATCGTTGCCATGGGCCCGATCGATCTCTTCCAGAGTTCTTGCATGGAGTTCGGATATCTTGCTGCCATAGATTTCGGCGCTGAAAGGATCGACCACAAGGCGGGTTTCGATGCGGCGGGAGGAGCGGATGCGAGAAAGCGCGGGATCGCCCTCGGGGGCGGCGCCGGCAAGCGCACCTCGGGAGGAATCGTGGATTTTGCCGGATATGATGAGCTCATCATAATAATAGCTTGCCACATCAAACAATTCTTGATCCAAACCGAGAAGCGAAGCCGCTTCCACGCGATCTTTCACATAAGAAACCGGCTCTTTGGCATCGGGCTGATCGCCCGTAACCAAACGGTGGAGATATTTTTTTATCAGAGAAAAACGAGCGCTATCCTGATAGGTCATAATATCTGCGCGCACGCTGAGAAGAGGATATCCGATGCGAACAAAGCGAATCGTGTTTTCATCGATAAGATCGTATTTTAGCGCGGTGAGGGCTAGTTCGGTATCAGGTTTGGCCATCGGATTCTTCTCCTTTCATCGGATGATAATAATGCTTTTGGTTGCAGTGCAAAATAAGGGCGCGATAAAGATCGGCCACCTTTTGGGAGGCATCATGGGCACAAGATGCGGGGCAGGCGGTGAGGGTGGCGGAATCGCCCACCATAATCAGAAGAGATTTGGCGCGGGTCATTGCCACATTCAAACGGCGCACATCTTTTAAAAAGCCGATCTTGCCTTCGGGGTTGCTTCGGGTCATTGAGAAGAGGATGATCTGATTGTCTCTTCCTTGGAAGGAATCGACGGAGCTGATCATAAAGCGGCTCATATGAAGATCGGCTTCTTCGGGAGACATATACGCTTCGAGCTTTTTCTGAGTGAGATTCGAGATGGCTTTGACCTGCTTTTTATAGCCCGAAATCACGCCGATATCATACCCGATGATTTCATCGGTGGCTTTATCGCGAAGCACAAGATTTTCGCCTTCATAATTCCCCTCTCGAATGGCAAGGAGAATTTTGACGAGAATATCGGAGATCTTTTCTGCTTCGACGGTATTGGAATAGCCGGGATTATGATAGGTTTCTGCACGCGCTTTTTCGGGGAGGGTGCAGGTATCGTAAAAATAGATGGGCTGATCGAATCCCGCAATCCGAAGAATACGGTTTTTGGTGGAATCGTGCGCTTTGTATTCGCCGTTATAAAAGGATTTGGAAATAAATTGGCAAATATCGGGATGCATACGATACTGGGTATCGAGCATTTTTTTGGCAGGATTCAAAGAGGCGGTTCGATAGAGTTTTTCGAATAAACTCACATTATACCACTCGCCGATTTTCCGAAGAATTTCTTTTTTCTCCCCTTCTTCGGTTTCTAAATATTCCGTTTTGTCAAGATAATCTAAAAACTCATCTTCGTTCATCGGAGGAAGCTGAAGATGATCGCCGATGAGAACCACTTTTTTGGCTTTGATGAGGGGTACCATCAAATCAAAAATCGGGATTTGGCCGGCTTCATCCACAATCACAACATCGTATTTTACGCCTTTAAAATCATTATCGGACATAATTCCCATGCAAGTGGAGCCGATCACGGGGATGCTATCGAGCACAACGGTTCTTTCCAAGGGGGTGGAAACACCGCTTCCGAGTTCCTGAAGCCAATCATTTAAAACAGTGCGGATGCGCTCGATTTTGAGGATTTCACGATCGGAAAACCGGCTGATTTCTTCGGGAAGGGTGCGCGCAAAGCGGAGCACGGCAAAAGGATCGGGAGTTTTGCCGAAATCGGGAAGCGAAAGCAACAAAAGGGCGGGATTTGAGATGCTCTTCCATTCGGTTTCTTTTTCGTTTTTCGCCAAAACAATGCCAATTTTTGAAAGCAGTGCCGCTTCGTTTTGATTCCAAAGAGCAATCCAATTTTTTGCGAAAAGGCGCGCGATGAAATCATACTCGGCGGGGGCTTTGAGCGTTTGCGCGATTTGAAACACCCGATCAAGCCCTTCATCGAATTCTTTTACGGTTTTTTCGCTCGGAACCTCAGAAGAAAACAGGGCTCGGCAAACGGGCAGGAAAACCTGATTGTATACGATCGAATAAGCGGAGGATGCAAGAGAGGTTTTTTCGGAGAGAACGGAGCTCATCCAATTCAGATAGGAAGGTGCATTTTGATACGACTGCAAGAGAAGAAGGAGGGTTTCGGTAAGATCGAAAACAAACGTGCAAAACTCGGAAAACGCTTCGATCTTTTCGCGGTTTTCTTCCAAAAAACGGATTTTGTCTTCCACTTTTTGGGAAAGCTGATCTCTTTCTTCGCGGGTTTTGTTGTATGCCTTTTCTTGCACGCGTTCGGTTACTTTTGCGGGGGTATAATCCTTTAAAAACGGGAGTTTGAAATTCTGACCGAGGCGCACACAAAGATGGGAATCGGGGCGCATTTTATTTTCCTCGATCCATTTTTCCAAAACATTATCCACTGCAAGATTGCCCTTCGAGCACACGAGAACGCGCTCGCCGCGATTGACAAATTTGCGCACCATTTCCGTGATGATGGTGGTTTTGCCCGAGCCGGGAGGCCCTTGGATGAGGCAAAAATCGGGTGCGGAAAGCGCAAGGGAAATGGCTTCTTTTTGATTGGGATTGAGGCGCTTGGAAACAAAATCTTCTTCCGGCTTTACTTCAAACGGAGAAAGATTTTGGCGGATGATAATATCTTCCGCGGATTTCCAGCTAAGATCGGCGATTCTATTGACCATCACGCCCAGAGCGGATTTATAATTTTGATAATCGGTGGAAACCCTTTCACAGAGCGTGCCGGAGGCAGAAATTTCTTTTAAAGTGGCATCGGAATCGTCTTTGAAAGAAACAATCATCTTCCAAGGAATGGAAAAATGCTCGTTTTTTTCAAAGTAATCCTCGGGGAGTTTTACTTCTTCGCCTTCTGCGGCGGTGATGCCGGGAAATTCAAAGCGCACCACGCTGCCAAACAGCATCGGCTGCTTGCCGCTTTTATCGGGGGCACGATTGAGGGGAATTTCGATCATGGTGCCCGAGCCGAGTTTATTCAAATAGCTCTCGCGCAAGGTTTCGATGGAGGAATCAGAATCCTCTTTTGCGATGCCGATTTCTTTTCTGAATGCTTCGAAGCGCGCTTCGTTTTGACGGATGGTTTGATCGGGCGCGGCAATGGTGAATTCGCAAAGGTGCGCATCATCGACCTTTCCTTTGCGATCAAAACTAAGATACTGCCATTCGATCAAGAAATTGGATTCGAATTCTTTCTTCTTTTCGCTGGTTTCCAAAAGGAACTGCCAGAGAGGATCGGGTTCGACCTCGATTTCTTTCCGCGATTTCTTTTCTTCCAGAAAAACATCGACCAGAGCGCGGGATCGGAAAAAGACCGAGGGGGCAGTTGCCATTGACGATCCTCCGAAAAACGGACTGTTTTCCAAAAAATGAGACATTTTCTGGGCGGAAGCAATCAGTTCGGCAGGATCTTCGGAGGTGGTTTTGATCGTTTCGGTGCTAAAATTCGGCACATAGGTGGGGAAAAGATCGGATCCCTTATGATTTTCCCAAAAGCTTTGCCAATCGGAGCTCATAAAAAAGAAATCCTTGGGAATTCCGATGATGCGGATGGCTTCGGCCGCGATGGTGATGGTGTTTTTTTGGGAAATTCCATCGCAACTTCTTATGGCGAATGCCACATCTCTATATCTTTGTTGAAAAAAATCGAGGCGGTAATGCTTGGCACCCAAATACAGAAAATACACTTCCTGTTCCTCGTTTTTTTGTCTGTTTCTTGTTTTGGTTTTGGTCATCAAAAAGCCGGTTTCGGGATCGTATTCCGAAAGAAATTCCTCGTATTCCCTTTCCCATTTCGGCAAAAAAACAAAGGGAAGAAAAAGTTTTTCTTTTCTTACGTCGTAAATTCGATAGGGCTTCATAAATTCTCCTTATTTTTCAATAAAAACGCCTTCAACCTCGTTTGGATCGAGCACACTCCCCGCACACAAAACAGGAAGATTTTTTTCGGGGTCAAAGCTGAGTTTGAATCGGGATTTGGGATTGGAAGCAAAGTTTTTTCCTTCCGAGAGAAAAACTTTCTTTTGCAACACGCCAAGAGAGGCGGGCGGCGAGAGGGGGGATATTTTTTGCAACAAAAAGGGAGAGCCCGAGATCAGAATCGTTTCGGGGAAGGAGGAGCTTTTGCTTTTCACAAAACAGCGAAAGCGGGCGCCTTTTTTTAGTTCCACTCCAAACAAGGCATCGGAATCCGATAAGCGAATCGTGCGAAAAGCGCGAGAATAGGCCTCGGAAAAACCGATCACACCGTTTTCCACTTTCAATTCCCCTTCTTCAAGGCGACAAATCATTTGATCGATCGAAAGATTGCGAGCGCGATCGGAAATGATCTTTGCCCCTTTCAGGCGCTTGAGATGATGATATTGCTCCTCGCAACTTGCTTCAAATCCTACGCCGAGATCGATTCTTTTATGGGAAAATCCATCCACAAACAAATCCGAGGAAATGCTTTCGGGGAGGGCTTTTTCCAAATCTTCGGCTTTTGGCATCGCCTCGAAACGGCTGTTTTCAAGCGGGGTGAGAACAATTTCATAGAGACATCTTTTTGATTTCATAAAGACGCTTTACATCCTTTTTTGAGAAATTTGATTTTTGCTTTTCGCAAAAAGTGAGCTGATCGCAAAGAAGAGGGATATTGATATAATCCGCTCCGCCAAAGCGATACTGAGAAAAAACGGTTTCTTTTTCCCGCGATAGGGCATCGGCAAGGAAGAGGAGATTTTTCCAAGAAATTTGCATTTCTTCCCCACCCGGAATTTTGAAATACACACAATTCTTTTTGCCTTTGGTTTTGGCGGTGGCAAGGGCATTTTCCGCACTGCGGAAATAGGAAAGAAACGGAATGGTATCGAGCTGATTCCGAAGCGCGCAAACCCCGCCTGAAATGCCAAAATTATGCTCGGCATATTCTGCCAGAAATTCGCTTTTTTTCAACAAATTTCGAAGGCGACGGTAAAAAGAGGCGATCACGGAAAGCGCGGAATCGAGCGGGCAAAGGAAAAAGATATCATCGCCCCCTGCAAAAACCGTTTCGATGCGCGGATCTTTTTTCAGGGCTTCTTTGATGGCTTGATCGAGCGCTTGGCCAACACAGATTTTGCGATCGTATTCCGAGATTTCACGGAAAAACGCTCCCAGATGATCCAAATCGAATTTGCACACCGCTTGATCGCTGCTTCTTTTTTTGGGTGTGCTTTTCGCGGAGGGGATCGCAAACATGCCATCGGCATCGGAATTTTTTGCCGAAAGAAGATTTTTGCAATGATATTTTTCCGCCTCCAAAGATTTTCCGATCAAGGCGGAAACATGGAGGGAGCGACCTTTTTGGAATCGCTTCGAAGAAACGCACTTTGCCGATTGGAGTGCATAATAGAAAGTGAGATTGCCCCTCGTTTCCACAAAAAGCGAACGCTGCATTTGATCCAAAACTTCCCTGAGCGCCGCCTGATCCACCGAGGGGGAAAAGGCGCAGGTGAAATTCCCTCCCGAAGCATTGCCAAAGAGATATTCGGGGAATTCTTTTAATTTTTCCTTCACTTTGATCGCGATGCTTTCCACAAATTCAGAGCGAAATTTTGCCTCTTCGCGGGTGGTATTCTGATCCATTTGAGAAAAGATAAAATTCTGAATTCCGGAAAGATCCACGGCACAATATAAAACATTGCGCCAAAACGGCAGACCTTTTGGCAAGGTTTCAAACGGTAAAACGGATTTCACTTTGCTTCCTTTCTTTCAGGGACGTTTGTATTTCCAATGGGTGGCAAGATAGCGGGCGGCCGCCTGAAATTGCGGGCTTAAGGTGCCCGGATCTATTTTTAGATAATCAGCCACTGCGCTTTGCTGCAAAACTTTTTTGCCATCTTCCAACGAATAAAGCTTTTTTTCGATTATATACGGAGAAAGAGCGGCTTTCACAAGATTCGAATAGCAAAACTCTGTGATTTCGGTGGAAAACGATAAAAAGCCGTGTTCGGCGGCGCGCATCAGAATGCGATCTTCATTTTCCGATACCTTTGCGATGGCAAAACGGGTGAAATTGACAAGGCGGAACGAATAGAAAAGCTGCAGGTTTTTTCCGCTTACTTTTTTCACTTTACCGATGGCTCCGTCGCCGATCACAAGCATTTGATCCAGCTGCATTTTATCAAAACAAAGCGCGGCAAGGGAAACGATCGCTTCGGTTTCGCGGGCAGATTCGCTTCGCTCCGCCACTTCCTTTTCGACGGTGTTTTGCGCTTCAAACGAGGCATCTTGCGAAACAACTCGGGGGAAAAGTTGCTTGTTTTTTTTATGCAAACGGGTCAATTCTTCCCTTCTTCTGCGGGAGAAATATTCCAGCATCCAAGTTAAATACGTAACATACTGCGCACCTTTTTCGTGATCGTGATGATACGCGCGCGCCGCGGCTCGCTCGGGCGATTGATTGGGCGAGGTGATATATCCGAGGGTATAGAACACAGCATCGAAAAACACTTTTTTCGGATAGATTCTTTTCACAAAGCGAATCGGATGATCTTGTTCACCGATGAATTTGATGTGCAAAATAGAATTGGCATTTTCAGCAAGGGCATCGCTATCGCAAAAACTGAATTCGAAAATATTGTCTTCCAAAAGCTTTAAGATGCGTTCGGTGGCAAAGATGCGCTCGGCACCTTGACTTTCCGAAAACTTCCGACCCCAAAGATTGAGCTCTTCCTTGAGTTTCGGCCAATTCAATTTTTTGATATATTCCTGAATTTCGCTTTTGCCTTTCGAATTGAAAGAAAGGCCGGAAAAAAGCAATTTTTCTTCGGTTTCTTCCGACATTTCTTCGAATTCTTCCGAGATTTCCTCCAAGGGATCTTCCCATTCAAAATCGGATTCGGATGAAAAACTCATCAAACACCCTCCGTTTCAATCAGAGCGCGAAGCGCTTCTTCGGGGTTTTCGAGTTTCATGGAGGAAATGCGATCAATCAAACAATCAAGATAGAAAAGAGCGGTGGTATCATAGAGAATGCCTACGGGCTCTTCCGTGGCGTTCCAATCTTTCATGCCGTATTTGACCGCTTCGATCAAAACATCTTTTTTGATGCGATAGGCATAGTGGAGCGCCATATTGGTAACCATGGCGATGGGCTTGGTGCCATAGGTGATGCAAGCATAAAGCCGATCGCCATCGGAAACTTTTTTGGTGATTGCCAAAAAGAGCGAAAGAATGGATTCCACCTCTTCAGATTCCTCTTTCAGGATACATTCTTGGGTATAGAAGAAGCCCTTTTGATTTTTGAGTTCTTCCAATTCCTCGCGGAAGGCGCGAAGATTTTCATTGTTTTCCTCGCCGCCCACCACGATGGTGATCACCGAAATTTCCTCCCCTTTTTCCACGGTATCGCTGATCTGCTGAAGAATGGGGAATGCGGTGCGGATACGAGGGGTTTCGATTCCTTTGGAATCGCGATAATTGTGCTTGATCGCGCCTTTGGTTTGAAGGGTGATGGTGCTAATATATTTTTTCATTTTAATATCTCCTCCATCAGGGAAATTGCTTCTGCAATCTGTTTTCGCAGGGTTTTGGGGGAAGCGCTATCTTGGCCAACGTGCAAAACGCTGTCGCGCTGGTGCTTGAGATAGAAATATTTTTCCAGAAGATTTCCCAGCACCTCTTCGGAGACCCCTTCTTTGAGGAAGGTGTTTTTGCCGTCGATCGAAGCGAGAATGAGGCGGGCGTGCTCGCGATCGGTGAGTTCTTTTTCTTCGCGGGCGATACCATAGAGGGCGCACAGCATTTTTTCATTTCCCGCAATTCTTTCAAGAATCTTTTTCGTGTTATCAAAATTCCAAAGATCCTCTGCACGCTCGAAGCCCTTCATTTTTCCGTTTTGGAGCACTTCGAGAAGGAAAGATGCTTCGGGCTTTTTCAAGAGCTGCAGATGGTGCTTGCCAAGGAGGCAATAGCGAAGCCCTTCATAGAGTTTTTTGCCCGATTCGGAAAGGGAAAGCTGCTCGATCGGAATGGAATCGGCATTTGCCAAGGAAAGGACTTCCTTTTTTGCTTTTCTCACCTTGCCTTGATAGGATCCGAAGGTTTTTTTGAAATAGGAATTGAAAAAGGAATATGGTTCTTTGCGATGAGGAACATTGGAAACAAAATCCTTTTGCAAAACTTCTTTTAAGTGGTTTCCGTAATAAAGGATTTTCCCGCTCACCAGAATTTCGGGAAGAGTTTCATAGAAAAAGGCGAGGGTTTGGGGAACATAGCCATGCGCATAATACCACTTGATATAATCGGGATAGGTGAAGCCATCGCGGATGCCGCCGTATTTGGTTTCGGCAAGTTCCACCACGCGATCAAAGGCGTTTTCTGCGGGGGTATATTCTTCCAGAAGACGGGAAAGGCGAAGGAGCGCGGAGTTTGTTTGCGCAACGCGGCAAAGCTTCATTTCATGATATACGCTCTGCAGGGCATCGAGAATTTTTGCGGCTTCAGCGGAAAGATCTTTTGCCGAAAAATATTCTTTGAGTTTGGTGGGATCGCCATAGGTTTTAAGATCCTCATAACCGGAGATGAGATCATATACCCGATAGGCATCCATTCGGCTTACAATGGGATGGGGAGAGGCAACCTTGCGATCGAGCACGGTATAAAACACATCGGCGATTTGAATCTTTTCTTCCTTGAGCAGCTGCATCATGGAAATCAAAAACATCATCGCATCGCGAAAGCCGCCGGTGGAATCGATATAGAGTTTGGGATCGGAAAAGGTGCGGCAAAGCGTGGTGAGTTCCAGACCGGTAAAATAGATGGATTCGGAATCGGCTTTTTCATTTAGAAGCAGGGTGTGGATCTCGGCATCGATCCCCGAGGAGCGCATCGCGTTTTTGAAATAATCGACTGCGCTTTTTCCGTTTGCATCGAAGGAGAGTGCCGCGGGAGTGCAAAGGAGCACGATTTGATCAAGGGCTTCTCCCTTCTTGGAAAGATAAAGGGAAAGTGCTTTGGGAACGGGTTCGTTGGTTTGGCAGGCGCTTACCCGAATTTCTCTTCCCTCTTTTTGAAGAAGGTATTCTTTTTCTTCGGGATGGGTATAAAGACTCATAGCACTAACAAGAATATTCATTGAGCTTCCTCCTTAGTGGAATTGAATTTGCATAAAATAATAGGAAGTATACGGAATAATTATAACACTTAGTCTGAAGAAACGCAAGGCGAATCCGAAAAAACAGGAACCAGGAGAATCACAAACCAAAGTGCGGAAAAAATCAGATACGACACATCGAAAACGGCGTTTTGGGAAAAGAAAAACAAAGAAAGGGCGCACATTGAGGCAGAGCTCAATCCGCAAAAAACACGCGGCAAAACGCGGTTTCCGCCAAACACATCAACCAAAGCAACCATAACAAAGGAAAGAAAGAAAATCATATCCGCAATGGTTTTGAAGAAAAACAAGCGCGCAGCGAAAAAAATGATACACGGAACGGAAAAAAACAAACTCATCATAAAATCACCTCCTCACACAACAACCGAAACGCGGTACTGATAATAGGAATCAAAAAGGGCATTGATTTTTTCTTTGCGATTTTCCTCTTTGGTAACGGGATAATAAAAATTCAGTCCTTGCAGGGGGAGGCCTTTTTTGTTTCTGTCTACCTCCCACGTGGTATCGAGCACGAAAATCTTGGCAGTGCCATCGGGATTTTCGATCACGATATAATTGGTGGCGTGCCCCTCGCTGAACACGGAATCATACCCCAAAACAACCACGCAGCCAACATGATCCCAGCCCTTTTCATCGGAAACCACTTGAACGGCACTTTTCACAAACGCGGAAAAATCCATACAAACACCGTGGAAGCAATTTTTGAAAATGAAGCGATGATTATCGGCGATTTGAGGGCGAGAAACCACGCTGTCATCATACACAAAATTTTCGAGGGCAAAGGCGAGAAGTGCGTCGGTCAGATCTTCCGGAGTTTCGGCAGAGCCGAATTTTTCAAGATAGAATTTTTTTGTTTCTTCGGTTACGATTCCTCCCATGCTACGCTCGAAACCTGCTTTTGAATCGGAAAGGATCAGGCGGAAGGAAGGAAGCATACAAACAACCATACTCAAAAATAAAACAAAGCTGCAAAGTTTTTTCATTGGAAAGTTCCTCTCTTTCGGTTTTCACTATTGTTATCGGCGAAAAAATGCGCCAATTGGGTTTTTCGGGAAAATTTTTTGAAAAAAAGCGTTTTTTGCCTCTTTCACTATTGTTATCGGCGAAAAAATCTGCCAATTGGTTTTTTCGGGAAAATTTTTTGAAAAAATTCGAAATTCTTTTTTCTTGCGCGAGGGAGAGGATTTATGGTATGATAAAAAAAGGAAGGGGCGAGGAAATGAAAAGAGTTAGAATTACGGTGATGAGAAAAGCCGAGCACGCGGATTTGATGGAACAATATGAAAACCCGCTCGAAAATCCCTGCGAAATGGAGCCGGGCAAAGTGTTTTTCTGCGAAAACGGGATCATTCCCGATGGGTTTTGCGGGAATGCTTGGGATTCGGTGGGCCCGTTTGCCGAACGATTAGCAAACGGAGAAGAGAATTTTTTTGACGGCTGGATGAAAAACCGCAAATCGGCCATGATTTCCTGCAACGACGGATTTCGCCCCGTGAGTTTTTATCTGGAAGTGATAGAAGGAGAAGAGGCATGATCACATTTCTTTGCTACCCGAAATGCACCACCTGCAAAAAAGCGGCTCTTTGGCTTGAGAAAAACAAAATCAAATTTTCTTTGCGTAATATCAAAGAAAATCCCCCCTCGGAAGAGGAAATTCGCGAGTGGCACAAAAAAAGCGGGCTTTTGCTGAAAAACTTTTTCAATACCAGCGGGCTTTTATATCGATCGATGGATCTGAAAAGCCGTTTGCCCGAAGCAAGCGACGAAGAAAAAATATCGCTTCTTGCCTCCGACGGAATGCTGGTGAAGCGCCCGATTTTGATTGGGGAAGATTTTATTTTGGTGGGCTTTCGAGAAGCGGAATGGAATAAAATTTTATAAAAAAAACAAGCCGTGATTACGGCTTGTTTTTTTGCTCTTCTTTTTCGAGAAGGAAAAGGTATTCCTCGTGGCGATGGGCGCGGATGGGCATAACGGGATGCTTTTCATCGCGAAAATGCAACACGATGGCATTTGGAATTCCATTATGATTTTCGGCAAAATGCCATGAAATGAGCTTTCCCTCCCGAATGAGTTTTTTGGCGGTGGCGTGATAATCGAAATAGGGCATTTGATTTCTTTCTTTTTTGTGATAGTTTTTCTTTTTTTGCGGCATACTATTCAAAAAAGGAGAAACGCTATGATTGAAAAAGATACGATCCGCCTTCTTCGCGAATGCGATGCGGGAGTGAAAATGGGCATTGAATCGATCGATGATGTGAGAGATGAGATTCAAAGCAAAACGATGAAGGATATTTTGGTGGAATGCAAAAAAGAACACGAAAAAATTGCCACCGAAATTGAAAAGGCGCTTGATCGATTCGGCGATGAGGGAAAAGATCCGAATCCGATTGCCGAAGGAATGAGCAAAATGAAAACGGAATTTAAAATGCGAATGAATCATTCCGATCAAACCGTTGCCGATTTGATGACCGACGGATGCAATATGGGAATAAAATCCTTGAGCCGATACCTCAATCAATATGCCGCCGCAGACGAAGCGGCAAAAGACATCACAAAGCGCCTGATTGCAATCGAAGAAAACCTTGCGGTGGATTTGCGAGGTTATTTATAAAAAAAGAAGAGCAAAAGCTCTTCTTTTTTGTTTTTTGCGCTCTTGTTTATTGACGGAATGAAAGAATGGGGATATAATATAGCATTGAGAGAAATCGCACAGATTTTTTTATTATTTTGAAAACGAGGTTTCTTTTATGAAAAGACTTGGCTACTACAACGGAAAATTTGATGAAATTGAAAATATGAGCATTCCGATGGCAGATCGCGTGTGCTGGTTTGGCGATGGCGTTTATGAAGCCACCTCCAGCCGCAATTATAAAATCTTTGCGCTCGACGAACATTTGGATCGCCTTTTCAACAGCGCCGCTCTTTTGAAAATTGAGCCCGCCCAAACCAAAGAAGAAATGGCACAGATTTTGAATGATATGCTCGCGAAAATGGATACGGGCAACTGCTTTGTTTATTGGCAGCTCACCCGCGGCTCGGGCCCGAGAGCGCATGTTTTCCCCGACGACGGATCGAAAGCCAATCTTTGGATCACCATCACTCCGAAAGAACTGATGGATATTTATCCGAAAATTCGCCTGATCACTGCAGAAGACACCAGATTTTTGCATTGCAACATCAAAACCTTGAATCTGATTCCTTCGGTGATGGCTTCCCAGCTTGCAAAAGAAGCGGGCTGTTTTGAAACTGTGCTTCACAGAGGAGAAAGGGTTACCGAGTGCGCTCACAGCAACGTGCACATCATCAAAGACGGGGTATTTAAAACTGCCCCCACGGATAACCTCATTCTGCCCGGTATTGCAAGAGCGCACCTGATCCGCGCTTGCAAAAAGCACGGGATTCCCGTTGACGAAACTCCCTTTACCGTGGAAGAGATGATGAATGCGGATGAAGTGCTGGTTTCTTCCTCCTCCACCTTCTGCCTTTGCGCAGAAGAGATCGACGGCAAGAAAATCGGCGGCAAGGCGCCCGAGATTGTGAAAACACTTCAGGATGAAGTGCTGAACGAATTTTGGGAAGCAACCAATTAAGAAAACGAGGATTGAATTTGAGCTTTACACAAGAAAAAACGCCGTATCACCGCGCTTTTGCCCGCATTGATCTTGGTGCTGTGGATCAGAATTTTAAAACTCTTTCGGCACATTTGGGGCAAAACACCAAAAAAATGGCGGTGGTGAAAGCAAATGCCTATGGGCACGGAGCGGTGGAGATTTCGCGCCTTTTGGAAAAGGGCGCCGATTATTTCGGAGTTGCCTGCATTGAAGAAGCGCTTGAGCTTCGCCGTGCGGGAATCACAAAGCCGATTTTGATTTTATCCTATACTGCGCCCGATTTTTACAAGGTGCTGATTGAAAACGAGATCACGGCAACGATTTATCGTCTTTCCGAAGCAAAAGCCCTTTCGCTTGCGGCGGAAAGAATGGGGAAAATTGCCAAAATCCACATTGCGCTCGATACGGGAATGGCAAGAATCGGCTTTTGCCCGAGCGAAAAGAGCGCGGAAGCAATCAGAGAGATTTCGCTTTTGCCGAATCTTTTTCTTGAGGGAATTTTCAGCCACTTTGCCACCGCAGATGAAGAAGATAAAACCGCCGCTTTGGCGCAAAAGGCGATTTTTGATTCCTTTTTGGAAAAAATTGATTCCTTTGGGATAAAGATTCCGATCAAACACATTTCCAACAGCGCCGGCGCGATGGAACTGGATGCGAAATACGATCTTTGCCGCCTTGGCATTGCGCTTTACGGGCTTTATCCTTCCGACGAAGTGAAAAAAGAAATTCCGCTTCGCCCTGCAATGGAAGTGATCAGCCATGTGATTCACGTGAAAACCGTGCCTGCGGGAACGAAAATCGGCTACGGGCAGATTTACACCGCGCCTTGCGAAAAGAAGATTGCCACGGTTTCCATCGGCTATGCCGACGGATTCAACCGCGCACTCACCGGCAAGGGATATGTTTTGATTCGAGGCAAAAAAGCTCCCTTGGTTGGAAAAGTTTGCATGGATCAGATTATGGTGGATGTGAGCGAGATCGACGAGATTGAAATCGGCGATGTTGCCACGGTTTTGGGGAAAAACGGAACCCTTGAAATTACCGCGGAAGAATTCGGATCCCTTTGCGGCTCATTTTCCTATGAGGTGATTTGCACCTTTATGCCGAGAGTGGAACGGGTATATAAAAAAGATGTGTGAACTGATTCACACATCTTTTCTTTTTTTGCTTTTGAGGATAAGAAACATCGGGATTGCCGAAAGAAGCAGCAAAACCGCCACGCTCCAGAGGGGGCTTGGGGGCAAAAGGGTGAAGCGCGAAGGAGAGGGGAAAACGGAATCTGCAAGAAAGAAAACTTGCCCGATTTGAATTCCCACTTTGCCGAAAAAGGGGGCAAAAACACCGAAAAGATACCAAGAAAGAATGCCGAGTGCCGCGGGGCGTGCATTTTTCTTTTCCGCAAAAAAGAAGAGGAAAAAGGGCAAATACGGCAAAGCGCGCAAAAGAAGGCGAAGGAAAACGCCAAGGGCAAACGGGATCGAAAAAAAGGATTTTCGGGAAAGGAGAATAAGGGGGATTGCCGTGTCCGCCGAGAAGTGCCGAGCGCTGAAAATCAAAACAAAAGCGATGAGCACAACATGCAAGACGGAAAATAAAAGATAGGATACAATTTTAACCGAAAGAGGAGATTTTTCTTCCTCTTTTTCTTTTTTTGCTGCCGCAAACAGGAAAACAAGCGCAAAAAGAAGCACTAAAAAGGATTCGCTCGAGCGGAGGGTTTGATCGTTTGCGGGGGTGGATAAAAACCTTCCCGATTCATACTGATCGATTTTGAAATTCATGAGGGTTTTGAGCTTTTGGGCTTTCCTCTCATCGAATTTTGCTTCTTTTTCGGCGAGGTGGAATTTATTTTTTCCTTCCAAAAGACTTTCCCTTAAAAGGAAAATATCTTCCAGAAGCTCTTCCCTGCCTGCGGATTCGGGATTATCTTTTGAAAAAATCAGAAAATTCTGATCGCGATGAAGCGCGATTTCTTTTTCGGAAAAATTGCCCGATTGGCGCATTTTTTCTTCGAGATAGAAAACAAAGCCCTCCCGATCTTCCTTTTCGAGGATTTCTTTTAAACTTTTGATTTCCTTTTCGGTTTGATCGGTTTTTTCGGGGGATGCCAAAAGGATGGAAAGGCGATGGAGCACTTCGGAATAAAACGAGCTTGACCACACGGGGATTTTTTCTTCCATCGCGGTTTTATAAAAGAAAACACCTTCTCGGAACGGACGCTTTGCTTCTTCGGTGGGCGCTTTTGCCACACTTCTTTGCATATCAAGAAGGGCATCTTCCAAAAGGCGATATTCCTCTTCTTCGGAAAGATTCTCTTTTTTTTCGGGCGGGGTAAATAAATATCCGCTCAAAAAAGCAAAGAGAAGAAGGGTGAGCGAGAAAAAAATCACCGCGGGAGAAAAGAGCGAACGAAGAAAACGAAAACACCCAATAAAAAACGAATTTCTTTTCATTTGATATTGATGGTGAGTTCAACCGGACAGTGATCGGAGCCGAAGATTTCGGGGAGAATTCTGCTATCGCAAATTTTGGGAGCAAGATCTTCGGAAACCACGAAATAATCGATTCTCCAGCCCACATTTCGCTCTCTGGCGCGCATACGATAGCTCCACCAAGAATAGGCATCGGTTTGATCGGGATAAAGATAGCGGAAGGAATCCACAAAGCCCGCCTCCAGAAGACGCGAGAATTTTTCGCGCTCTTCGGGGGAAAAGCCGGGATTTCCAATATTTGTTTTGGGATTTTTCAGATCGATCTCTTGATGCGCCCCATTCAGATCGCCGCAGAGGATCACGCTTTTTTTTGCCTTGAGATCGGATAGATATTCCCTTAGATCATCTTCATACTGCATACGAAACGGGAGGCGCTTGAGTTCGTTTTGGGAATTGGGGGTATAGGAATTCACAAGATAGAAGGAATCGAATTCCAAGGTGATGAGCCGCCCTTCATCGCTATATTTGCCATCGATGCCATACTGCACCGAAAGGGGCTCTTTTTTTGAGAAGATCACCGTGCCCGAATAGCCCTTTTTTTCGGCACTCGACCAGAACTGGAGGTGATTGGGGGTGAGGATTTCGGCTTGCTCCTTTTGCATTTTGCTTTCCTGCACGCAGAAAAGATCGGCAGAAGCCGATTCGAAAAAATCAAAAAAGCCCTTTTCTTTGCAGGCGCGCAGACCGTTTACATTCCAAGAGATGAGTTTCATTTTTTATCCTCCCTTTCTTTTCTTTATTATAACTTTGGCGGGCAAAAAAGTCAATCGAGGCAAAACGCAGAAAATGACAAAATCCTCTTTTTCTTTTTGCTACAATCACCTCGGAAAGGAAACAGAAAGGATAAGACGATGAAACTGGAAACAATAGAACAAAACGGCGATTTGATTGCCCGTATCACAGGCGATATTGACCATCACAGCGCACCCGGAATTCGCGATGAGATTGATCGAAAGCTAAAGAGCGCAAAGCCCCGCCGACTGATTCTGGATCTTGGCGAAACGGATTTTATGGATTCTTCGGGGCTCGGGCTTATTTTGGGAAGAAAGCGCAAAACGGAAGAAGAGGGGTGCGGTTTTGTGCTCCAAAATCCCGCAAAAGACTGCTTGAGAATTTTGAAATTTGCGGGGGTGGATAAAATGCTGGAAATTCAATATGCGAAAGGAAACGAGAATGAACAAGATTCAAAATTCTGCGAAGATTCATTTTTTGGCGCGAAGTGAAAACGAAAGTTTTGCACGCGTGGTGGCGGCGGGCTTTTTGATGCACCTCGGGGTAACGCCGGAGGAGCTTTCCGATATTAAAACTGTGGTGAGCGAGGCGGTTACCAATGCGATCGTGCACGGATACCGCGGAATGGAAAACGAGAAGGTATATGTTACCTTGGAATTCTGCTTTTATGAAAATCGAACCCTGATGATACGGGTAACGGATAAAGGGCGCGGGATCGAGGATGTGGAAAAAGCGATGGAGCCCTTTTTCACCACCGATCGCGAGGGAGAGCGAAGCGGAATGGGGCTTCCGATTATTGCCGCTTTTTGCAATTCGGTGCGCATTACCTCAAAGCCCGGGCTTACTCGGATTACCATGAGAAAAAAACTTTGATGACGCCTTACATAAACGATCCCGAAACACTCCTTCTTGCAAAAGAAGGGGATCGCGAGGCGATGGAGAAGATTGTTTCCACCAATCTTGGGCTGGTGAAGAGCATTGCGCTTCGCTTTACGGGGCGCGGGGTGGAACTGGAAGATTTGATCCAAATCGGCACGATGGGAATGATCAAGGCGATTCGCGGATTTTTGCCCGAAAAGGATTGCAAATTCACCACCTATGCGGTGCCTCTCATTATGGGCGAGATCAAGCGATTTTTGCGCGATGACGGCTGGATCAAGATCAGCCGAGAAACAAAATCCCTTGCCGCCTCGATTTTTCGCTTCACGGAAGAATACGAAAAAAAAGAGGGCAAAAGCCCAACCCTTGATTTGATTTGCTCTGCCCTTGCGGTTTCCGAGGAAAAGGCGGTGATGGCACTGGAATCGGCAAGACCCGCGCTTTCGCTTTATGAAGAGGATGAAGCCACGGGCTTTTCGCCCGAGAAGATCATTGGAGAAGACAACATTGAGGAAGCGCTTGGGAAGATCGCGCTTCGCGAGGCGGTGGCGGCTTTGCCGAAAAACGAGAGGATGCTCATTGAACTGCGCTATTTTAAATCGCTCACCCAAGCGCAAACGGCACGATTTTTGGGATGCACGCAGGTGAAGGTTTCGCGCGAGGAAAAAAGAATTTTAAAGAAAATGCGGGAAGAATTTTTCTCTGCTTCTTAAAAGTCCGAACAATCGGACTTTTTCTTTTTTGGTGAAAAAAGAGGGGCGGACTTTGGGCGGCGGTTTTTGGACTTTTTTTATTGATTGACTTGACAGTTGGAAAAAAAGGGAATATAATGATTAAAAATTCTGAAAAAAGGAGAAGGCGGTATGACTCAGTTTTACACCACCCGATTTTATTATTATGCTGCAGCGGACTGCCTGTCTTCCGGAAAGTAATTCTTTCCAAGGGATTCAGATTGTCCGCAATTTGTGCGTTCTTTTGAGCGTATGAAGGTGCGGGCTTTTTTATTTGATAGGAGGAAATTTATGCTCTCGGAAAAAATGCTTATGCTTGGAAAACAAAGTTCGGTGATTCGCGCGATCAGTGAATACGGTGCCAAAAGAAAGGCCGAAATCGGTGCGGAGAATGTGTTTGATTTTTCGCTCGGAAATCCCTCGATCCCCGCGCCCGATGCGGTGCGCGAGGCATTGATTGATCTTGCGGAAAACACCGATCCCTGCCTTCTTCACGGCTACACCTCTTCTGCGGGGGATATGGGAGTGCGCAGTGCGATTGCTTCTTCGATTGAGAATCGCTTTGGTTTCCCCGCTTCGCCGAATTTGATTTATATGACTTGCGGTGCCGCGGCATCGCTTACCACCGCGCTCCACGCGGTTTTATTGCCCGGAGAAGAGGTGCTTGTGCCTGCTCCGTTTTTCCCTGAATATCGCGTTTTCTGCGAAAAGGCGGGCGGGGTTTTGGTGCCTGTTTTATGCACCCAGCCCTCTTTCCAGCTTGATCTTTTGGCGATTGAAAAGGCAATTACCCCCAAAACCAAGGTTTTGCTCCTCAACTCTCCGAACAACCCCACCGGTGCGGTTTACAGCAAAGAGAGTCTTGAAAAGCTTGCCGAGATTCTGAAAAAGAAAGAGAAGGAATTCAAAACTGAAATTTTCCTTCTTGCCGACGAGCCCTATCGCGAGCTTTATTATGAAGAAGGCGCGGTGCCTTATCTTCCCGCGATTTATGATCGCACGCTGGTGGCTTATTCTTATAGCAAATCCCTCTCCCTGCCGGGCGAGCGAATCGGTTATTTGATGGTATCGGCAAAATGCCCCGAAAAAGAGGATGTGTTTGCCGCCATTTGCGGGGCGGGCAGATCTCTTGGATTTGTTTGCGCACCTTCGATTTGGCAGCGGCTCATTGCAAAATGCCAAGGGCTCACAAGCGATATTGAATCCTATCGCGAAAACGGCGCGATTCTGGCAGATGCCCTGACCGAAATGGGCTATACCGTTACCCCGCCGCAGGGCGCATTTTATCTTTTTGTGAAATCTCCCGAGGAGGATGCTTCTGCCTTTGCCGAAAAAGCAAAGAAATACGAGCTTTTGATTGTGCCGAGTGATTCCTTTGGGGTGAAGGGCTTTGTGAGAATTGCCTACTGCGTGAAAAAAGAAACCATTGAAAAATCCTTGCCGGCATTTCGTGCCTTGATGGAGGAATATAAAAAATGAAACAATCTCTTTTGGAAGAGGCAAGACAGGAGATCGACAAGATCGATGCCGAAATGGCTCGCCTTTTTGAAAAGCGAATGAAAGAAGCAAAAAAAGTGGCTCTTTACAAAAAAGAAGTGGGGATGCCGATTTTTGATTCTGCGCGAGAAGCACAGGTGATTGCGCGCGGGGCTGAGCGCATTGAAAGCGACTCGGTGCGCGATTATTATGTGAATTTTTTGCACTCCTTGATGGATCTTTCGAAAAACTATCAATCCCGCCTTTTAAACGGAATGCAGATTGCTTATGCGGGCACTCCCGGCGCTTTTGCCCAGCTTGCCGCAAAGCGCATTTTCCCCGATGCCACCCTTTGCCCTTTTTCTGATTTTGCCGCCGCTTATCGCGCGGTGGAAGAGGGCAAATGCGATGCGGCGGTGCTTCCTTTGGAAAACAGCACCAACGGCGATGTTGGGAAAGTGATGGATCTTTCGTTTTTCGGTTCGCTTTTTGTGAGCGGAATTTATGAAATAGAAGTGGTGCAAAACCTTTTGGCAAAAAAGGGCACTTCCCTTTCCGAGATCAAATGCGTGATCAGCCATCCGCAAGCGCTTGGCCAATGCGCGGCTTTTTTGAAGAAGATGGGAGTGAAAACCATGGAAGCCGCCACCACTGCCGAAGCGGCAAAGATGGTGGCCCAAAGCCAAGATCCCACCCTTGCGGCGATTGCCAGTGCCGAGGCGGCGGAGGAATATTCGCTTGAAATTTTGCGAAATCATATTCACGAAAAAGGCGGAAACACCACTCGATTTGCGGTGTTTTCCCGCGCGGAGAAGGCCCATTCCGAAAACGATCGCCATTTTCTGATGCTTTTTACCGTGAAAAACGAAGCGGGCGCTTTGGCGAAGGCAATTTCTGCCATTGGAACGCACGGATTCAACCTGCGCGCCATCAAGAGCCGCCCCACCAAAAACCTTTCGTGGGAATACTACTTTTTCTGCGAGGGCGAGGGCGATATTCGAAGCCCTGAGGGCGAAAAAATGCTTGCTTTATTAAAAGAAAACTGCAACGATCTGAAAATTTTGGGTGCTTTTGAAAACACAAGCGTTTTCATTCAGGAGGAAGTATGATTTTATCCGTTGCCACCTCGACGGGCTCTTACCCGATCCACTTGGAGCGGGGGGCACTGAAGAGCGCGGGAGAAAAGCTTGATCTTTCGCGCAAGTGCATGATTATCACCGATGAAAACATTCCGAAAGAATATATTGATACGATTTCTTCCCAGTGCAAGGAAAACAGAGTTTTTGTGTTGCCCGCAGGAGAGGAATCGAAAACCTTGGCTTCCTTTGAGGCGATTATCAAAACCATGCTCGAGGAGGGATTTTCCCGCACCGACTGCGTGATTGCCATTGGGGGCGGAGTGATCGGAGATTTGGCGGGCTTTGTTGCCGCATCGTTTTTGCGAGGGGTGGATTTTTACAACATTCCCACCACCCTTCTTTCGCAGGTGGATTCGTCCATTGGCGGAAAAGTGGCGGTGAATTTTGACGGTTATAAAAACATGGTGGGGGCATTTTATCCGCCGAAGGCGGTTTTGATTGATCCCAACACGCTTTTTTCTCTGCCGAAACGGCAGATCGCGGCGGGACTTGCCGAAGCGGTGAAAATGGCTTCCACCTTCGATGAAGAATTCTTTTCGTTTTTGGAAACCGAGGATCCGATGGAAAAAATCGAAACCGTGATTGAAAAATCACTTCGGATCAAAAAGATGGTGGTGGAAGAAGACGAAAAGGAAGGCGGAAAGCGCAAGGTGCTCAATTTCGGGCACACCCTTGGCCACGCGATCGAGCGCGAGAGCCACAAGGGCAAAAATCCCCTGCTTCACGGGGAATGCGTGGCGATTGGGATGATTCCGATGTGTGCTCCCGAGGCGGCAAACCGAATTTTGGCGGTGCTTGAAAAGATGGGGCTTCCCACCGAATGTGAATTTTCCAAGGAAAAATTGATCGGGGCGATGCAAAAAGATAAAAAAACCGCGGGGGATCAGATCACGCTGATCCGCGTGGATCAAATCGGCTCGCACCGAATGGAAACCATTCCTTTTTCGCTTTTTGCGAACAAAATGAAAGGATAAGAAAATGAAAAACAGTTTTGGTTCTTCTGTGGTGCTCACGCTTTTCGGAGAAAGCCACGGGGAAAAGATCGGCTTTGTGCTCGATGGACTTGCACCCGGAATTTCGATTTCGGAAGACAGCATCAAAAAGGCGCTTTTGAGGCGCAGACCTTGGGGAAAAATTTCCACCCCGCGCAGAGAAGAAGATGCTTTTTCGATTGTGAGCGGAGTTTGCAATGGAAAAACCACGGGCACTCCCCTTTGCCTTTTGATTGAAAACCAAAATCAGAACTCCTCTGATTATGATTCGATGCCGCTTCGCCCCGGCCACGCGGATTTTTGCGCCGAGATAAAATACCACGGATTTCAGGATGTGCGCGGGGGCGGCCATTTTTCGGGCAGAATCACTGCGGCACTTGTGGCGGCGGGGGCAATTTTATATGATGCTTTGCGCGAAAAAGGAATTTTGATCGGCACTCATATCAAATCGATCGGAAGCATTTCGGATCGCGGATTTGAAAACGAAGAGAGTGATATTCTTTCTCTTTCGGGAAAGCAATTTGCCGTGCTTGATGAAGAAGCGGGCGAGAAGATGCAAAATGAAATTCTTTTTGCCAAAAACGAAGGCGACAGCTTGGGCGGGATTCTTGAAACTTGCATTCTCGGGATGCCCGCGGGAGTGGGCGAACCTTGGTTTGACACGCTGGAAGGCCTTTTATCCCACGCGCTCTTTTCGATTCCTGCGGTGAAGGGAGTGGAATTTGGCGAGGGCTTTGGCTTTGCCGCCATGCGCGGAAGCGAGGCAAACGATGAATTTTGCCTGAATGAAAATGGTGCCATCAAAACCCGCACGAATCACAACGGCGGAATCAATGGCGGGATTTCAAACGGGATGCCGATCCGTTTTTCGGTGGCAATCAAACCCACCCCCACCATTGCAAAAGAGCAAAACACAGTGGATTTCAAAACGAAAAAAGAATGCGTGCTTTCCGCAAAAGGGCGCCACGATCCCTGCATTGTGCACAGAGCGGGTGCG
This sequence comes from Eubacteriales bacterium, assembly GCA_045658765.1. GTDB lineage: Bacteria > Bacillota > Clostridia > Oscillospirales > SIG627 > RGIG5579. Next base: position 5,316 of record JAZOVP010000099.1, on the reverse strand, counting down.
GTGGTGGATGCGATTGCGGCGCTTGTGATTTTTGATGCGCTGAGCGCACGATTCGGCACGGATTTTTTTGCACCGGAGAACTAACATGAAATACGGACTGATCGGAGAAACCTTGGGGCACAGTTTTTCCGAGATCCTTCATTCGAAAATCGGGCTTTATGAATATGAGCTCTGCCCCGTGAAAAAAGAAGAATTTGATTCCTTTATGAAATCGCGCGATTTTCGGGGAATCAATGTTACCATTCCCTATAAAAGCGATGTGATTTCTTATTTAGACAAAATTTCACCCGAAGCGGAAAAAATCGGCGCGGTGAACACGGTGGTAAACCGAAATGGCAAGCTTTTTGGCTTCAACACCGATTTTGCGGGAATGAAAGCGGCGCTCGAAAAGGGCAGGATTGGGATTCAGAATAAAAATGTTTTGATTCTCGGCACGGGCGGCACCTCCAAAACCGCCTTGGCGCTTTGCACCGCTCTTGGCGCAAAAAGCGCAGTTCGGGTTGGCAGAACCAAAAAAGACGGCTCCCTTTCCTATGAAGAAGCGCTTGGGCGCTCGGAAACCGAGGTGATTCTGAACACCACACCCGTGGGAATGCACCCCGAAATCGATGCTTTGCCGATTGATCTTTCCTTTTTTCCGAATCTTTCGGGAGTGATGGATGTGATCTATAATCCTTTGAAAACAAAGCTTCTAAGAGAAGCCGAAAAGCGCGGGATTCCTGCGATTGGCGGGCTTTTTATGCTGGTGGCGCAGGCGGGATTTGCGGCAGAGATTTTTGCCGAAAAAGAGGATCTATCTTCTATGATCGAGCCGCTTTTTGATTTTATTTTGAAAAAACAGGAAAATCTTGTTTTGATCGGGATGCCCGCTTGCGGGAAGAGCACGATCGGAAAAGAACTTGCCAATCTACTGGGAAAAGATTTTATCGATAGCGATGAAGTGATTGAAAAAGAAGAGAAAAAATCGATTCCCGCAATTTTTGCCGAAGGCGGCGAAGATGCTTTTCGAAAGATTGAAACGCGCGTGATCCGCGAAATCGCAAAAAAAGGCGGATGCGTGATCGCGGTGGGCGGAGGCGCGATTTTGCGCGAGGAAAATGTTTCGGCACTGAAGCAAAACGGGCGGATTTTCTTTTTGGATGCGCCGCTTTCGGATCTTCAGAGCACGGCATCAAGACCGCTTTCCTCCACGCCCGAGGATCTGAAAAAACGATACGAAGAGCGCTACGGGATTTACTGCACAGTTTGCGATAAGAAAATTCCGATCACGCGAAATTTAGAAGAAAATTTACTGAAAATACAGAAGGAACTGCAATGAAACTGATGGTTTTAAACGGCCCGAACCTCAATTTTTTGGGGATTCGCGAGCCCGAACACTACGGAAAGGGCACCTATGCCGAGCTTTGCGCGCTCATTGAAGAGCACGCGAAGAAAAGAGCGATTGAAGTGGAGATTTTTCAATCAAACCACGAAGGAGCTTTGGTGGATGCCATTCAAAGCGCCTATGGAAGAATCGATGGGATTGTGATCAATCCCGCGGCATACACCCATACGAGCGTGGCGATTTTGGATGCGCTGAAGAGTGTTTCGATTCCGGCGGTGGAGGTGCATATTTCCAAAGTTTCCGAGCGGGAAGAATTTCGCCGGATCAGTTTTGTTCGCTCTGCCTGCATAAAAACAATTTCGGGCAAGGGCTTTGACGGATATTTGGAAGCGATGGATCTTTTGATCGATCAAAAAGGAAAAAAAGCATGAATGCGATTTTTACTCCCTCGTTTGCAAAGGGCTCTCTTTCGGCACCGCCTTCCAAGAGCATGGCGCACCGCGCGCTGATTTGCGCGGCTTTTGCAAATGGGGAAAGCACAATTTCTCCGATTGAATTTTCGGAGGATATTAAGGCCACGATCGCTTCTCTGAGCGAACTCGGGGCAGAATTTAAGATTGAAAATAATTCGGTGCGGGTGAAGGGAATTTTATTTCCCCGCCCCACGGGAAAAGAACTTTTTTGCGCAGAAAGCGGAAGCACCCTTCGCTTTTTGATTCCGATTTGCCTGATCACGGGAGAAAAAATCGTGCTGCGCGGGGCGAAGCGCCTTTTTGAGCGCCCGCTTTCGATTTATGAAAACCTTTGCAAAGAAAACGGATTTCTTTTTGAGAAAACCGAAGATTCCCTTACCTTGAAGGGAAAACTTTCTGCGGGGAGTTATCGGATTCCCGGAGATCTTTCGAGCCAATTTATCACGGGGCTTTTATTTGCCCTCTCGCTCCTTTCCGAAGAGAGCCGAATCGAGATCATCGGAAAAACCGAAAGTGCTTCGTATCTTGATCTCACACTTTCTGCGATGAGAGATTTTGGAGTGGAGATTCAAAAAGAAGAAAATGCGTTTCTGATTCCCGCAAAAAGCGTTTTTGCCGCGCAAAACTTTACGGTGGAGGGAGATTTTTCCAATGCCGCCTTTTTGGATGCCTTTACCCTTTTGGGGGGCGAAGTGGAAGTTTTGGGGCTGAAAGAAGATTCGATGCAAGGGGATCGGATTTATCGGGAGCATTTTCGCGCTTTAAAAGCGGGATTTGCCGAAATTGATCTTGCCGATTGCCCTGATCTTGCTCCGATTTTATTCGCGCTTGCCGCTTCTTTTCACGGAGCAAAATTTCTTGGCACTGCCCGCCTTCGCTTGAAGGAAAGCGATCGCGGTGAGGCGATGAAGCAGGAACTTGCAAAATGCGGGGTACACCTTGAAATAAAAGAAAATGAAATTTTGGTGCCGAGCGGAATTTCGGCGCCGAAACAGAGCATCGATTCTCACAACGATCACAGAATTGCAATGGCGATGAGCATAATCCTTTCGCGATTTGGAGGAACTCTGCGAGGTGCGGAGGCGGTGAGAAAAAGTTTTCCCGATTATTTTGATCGGATTGCAAAATTAGGAGTGAAAGTAACTTTAAATGAAACTGAATAAAAATGCGGAAACCGAAATTTTAATTGTTGGCCTTGGGCTTTTGGGCGGAAGCTATGCCAGAGCGCTCAAAAAGAAGGGCTACACGGTTTCTGCCATTGAAAAAGATCCCGATTCGCTGAAATTTGCCCTTGAAAACGGGCTGATTGATCGCGGGGCAACCGAAGTGAAGGAAGAATTTTTGCGCGATGCCGCAATCACGGTGTTTGCGCTTTATCCGCATGTTTTGATTGAATGGATCGAAGAACACGCAAAGAAATTCCCTGCAGGCGCGATTTTAACCGATGTTACCGGTGTGAAAAGCGGAATTGTTTCGAACATTCAAGATCTTTTGCCGATGGGGGTGGAATTTATTGCCGCGCACCCGATGGCAGGAAAAGAAACGGGCGGGGTGAGAAACAGCGACGATGCGATCTTTTTGGGCGCAAACTACATTGTGGTGCCCACCGAGAAAAACACGCCCGAAGCGATTGAAGTTTGCAAAGAGCTCGGGAAAGAGCTCGGGGTGAGATCGGTTTCGGTGCTATCCCCCGAAAAGCACGATGAAATGATTGCCTTTCTTTCTCAGCTCACTCACTGCATCGCGGTTTCTTTGATGTGCACGGGAGACGATGAGGGGCTGGTGGACTACACGGGCGACTCATTTCGCGATTTAACCCGCATTGCCAAGATTCAGGAAAATATGTGGTCGGAGCTGTTTTTATTGAATAAGGGCGCTCTGATTCAGGAGATGGATCGCTTCCGCGAAACCTTTGATCGCTTATACCTTTGCATCAAAGAGGAAAAGGTGGAAGAGATGAAAGAGATGATGCGACTTTCCACAGCGCGAAGAGCGCTTTTTGACAAACAAGGAGTAAAACAATGAATTTCATTCGCAAACTTCCCATTCCCAAAGAAATCAAAGCCCAATTTCCCGTGAAAGAGGAATGGGCAAAAAAGCGGGAAGAAACCCTAAATGAGCTTCGCGATGTTTTTTCGGGAAAGAGCCAAAAATTTGTTTTGGTGATTGGGCCTTGCTCTGCCGATAACTCCGAGGCGGTGCTCTCGTATTTGGAAAAACTTGCCCGGGTGGCAGAAGAAACCAAAGAAAAGCTTTTGATTATTCCGAGGATTTATACCAACAAGCCCCGCACCACGGGCGATGGCTATAAGGGCATGCTTCACCAGCCCGATCCCGCCTCGCGACCCGATATGCTCAAGGGGATTATTGCCATTCGAGAACTGCACCGCGCGGCGCTTTCCGATTTTGGATTTACCTGCGCGGATGAGATGCTTTACCCTGAAAATCATCGCTATTTATCGGATCTTTTGGGATATGTTGCGGTGGGGGCAAGATCGGTGGAGAATCAGCAGCACCGCCTTGCGGCAAGTGGAATGGATATTCCTGTTGGGATGAAAAACCCAACGAGCGGGGATCTTCATGTTTTGATGAATTCGATCCATGCCGCGCAAGGAGCGCACACATTTTTATATCGCGGATGGGAGGTTCACAGCGACGGAAACCCCTATGCCCACGCGATTTTGCGCGGATATATTGATTTTACGGGAAAGACGGTTTCGAATTACCACTATGAAAACCTGCTGGAGCTTTCGGCTTTATATGCCGAGAGCACCCTTCAAAACCCTGCGGTGATTATTGATACCAACCACGCAAATTCGGGAAAGCGATATTTAGAACAGATTCGCATTGCCCAGGATGTGGTTTACAGTTGCAATCACAACCAAGATATTCGCGGTATGGTGAAGGGGCTGATGATTGAAAGCTACCTGGAAGACGGCGCGCAGAAGATTGGCGAGAACACATTTGGAAAATCGATTACCGATCCTTGCCTTGGCTGGAAAAAATCGGAAGAACTGATTTTCAAGATTGCCGATACCTTAAAATGATAAAATCAGCCCGAGCAAAATGCTCGGGCTGATCTCTTGCTTTTTTGATCAAAAAGAAGTATACTTTTGAGAGTAAAAAAACAAAAAGGGGATTTTATGCAGTTATTTTTATCCACTTTAAGCCAAATGGCTTATCTTTTTTTCTTTATTCTGCTCGGATTTTGCTTGATTCGCTTCCGCGCGATTCCCGAAGAGAGCGCGAAGGTGATTTCCAAGCTGGAAAACAATTTTTTGATTCCCGCGATGGTATTCCACACCTTTTTTCGCCGTGTCATCGGCGGAGAATGCAAAGCGGTCAGGGAAAACCTGATACATCACGCTGCGGCGAAACCACGCGGGAGTATCAAATCCCTTTTCGTAAACCAAGAGACGAAAACGGTTTGCAGGGTGGTCTGAAAGTGTAAAATCAACGTTGTTAAGCGTATCGGTAAAAAGTGTTTTCGCTCCGCGCACAAAGAGGAATTCATAATAG
>JAZOVP010000098.1:0-1436 GCA_045658765.1 Eubacteriales bacterium | reverse complement strand
TTACGGGAATAACTATAATTGCGGAATTCGCAATTGTCAATAGCGGTTACCGCATTTTGTGGTAATGCACAAATTACAACTTTCGCAATTGTGTGTTTTTCGGAGGTGGTTTCAATGGACATCGTAGACCGTATTTTTGAGTTAGTTGCTCAAAAATATAAAGAACAAAAAGATTTTGCAGCCGACATTGACGTTGATCCCGCAAGAATCAGCGAATGGAAAAAACGCAAATCTAAATCTTACCGCTCCAAACTGGATACCATTGCATCCGTATTGGGCACCACATCCGACTACCTGCTGAACGGCACACAGACAACTTGGGTCACCCCCACCCCGGCCTCCTCCGAGCTGCAACGCCTCTCCAACGCGCTGGAGGAATTGAACGAAGAAGGCCGGGAGAAATTACTGGACTACGCCGCCGATCTGGTAGCCTCCGGTCGATATCGAAAAAACGATACGGCTAGACTGGGCCAGAAGGCGTAAAATATAAGCAAAGGAGATGTTTTATGGGATTCTTTTCCAAACTGTTTAAATCAAACAAGGATGCGCCGGAAACTGCTCAACCAGAAAAAGAAAATGTAAAAGAAGAAATTGCTACTCCGCAACTGCCTAAAAAAGAAAAATATGATATTGTTATTCCTTCTCAGAAAAACGGCGCACCATTGGCTTATAAATATAGCGTTGATTTCTTGTTAACTAACCGAGATGCTTTAGAAAAAAATGTGACCAATAATGAATGGATGCTAGAGCCAAAAGAAATTGATGGGAAAATACATCTTTTTTCTAACGATAGCGATATTGGAATTTTAAAACAAAAAGAAGATATGCTTTTTGACTGGATTCGTCGAAACGACCCTTATCTTTTATGCATCGAATCTGTAAAAAGCGATTCTGACACTGGAAAGGCATTTCTTGTATTTTATCGTGACAAGCGAAAAGGAAACGAATGGCGCGAGCAAACTGTTGTCGCTCTTACTGCGTTTAAAAGCCAATACAAGCAAGAGCTAATAATGTTTTTAAGCGAAGGCGAAGAGCTTCAAATTGAAGAAGATTTCGATGACCACGTTATCGTCAGTTCAGCTGGCGAAGAAATTGGTCGCTTGCCAGCCAAGTATGCTAAACGCTATCTTCAAGACGGCGTTTATGCAGTTTTTTTCGAAACTTCCGAAGAAACCGATGACTTTAAAGAAAAGCCATATGTAAGAATTTATTGGAATGATCGCGCTTAACACATATGAGGGACGGGCCCGCCGGGCCGAAACCCGACGAGCCCGTGAGAGAGGATGGCGGGTTCAGTGGATCAGGTGAGCGGGGGCCTCCGGCCCGTCCGGGCCGCTGGTTCCTTTCGTTGAAAGCGATTGTCTGGCTCACCCGCCCTCCCCTGATCTGATTTGAGCATAGCGAAACTGCCGCGGCAAATTCAATTCGCAACTTTG
>JAZOVP010000097.1:0-2310 GCA_045658765.1 Eubacteriales bacterium | reverse complement strand
TAAGACCGCTTGGCCTCCGACTTAGCAGAGATGAACAGAGATTTTTATAATGATTATCAAAGATACAAAAAAGAATCTTTTGCCGTGAATACCATTGCAACTCAGTTGATCGCAAATGTTGACATATCAAAGCCCGTTGTTTTCATTGGAGCGCCTCAAAACAGTTATTTTAATAACCGTGATCGCGCGTCTGAATCGGTAAACGGCTTATCGATGATTTCTTGGGGAGTGAATGCCTTCGGAGAGGGAAAAGTGCACGATATTTTTAAAGCGTATGGATACGACTTTTTAATTCTCCCTTCAAATGAGCAAAAAGAAAAAGCCAAAGAGGCGGCAGCCGATATGAAAGCGTGGCCGACTGCCGATGGCATCAAAGAATTTGATGATTTTATCGTGGTTAAATTAGCGTAGAAACTCATTTGCTTTTCTTTGGAACCGCACAATTTGTGCGGTTCTTTTTTTGTTTTCATTTGCTTTTTTTCTAAAATGTGATATAATGATTTTGTTGTTTATTATTTTGGTTTTTTCCAAAACAAGGAGGATCTTATGAATTTTGATGTGATTATCATTGGGGCAGGCCCCGGTGGTATTTTCGCGGCGTATGAGCTTTTGCAGAAGAATGCGGATCTAAAAATTGCCGTTTTCGAGGCAGGGCACGAACTTTCCAAGCGCCGTTGTCCGATCGACGGAGAAAAGATCAAAAGCTGTATTGGCTGCAAGAGCTGTTCGATTATGAGCGGCTTTGGCGGTGCAGGTGCCTTTTCGGATGGCAAATATAATATCACCAACGATTTTGGCGGCACTTTATATGAACGCATCGGCAAAAAGTGCGCGCTTGATCTGATGCAATATGTGGATAAAATCAATTTGAAATTCGGTGGGGAAGGCACCAAACTCTATACCACCGCCGGCTCAAAATTTAAAACCCTTTGCATTCAGCACGATTTGCATCTGCTCGATGCTTCGGTGCGCCATCTCGGCACCGATATCAACTATATCGTGCTGGAAAATATCTATGCGTATTTAAAAGATAAGGTTCAGTTTTTCTTCGATACTCCCGTGGAAAGCATTAAGGTTGTGGTAGGCGGCTACGGAGTGAAAATCGGGGAAGAGCTTTATACCTGCGAAAAGTGCATTGTTTCTGTTGGCAGAAGCGGCAGTAAATGGATGGAAAAGGTTTGCCGTGATCTTGATATTCCCACCAGCTCCAATCGCGTGGATATTGGGGTGCGCGTGGAGCTTCCCGCAAGCGTGTTTGAGCATCTGACCAATGAACTTTATGAAAGCAAAATCGTTTACCGCACCGAAAAATACGGCGATAAGGTTCGCACCTTCTGCATGAACCCGAAAGGCGCCGTGGTGAACGAAAACACAAACGGCATTATCACCGTAAACGGTCATAGCTATGAAGATCCCGCAAAGCAAACCGCCAATACCAATTTTGCCCTTCTTGTGGCAAAGCATTTTTCCGAACCGTTTAAGGATTCCAATGGCTATGGTGAATCCATCGCCCGTCTTAGCAATATGCTCGGCGGGGGAGTGATCGTTCAGCGCTTCGGTGATTTGATCCGAGGCCGCAGATCCACCCAAAGCCGTATTGAAGATGCCTTTATCACCCCCACCTTGAATGCAACTCCCGGTGATTTGAGTTTGGTATTGCCCAAGCGTATTTTAGATGGCATTATCGAAATGATTTATGCGCTCGATAAGGTTGCACCCGGCACTGCAAACGATGATACTCTGCTTTACGGTGTGGAAGTGAAATTCTATAATATGGAAGTTCAGGTGAATCGCAATTTGGAAACCTGCTTCCCCGGCCTTTATATCATCGGCGACGGTAGCGGCATCACCCATTCCTTGTCTCATGCTTCGGCAAGCGGAGTTTATGTGGCAAGAGAGATTGCAAAATAAAAGGGGGAGAAAAATGAACTTTTTAGAAGAAAGAATTGTAAAAGACGGCATTGTCAAATCGGGCAATGTGCTAAAAGTAGATAGCTTTTTGAATCACCAAATGGATATTTCCCTCATGGAAGAAATCGGCAGGGAATTTAAGCGCCGTTTTGCTCATAAAACCATCACCAAGGTGATGACCATCGAAGCCTCGGGCATCGGCATCGCCGCTTTTGTGGCCAAGGAATTTGGGGTACCTATGGTATTTGCCAAAAAATCCAAATCCATCAATATTGATGGCGATATGTATGTGGCAGAAGTGGAATCGTTTACCCATAAAAATAAAAATCAAGTGATTGTTTCCAAAAGATTCCTCTCGGAAGGGGAGCATATCCTCATTGTGGATGATTTTCTGGCAAA
>JAZOVP010000096.1:0-9459 GCA_045658765.1 Eubacteriales bacterium | reverse complement strand
TTTGTAGATTTCCGTGCAATTGGCCCACAAGGTTCATCTGTGGGATTTGCCGGCATCAATGGTTTTTTCCATAATCTGACGGGCGTGCATTGGGGACTTTACAACATAACGGATTGGCTTGGACTTGTGCCTATCTTTGTGTGTATGGGATTTGCTACACTTGGACTTGTGCAGTGTATCAAGCGGAAAAGCATACGCAAGGTGGAACACGACATTCTTGTTTTGGGCGGGTTTTATATAGTCACGATTGCCGCCTATTTGTTTTTTGAGAGCGTGGTAATCAACTACAGACCGGTACTGATAAACGGATATTTAGAAGCTTCTTACCCATCTTCAACAACAATGCTGGTAATGTGCGTTATGCCGACGACTATAATGCAGTTGGGTAGTCGCATAAAGAGCAAAGCGCTCCGTAATATCGTTGCTGTTTCAATCATAACATTTATTACCTTTATGGTAATTGGCAGACTGCTTTCCGGCGTACATTGGCTCACGGATATTATTGGCGGTACGTTACTAAGCGCAGGACTTGTAATGCTGTACCGTGCTATTATCGGTTTGGAAGTTGGGTAAACTATAATTTATCGAATAGATGATATTTGTTTAGAAAAGGGTTTTAGGATCTCCTAACAAGAGGAAAAAGATATACATTTTCCCTGCTTGCTACAGCATAAGACAAAATTAAAAGATGCACGAAAATTTCGTGCATCTTTTTTTGCTATCCTTTAGAGTACAGCTCATATGACTTGGCTTTTTCTTTATTCATTCCAATTAAAATCGCCCGAAAGAAGAATGGTTTTCTCTGCGCTCACCGTGAGGATTCCGCTTTCAAGGGATCCGAATTTTTCGGTGCCGTCTTCCAATTCGATTTTGGCAGTGCAGGGCTTTAAATACGTTACAAACGGAATATGCCCAGCCATAATCGCAAGATCGCCCTCGGCGGCTCGAACCACAAGTTTTACGGCCTCGCCGGAAAAGAGATCTCCCTCGGGAGAAGAAATTTTTAATTCAAAAGGTTTCATTCTGCCACCTTTTTCGCCTTTTCCACCGCTTCTTCAATGGTGCCAACATAAAGGAAGGCAGATTCGGGAAGATCATCGTGCTTGCCTTCGATGATTTCTTTGAAGCCGCGAACGGTTTCGGAAAGCGGAACGTAGGTGCCGGGGATACCCGTGAATTTTTCGGATACATCAAAGGGCTGAGAAAGGAATCTTTGAATCTTTCTTGCTCTTTGCACGAGAAGCTTATCTTCATCGGAAAGTTCATCCATACCCATAATGGCAATAATATCCATCAATTCCTGATAGCGCTGCAGAATTCTTTGAACCTCGCGCGCCACTTCATAGTGCTCTTTTCCGAGAACCTCGGGGGAAAGGATGCGGCTCGTGGACTGCAAGGGATCCACTGCGGGATAAATACCTTGCGATGCGATGGAACGCGAAAGCACGGTGGTGGCATCCAAATGAGCAAAGGTGGTTGCGGGAGCAGGGTCGGTGAGGTCGTCTGCAGGCACATAAACTGCCTGAACAGAAGTGATCGAACCCTTTTTGGTGGAGGTGATTCTTTCCTGCAAATCACCCATTTCGGTGGCGAGGGTGGGCTGATAGCCAACGGCACTGGGCATACGGCCGAGCAGTGCGGAAACTTCACTTCCCGCCTGAGTGAAACGGAAAATATTATCGATAAACAAAAGCACATCCTGCTTTTCTTCATCGCGGAAATATTCTGCCATGGTAAGTCCCGAAAGCGCAACTCTCATTCTCGCTCCGGGGGGCTCGTTCATCTGGCCGTATACCAAGGTGGTATTTGCCAAAACGCCCGATTCTTTCATTTCGTTGTAAAGATCGTTTCCTTCGCGGGTTCTTTCACCAACGCCCGTGAACACGGAAAGACCGCCGTGCTGCTTTGCAATATTATTGATAAGCTCCATAATAAGCACGGTTTTACCAACGCCTGCACCGCCGAAAAGACCGATTTTACCGCCCTTGGAATAAGGACAAATAAGATCGATTACCTTGATGCCCGTTTCGAGCACATCGGTGGAGGTGGAAAGCTCGCTATAGCTCGGAGCGGGGCGATGGATATCCCATCTTTCGGCATCGGAAGTAAATTCCATATTATCCACTGCATCGCCGAGCACATTGAAAATTCTGCCCAAAGTATCTCTGCCAACGGGAACGCTGATGCTCTTGCCCGTATCGATCACGGGAGTGCCGCGCTTCAAACCATCGGTGGAAGACATGGCGATGCAACGGGCGATACCATCGCCAATATGCTGAGCCACTTCCACAGTGAGGGTTTTATCACCGTTTTGCATGGTGAGGGCATTGTATATCGAAGGAAGGAATCCTTCTTCAAAGGCAACATCGACAACAGGTCCCATGACCTGCGAAACGATACCTTTTGCTTGTTCGGACATATTATTTCCTTTCTGAAATTACGCGCCGCTTCCGGCCACAATTTCGGTGATTTCCTGAGTGATCGCGCCTTGGCGTGCTCGATTGTATTCGAGCGAAAGCTGATCGATCATTTCCTTCGCGTTTTTGCCTGCACTATCCATCGCAACACGGCGCGCCGCCACTTCCGAGGCAAAACTTTCCTTCACTGAGGAAAGAATCTGACCCGCCACATATTGAGGAACCAGAGCATTCAAAACCGCAGTTTCATTCGGTTCGAAAACCGCACTTTTTGCACTTTCATTTTCCGAGCGGGAAAGGGGCAAAACCCATTTCACGCACGCCTCTTGCGACATCAAAGAATGATATTTGGTGCAAACGATCCCGAAACGATCGAATTTTTTCTCCAAAAAATCGCGGCAAAGCATTTCTGCAAGCGCCTGCGCTTTGGAATAAGGATAGTTTTCCGCAAGCTCGATCGGCTCACCAATCGCTTCGCATGCACGCTTTCCGATCGGGATCAATTCCGCATCGGGAAATTCGCGCAAAAGGCGAAACACATTGGCATTATACCCGCCTGCAAGACCGCGATCGCCCGCAATCACCAAAAGGCGAGTGCGATTTTCGGATCCGGATGCAAAATAGGGATTTTGTTTACATTCGTCGAACGAAGAAAGAGTGGAAACCGTTTCCTCCAGCGATTCTACATACATTCTGCCGCGATTCATCGAATCGGTAGCTTTTCGAATTTTGGAGGAAGCCACCAGCCCCATCGCTTTGGTGAGGTGCAAAGTGGAATCCACACTTTTGATTCGAAGACGAAGAAGCTTAGTATCGGCACCCATTTTTTACCTCTTCATTTCATCAAGGGCAGTTTTGAGTTCCTCGATATCCTTTTCTTCCCAACTTCCCTTTTCAATGCGAGAAAGAAGATCGGGATGCTTTGCTTCCAAAAGATCATAAAGATCTCTTTCGTATTCTTTCACCTTCGAAACGGGGATTTCATTCAGATAACCGCCGATTACGGCATACACAATCGCAACCTGACAGCCCACGCGAATCGGAGCATTTCTGCCCTGCTTAAGCACCTCCACAATTCTTTCACCCAAGGCAAGGCGCTTTTTGGTATCGGCATCCAAATCGGATCCGAACTGCGCGAATGCTTTGAGTTCCAGATACTGAGAATAAAGGAGCTTGAGTTCACCCGAAACTTTTTTCATTCCCTTAATCTGCGCAGAACCGCCCACGCGGCTCACGGAGATACCGGGGTTGATGGCAGGCATAACGCCCGAATGGAAAAGCTCGGTTTCAAGGAAGATCTGACCATCGGTGATGGAGATCACGTTGGTGGGAATATATGCGGAAACGTCGCCCGCTTGGGTTTCAATCAAAGGAAGCGCGGTGATGGATCCTCCGCCATATTCGGGAGCCACGCAAGCCGCACGCTCCAAAAGACGGGAATGGAGATAAAACACATCGCCCGGATACGCTTCACGGCCCGGAGGTCTGCGAATCAGAAGAGAAAGTGCTCGGTATGCCACGGCGTGCTTGGAAAGATCGTCGTAGATAATGAGAACATCTTTTCCCTGTTCGCGGAAAAATTCTGCCATCGCGCAGCCCGAATAAGGAGCCACATACTGCAAAGGTGCAGATTCGGATGCAGAAGCGGAAACGATGATGGTATAATCCATCGCGCCGTTTGCCTCGAGCTGATTTGCAATCTGAACCACCGAGCTGTTTTTCTGGCCGATGGCAACATAGATGCAGATCACATCTTCATTTTTCTGATTGATGATGGTATCGATGGCGATTTCGGTTTTACCCGTTTGGCGGTCGCCGATGATGAGTTCTCTTTGGCCTCTGCCGATGGGAATCATACTATCGATCGCCTTAATACCCGTTTGAAGCGGCACCGACACACTTTTTCTTTCGATGATACCGGGGGCTTCCGATTCAATGGGACGGGTTTTATCGGTTTCGATCGGGCCTTTGCCGTCGATCGGAAGACCGAGCGCATTCACAACGCGCCCAAGCATGGCCTCGCCAACGGGAACCGATAAAACCTTGCCCGTTCTTTTCACACTCGAACCCTCGCGGATTCCGTTGGTATTCGATAAAAGGGCAACCGAAACGGTTTCGGCTTCCAGATTCTGCGCCATACCGAAGCTTCCATCTTCAAATTCAAGAAGCTCGCCCGCCATACATTCGCGAAGGCCGTAAACGCGCGCAATTCCATCGCCGACAAGGATCACCGTGCCGGTATCTTTCATTTCGATTTTTGAATTATAATTTTTGATTTGTTCTTTGATTACGTTGCTGATTTCTTCCGGTCTGATATTCATGGATTCAACACTTCCTTCACCAGATCTAAACGACGGCGGACACTACCGTCGATAATTTTGCCGTTCATTTCCACTTTCACACCGCCGATGAGCGAAGGATCCACAAAATACTCCGCAAAAACCTTTCCGTTTTCGGCTTTTTCCAGTTTTAAAATGAGCTTTTCTTTTTCTTCTTCGGTGAGCTCCACTGCACTGGTAACCTGTGCCTTGAAGGTGCGAAGAGAGGCATCCAAAAGCGCTTTGTATTCCTGAACGGATTCCAAAAAGATACCGATTCTTCCCTTCTCGATGAGAAGTTTCAAATACGAAAGAACCTCTTCGGGAAGGGTTTTCCCGAAAGCGGCATCGATTGCCGAAATTCGATCGATCAGTGAAATACTCGGAGAGGAAAGCATATCAAGATAAATCGGATTTTCCAAGAAAGCCGATTCTATCGTTTGAAGCGCTTCATAATATGCGATTTGATTTTTATTTTCCGAAGCCACGAGAAAAAGCGCAGCTCCGTATTCTTTTGCGATCTCAGGCATCTTCTTCACCCACATTTTCAAGGAAAGAATCGATTAGACCGCGGTGATCTTCCGAATTGATCTCGCGCTCGAGCATCTTTTCGGTGAGAACACCCGAAACCTCCACAATCTCGCGCTTGATCTGATCGGCGGCTTTCTTGAGTTCAAGTTCCGCTTCGGTTTCTGCGCGGCGAAGGATTCCTTCTGCCTTTTGCTTTGCATCCGAAACAATCGTTTCCGATCTTTTTTCGGCAGTTGCGGTGGCAGTTTTCAAGATGGAATCGGCTTCGGAAGATGCACTTTTCATTTTTTCTTCCCAAGCCGCTTGATTTTCTTTGGCACTTTTCTTGGCTTCTTCGGCATCCGAATATCTCTGATCAATTTCTGCCTGACGTTTTTCCAAAATGTTTTTCACGGGTTGATAGAAAAACTTCTTCAAAATCAGAAAAATAATCACAAGGTTTGCCAAAGAAATTAAAATCTGCCAAAGATTGACCGAGATAATATCTAAGGTTTGCATAATACTCCCTTTGGTGATTCTCTTTTTGGATTAGAGGATTGCGTTCTTCAGAATGTTGACCATGAGATTGGGAGCAACGAAAATAAGAAGAATGGCAATAACAAGAGAATAAATACCGGTGGTTTCGGTGATGGCACAACCCATGATCATGGTAGAAGTTACCGCATCTTTGCTTTCGGGCTGACGGCCAATGGCTTCGAGTGCTTTGGCAACAGCGTTACCTTCACCAAAAGCAGGACCAAGAGCACCAACACCCATACAAATACCTGCGCTGAGTGCGCAGCATCCCAAAATAATACCGATTGCGAGTTCCATAATAGTTACCTCCAAAATTTAATTTGCATTTTTTATTTTTTGTTGTTTGATTTGCTTCTTTTGTTTTCTTTTTAAAAATTCATCTGCGGGAAATCCCCCTGCGATATTCAGCATGGTGAGCATTGCAAAGATATACGCTTGCATACATCCGCTGAAAATATCAAAATAAAGGGATAAAACAGCGGGAATACCAATCTGAAGGAATGGAATATCGCCCAAAATGGGAATCCATCCAAGCACCAAATTAGAAAGCCCCTGCAGTGCCACCGAAACCAAAACCGCGATCACCGCGCCACTCATCACGTTGCCGTAATGACGGAACGCCATGGAAACGGGAGTGGCAACCTCGCCTAAAATATTCAGCGGGGTCATCACAAAAATCGGTTCGGTAAAGCCCTTTAAATAATTGAGAAATCCGCCCTTGAGTTTATAATGGGTGATCAAGCCAAACACAAGGATTGCCCAGCCCGCCACGATATTGATATCGGATGTTGGCGGGAAAAGACCGAATAAGCTCATTAAGCTCGAAAATGCCGAAAGCAGAAGAACCGCACCGATAAACGGCGGGAAAGCGGAAAAGAAATCGCCCATGGACTCCTTCACCATGGAATCCAGCATTTCCACTGCCCATTCGGCAAAGTGCTGCCGCTTTGATGGAAATTTAACATTCAGCCCGTGGGTCATATAAAGGCAAAAGCCAAGGATCGATAGGATCACAAAAAAGGAATTGATCTGCGCCGCCGAAATGGGAAGATCCTGAAGCGGCATCGGAACCACAAAATAAACTTGAGCACCCGTGATGCTGATCCCCTCGGATGGCGGGGTGGTTAGGATTTTGAGCACAATGGCGCAAAGCATCGGCAGAACCATCAAAAGAATATAAAGAATATCAACCGCCGCAAACATGCGGCTTTTTTGTTTCACTTAAAATCACCTCCTATTTTCATTTTCTGATAAATCATGGCATCTATTTATCAAAAAATGATCGGAAAGCAATGGCAATACGAGGGAAAAATACGGGGATAATCACGCCAACCGTGTGGAACACGGAAAGAGAAACACCGAGCACAATCACCACAATCAAAAACAAAAATCGAAGAGATTGCGAGGTTTTCAAAAGATTTTTGGCTTCTTTTTCCTCTTTCCCCACCGCATTTTGCACGGTGAGTGCCATCAAAAAGAAATTGAGAACAACTGCAAAGCCACTGAGAAGATTTCCAAAAAGAACAGAAAGATTCCATTTTTGCAACACCAAAAAGATTGCCTGCATCAACATGCTCAAAACGGCAACCCAAATTGCGATGTATTTGGTTTCTTTTAATACAACGGGATCGATTTTTTTCATTCTTTTTTGTGCTCAAAACGGCAAAAAAGTATATTTTTTTAACCGTTTTTCCTCTCGGGCTTTCTTTTTCAAAATCAAGAAATATTATATCACATTCTCAATTTTTATCAATACTTTTTCTGGCAAAAAAACGGATTCTACGGAAAAAGATAAAAAAATTGGGGAGAATTGATTGAAAACGCTCTTTTTATGTGCTATAATAGCAAAAAAGGAAAGGAAAACCCCATGTTCAAGGAATCGATTATGAAATTAACCAAAGCTCTTCTTCGAACTCTTGCCCTTGTTTTGGCGCTCTCTCCCCTTCTTTCGTCTTGCTCGCAAAATTTGGCCGAGATCGAAACGGAAACCAAAACCGAAATCAAGGAGACAAAAGAAGAAATGAAAGAAGAAGTAAAAGCACCCGCCGCACCTCTTGCAAACGAAGATGACATCGCGGCACTGAATCAGTTGTATGCAGGCAGAACCGCATATTACGGCGATATTCACTGCCATCCTTTGGCCGGTGTGGCTCCCGACGGCAAAAAAACCCTTGCCGAGTGGAAAGTGAAGATGGCCGAGCTCGGAATTGATTTTGTGGCATTTATGAATCACCGTCAGGTTTATCACATGAGCGAACCCGAATGGGATTCCACCCTTTTTATCGGCGGCACCGAACCCGCAACCAAAATCACCGATTGCGTGGCAGTCAATCCCGGTGTGCACTACAACATGCTTTTCCCGAATCAGGATGCGCTTTTGCAGCATGTAACTCAATTTCCCGAATATAAATACACGGGTGGACAAAACGGCACTCCCCTTTTGGAAGGCACCTTCACCTATCCGAAATTCACCGCCGATCGATTCCGCGAAATCATTCAATCGGTGAAAGATAAGGGCGGCCTTTTCGTGAATGTTCATCCCAAGCAGGAAATGCAGTCGAAGAATCCCGAAGATTATTACTTTGCCGATTACACTGGTCTTGAAGTATTCTATGGATATAATGGATCGATCACCGGAAGCGACACCATCGACAACTATACTCTTTGGACCGATCTTTTGGCTAGCGGCAAGCGCCTTTGGGCCACCGCGGGAAGCGATAGCCATGGAGACGCAACCGAAGTGGCACTCACCTGTGTTTATTCCGAAGCAAAGCAAGATACCGCCTATTTATCGCATCTGATCAAGGGCGATTTTGTGGCAGGTTTTGCGGGAATTCGCATGGCAATCGGCGATGCAAAAATGGGCTCCTCCACCGATTTTAGCGGCAAGCGCCTTGTGGTAAGCATCGATCAGATTCACTCCTCTATGCTGAAAGCAGGCAGAACATACACCGTGAAAATCATCTCCGATCAAGGCACCGTTTACACAGCAGAAATTGATGGCAAAGAGCCGGTGGCTTTCTCCTTCGATGCTGATGAAAACGCAGCGTTCTATCGAGTGGAAATCCTCGATCAAAAAAGAACTGCCCAGCCCATTATCGCGATCGGAAATCCCATTTGGAACGATTAAATAAAAAAGCACTTGCTTTCGCAAGTGCTTTTTTGTTTTTGACATTTTATCCGGCATATCAATCACAAGAGAGCATTTTTGATGATAGGCCAAGCCCGCGGCTTGGAGAAACAAAGAAGGAACTTTTGTGTTCCAAAAGTTCCTTCTTTGTTGGCAGGGATGGCGAGATTCGAACTCACGTAATGCAGGAGTCAAAGTCCTGTGCCTTAACCAGCTTGGCGACATCCCTATGAACCCAACTATTATATCCAATGAAGCGGCATTTGTCAACCGATTCCCCAAAAAAAGAAAAAAATCACCACTGATTTTTTTCCTTATCCTCACAAAGCCCGCCGAAACATTGAAATTTTGAGTAATTTATAGTATAATGTACTTAATTCGATAAACTTGAATTTGTTGTTGCTTTTGTATCGTTTTTGTGGTACCATATAGAAAATTAAATACTATAAACTGCTACCGAGTAGTAGAATGTTAAAAGCATTCGTTTGCACATCGTTAGGTCTTTGAAGATGTGTATGCGGATGCTTTTTGTTTTAAGGAGAAAAAA
>JAZOVP010000095.1:0-1090 GCA_045658765.1 Eubacteriales bacterium | reverse complement strand
ATTTGCTGAAAGGCGGAATAGTTTTTGAAACTTTTTTTGGTACTGACGGTCAATTTCGTTGACCTGTTTCTCACCGTTTTGCTTTTTGCGATGCTTGCGCGCGCGCTGATGTCGTTTTTTATGATGGGCGAGGAGAGCGGACTTTCTATGCTTCTCTATTATTTTACCGAGCCTTTCATACTGCCCGTGCGTAAGATATTTGAAAAACTCGGACTCTTTCAAGGTACCCCTATGGACGTTTCCTTCTTTTTCACAACCTTGCTGATAGGTATGGTTCAGGTGATCCTTGCCTCAATACCGATGTAGCACACAAAATTTTTGGAGGTTTTTATGAAAATTCCGGAGAATTTTAAACAGAAATATAAGCTGAAGGGCGAAAGCTATCCTTCAGCAAATGCCGATGCCGCACTGTCTGAGCTTTTTGCGGTTTCGGGCAGACTTTATAAAGAGAATGCCGACCTGAAGGCAGAGATTGCGGCACTTCGCGAGGAAGTAAAAAACACCCCGGCTCCCGAAACTGCGGTAAGTGTTGATCTTTCCGGCATTGAGGCTCTTATCTCTTCTCTTTCAGAGCAGATCGCTTCTATCAGAACTACGGTAAATGATACTCTCTGCGTTGTAAATGATGCCGCAATTTCGGCAAAGAAGGCAGAGGATTCTGCCAATGAAGCAAAAGCCGCTTCTGAATGTGCAAGCGCTTGCGCTGCTGAAGTCAAAGCAAAATCACAGGAAATCCTTGATGCTATCGAAGCACTCGGCAATTAAGCGGATTTTGCCCACGCCGAGGATTTCCCCATAATCTTTACACCCGAATCTACAGAGAATGAGGATGTAGAGATCCTGGGAATGATTGATGATCCGATCATTCCGTTTACCGAAAATATGTTTGCCGAATCTATTGACGAACCCAAGGAAGAGGAAATTGTTTCTTCAGTAGAAGAAGAAACGGTTGCCGAATCTGCCGCCGTAGAAGATTTTGCGGACGAACCCGAAGAAGAAGTTCCCGCTATTGAGGAACTTGCGGAAGAAGATGAGGAGATTCCCGAAATTCCCGAAGCAATTCCCGAGGAAGAACCCGAGAAGAAAGAAG
>JAZOVP010000094.1:0-1062 GCA_045658765.1 Eubacteriales bacterium | reverse complement strand
AGGTTTATATGTATGCCGATAACATTTGGGAAAACATCCTTGATGGCTTGGACAAGGATATCCAGTTTTTTATGCTTTTCGGCAACCACAAGGCAAACCGAAATTTCATCCTTTCGGTTTTTCCTCATAACGATGTGGCGAATCACACCCTTTGCCGTTGCCTCGTCATAGGCTTTTATAAAAAGCTTTTCTGCCGTTTCGGCGCAAAAAGAAGCGATTTCGGTGAAAATCTCGCTTTGCAGAGCGCAATTTTCGTGGCGCACGATTCTGTGGGAATTACGAGCGTAATAGCCGAAAATACATTTGCCCTTTTCGCCCCGACCGAAAGGATATTGCACCTTATTGCGATATTTTTCGGGAGAGGAATTAACGGTTTCGTTAACCTTAATTTCCATCCCACCGATACGGGCAAAGGCTTGCTTTACAAAATTTTGCTTCAGCTTAAGCTCGGCATCATAAGAAATGTGGGAAAAACAACAGCCCCCGCATTTCGACGAAACGGGGCAAGGCGATTGAATTCTGTCTGCCGAGAGGGAAATTAAATTTTCTATTTTGCCAAAGGAATGGCTTTTTGTTTCTTTAAGAATTCGGGCATCGATAACATCCCCAACAGCAGTGTCGGCAACGAAAATCACCTTTCCGTCGAACCTGCCAACACCAAAGCCCTCGGGGGTTATATCGGTGATTTCAATTCTGACGATATCGTTTTTCATCAATTATGCAACCTTTTTTGGGTTTGACTTTTTTGCGAAAAATCCGGGCTTTGTAACCATTTCAACAAAGGGCGAAACAACGTTGAGCACAAGCAGAATTATATAACCGCATTCCACTCCGCCCAAAACCTTTCTGAAAAGGAAAACCAAACAACCGAAAACCACCGACAAAACAATTCTGCCCAACAAGGTTAAGGGCAATGAATGTTTTTCGCTGAAACCAAAGGCGGAAATAAAAACGATAGAGCCCGAAAGAATTATACTGTATGCATAATAATTGCTTTCTGCACCCTCCGAGGGGAACATAAGCGCCAAAAGAAGCACAGTGAAAAGAACACCGACGGCGCAT
>JAZOVP010000093.1:0-1355 GCA_045658765.1 Eubacteriales bacterium | reverse complement strand
AAATCTGTTTTTGATTGAAAACGTATGCGGAAATCAGCAGATATAGAAACGATAAAAACCTCTTACACGAAAAAAACGACCTGTCAGGCAAAAGCTATTTACAAGCTCTCTCAAACATATTATAATAAAAACAGTAAACGGCAAGGGAGGGGCGCGTGTGAAGATCCGTATCGAAAAAGCAGAGATCGACGAGATCGTGATTCGTTGCCGTGAACCGAGCGAAAAGGTATATGCTTTGCGCGATGCGATCGAGGATGCGATGCGCGGCGAAAACGAGATCCAATTGACCATCGGCAATGCGGAACATTTCGTTCCCAAAAATGAGATCCTTTTCTTTGAAAGCGGTGATGGTAAGGTATACGCGCACACGAGGGACGCGATCTATACGGCGCCCTATAAGCTTTTTGAGCTGGAATCCCTGATGCCTCCGTTTTTCGTCCGCATTTCCAAATCCGCGATCGCCAATCTCCATCAGATCACATCCATTCGCAGAGAGGTCGTCGGAAATGGGGAATTGACGTTTCGCGGTTCGCAAAAAAAGATCTATTTTTCAAGAGCGTATTATAAGCTTTTGCAATATAAAATGGAAGAAATGAGGTTAGGAAAATGAAATCCAAAAAGATATTTTGGGGCATTCTTTTGATCGCACTGGCAGGGCTTTTGCTGTTGGATGCCTTTGGTGTTTGGGAGCCCTTGGCGGAAAAGATCGGAAAGATATCCATCTGGGCGATGATCTGCGGTGCCGTGCTCTTGCTTTATATCATCCGTTCTTTGATACACTGGAAGATCAGTCGCATTTTTGTTCCGTGTGCATTGCTTTTTATGCTTTTTGAGGAAAATATCGCCGTTGTTTGCGGTCTTTCCAAAATGAATATCATCAATAATTGGATATTGCTTTTGGTTGCCGTTTTGCTGACGGTAGGCTTTGCCATGATCTTTCCCGCGAAAAAAGTAAAGAAGATGGGATGTTGCCGTTCGATCAGCACGGAGACCGTCGGAAACTATGCGGAAAATTCGCTCGCGCGCGCCGCGATCTATATCGATAGCGAGACGTTTTCCCCAAGCCATGTGGAAAACAATCTCGGCGCTTCTTACGTTTATTTTAAAAATCCCGAAGCGTATACGGGAAACGGCGTGCTCTATATCGAAAACAATCTCGGCTCGATGATCGTGCACGTGCCGAGTGCGTGGTGCGCGAAGATTTCCGTAGAGAATCATTTCGGCAGTCTCCAGGCACCGACAAAGGAGAATGGCTTGCTTCTGCATATCAAGGGTGAAAATAATCTGGGCTCGATCCGGATCGTTTATATCTGAGAAATTCCGTGCGCTCTTTTTCGGGCGTACGGAATTTCTTT
>JAZOVP010000092.1:0-1301 GCA_045658765.1 Eubacteriales bacterium | reverse complement strand
AACGTCCGCATTTCCGATTTTTTGGTGAAAAATCGCTACCGCACGTTCAATATCCGTCATAGACGAGGAATCTGCGCAAATCGCCAACGCACCCGTTTCTTCGGCGAGTGTAGCTGCAGATTCGTGTGCGTGCGCATAGGTAAAACCGACATGCGCACCACTCTTTGCAAACAATCGTACCATAGCGGCACCGATGCCGCGAGAACCTCCGACGATGAAAACATTTTCTTGCATCCTGCCGTCTCCCTTCTTGCTTTCAAGAACTAGTATAGCGTTTTTTGCATGGGAAGTCAAGAAAAACGCGAAAATTATTGATTTTATACGATAATTATGCTAAAATATATACACATTTTAAAACTGAAAAAGGAAATGCCATGCTTCTCGTTGTCACGCCAACACCCGAAGAAACCGAAGAATTAAGACGCACCTTTGCAAAGCTGCATACTTTCGTGTATACAGCAACCTACAATAATTTTTTGCGCGCTGCGGAAACCTACAAGCCAACGGCAATTCTTTTGAAGGCCACCGAGGATGCGATGGAGCTTCTCGTGAAGAAAATGAACAAGGTTCGCGAGATCATCCCCACAATCGCTCTCCTTACGCTTTCCGACACCGACGTTTCCGCTCTCGCACCCGATTTGAAATACTCCCTCAATGTTCAAAATCGAACTCTGCAATTTCAAGGAAATTATTTTTATCCTCCTTCGCCCCAAAATTCGTTTTTCATGGGCAGCTATATTATTTCCGGACTCCTTATGGTCCCCTTTGATTACAAAATCTTTCTTTGCGGTCATCTGTTCGAACTTACGCCCGAAGAGGTGTTTTTACTCCGCTATCTTGTCATCATACATCCGCGGCGTGCCTCTGCCGAAGAGCTTGGTACCGTTGGTTTTTCCTACGGAAAAACGGCGCCGCGCTCAACCGTTGCTTCTCTCATTTCCCGAATCAACAAGAAAGCAAAAATGATCATTTCCGTTCCCATCATCACGCATCACCCGAATGAAGGCTACGGCATTGAGTTTTAACCACTCTAAAAACTTCCTCACATACAAACAAGACATATCCGCATACCACCTGTGTATGCGGATTTTTTTTGAAGGTATCCGTAAACACGCACGGAGGAAGGACATATGTTACTTCAATTTTTCAGCGCTGTGATTTCCCATTTTTTCTGCTTTGTTTTGGGGATTGGCGGCGAGCAATGCTTCCCACCGCCCTTAAAGGCGACGGAGGAACAGGCTTTATTTTTGAAAAAAACGGAAGGTGATGAGGCGGCACGCGCAAAGCTCATTGAGCATAAT
>JAZOVP010000091.1:0-3834 GCA_045658765.1 Eubacteriales bacterium | reverse complement strand
ATAATCAAAGGGATTATCAATACAAAGTTCAAAGTGCTCGGGAGCAATTTCATTGGCAATATCAATCGCAAAAAGAAGATCCTCGGCAATGATAATCTTGCCATTCTCGTCGATCGAGGCACGCGCAATCTCGCTTCTTTCGAGAAGAGGAATTTGCTGCTCGATTTCTTCCTGAACACTTTTTGCAAATTCATAAGAATCGCAAACAAGAACCGCACTTGCGAGTTTATCGTGCTCGGCTTGCGACAAAAGATCGGCGGCAATATGCTTGGGATTGCTCTTCTGATCGGCAACAATTAAAATTTCGCTCGGACCTGCGATCATATCGATGGAAACAGCACCGAAAACCTGCTTTTTGGCTTCTGCCACAAAGGCATTTCCGGGGCCCACGATTTTATCTACCTTGGGCACACTTTCCGTGCCGAAGGCAAGAGCGGCAACGGCTTGCGCACCGCCGATTTTGAAGATTTTATCCACGCCCGCTACCTTTGCGGCGGCAAGAATGGCGGGAGCGATTTTTCCGTTTTTATCGGGCGGAGTAACCATTACCACTTCCCTACACCCTGCAATTTTTGCGGGAATTGCATTCATCAAAACACTGGAGGGATAGGATGCGGTGCCACCGGGCACATAAAGACCCGCGCGATCAAGCGGAATTACCTTTTGCCCCATCACCACACCGTTTTCGCGATTGATGATAAAATCATTGCGAACCTGCTTTTCATGAAAAAGACGAATATTGGCGGCGGCTTTTTGAAGAATGGCAAGAAATTCGGATTCCACCGAATTTACTCCCTCTTCCATTTCCTCTTCAGAAACCTGCAAGGAATCGAGTTTTGCACCGTCAAATTTCAAGGAATAATAGCGAAGGGCATCATCACCTTCTCGCTTCACTTTCGCGATGATTTCGGAAACAATTTCTTCCACATTTACTTTCGGCACAACGCGCGAAAAAATTTCTTCGTTTGGTACTTGGCCGTATTTTAAAATACGAATCATTCTTATTCCTCCCTCTCGAGCTGCTCCGAGAGACTTTTTAAAATGGTTTCAATGGCTTCGTTTTTGAATTTGAAGCCCGCTTTGTTTGCAATCAAACGAGCGCTGATCGGCACGATATCTTCAAAGACGTCGAGATTATTTTCTTTTAAGGTTTTGCCCGTTTCCACAATATCCACGATCACATCGGTGAGCCCGAGAATAGGCGCGATTTCGATGGATCCGTTTAGATGAACGATATCAATTTCTCTGCCTTTTTTAAGATAATAATCTCTTGCAATATTGGCAAATTTGGTTGCCACTTTGAGGGTTTTTTTGGTGTTGTCGCGGAAGCCAACGGGAGCCGCAACCGCCATTTTGCAAACACCGGTTTTCAAATCCAAAAGTTCATATACATCGGGATTGTATTCCAAAAGAATATCTTTTCCCGCAACTCCGAGATCCGCCGCGCCGCGCTCCACATAGATTGCAACATCGCTTGGTTTTACCCAAAAATAACGCACACCGATTTCGGGGTTTTCAAAAATCAGTTTGCGGGTTTGCTCCATCACTGCAGGACATTCAAAGCCCGCCTTGGCAAACATCGAATAAACTCGTTCTCCGAGGCGACCCTTCGGAAGAGCAACATTAAGCATTTCTTTCAAGAAGTTCCACCCCGCTTTCAGAGATTTTCCAAATTTCCTTGCAACGAATTTTCTCGGGAAGAGCGCGCTGAGCCATCACGGTTTTGCCTTCCGAAATGAGCTTTGATAACACAACATCCACTTCGGAAAACAGGGTTTGATCATCGTAAAGCAAAACAGCATCAACATCAAATTCTTTGGTTTCTTCCGAGATTTCCTCCAGAAGATCAAGATATACGGCAAAGCCGATTGCACCGGCATTGCGGTGCATTTTTTTCATCAGACGATCATACTGACCGCCGGAGAGCACGGAAGTGGAAATTCCCTTCACAAAGCCCTTAAACACGATTCCGCTATAATAGGTGGGCCCGCTGATAACGGAAAAATCGATGCGGATCATATCTTCAAATCCGTTTTCAGAGAGCTTGATGCAAATCGCTTCAAAACGATCAATTTCCTTGGCATCCACAACGCCCGAAAGAACTTCGCGGATTTTGGGAAGAACCTCAGAGGGCTTGCCATAGGTTTGAATCAAAGACACCAGAATTTCGGTGTTTCTTTGGCTGATGCCTTCTTCTTTGCAAAGATTTTTGATTTCGTGAACGTTTTTCTCGCCCATCGCAGAAAGAATTGCGGACTTTGCGGCATCGGAAACTCCAAGGGATTCAATCAGTTTTAAAACCATCCCAAAATTGGAAATATCAAGAACTGCCTGATCGGATAAAATTTTAAGACTTTTTGCCGCAAGAGCAAGAACTTCATAAAGGCAATAATCATCAATCTTGCCCATGCACTCAACGCCAACCTGCATCAGTTCCTTAAAGGAATTGGTGCCGCCGGAAACACGATAAACATTTTCATCGTAATAAAATTTATCCACGCTATCATCACTTGCCGAAGAGTTTTTGATAATAGAGAGGGTAACGTCGGGTTTTAAGGCAAGAAGTTTTCCATTGGTATCGGTGAAGGTGATGATACTATCGGAAATGAGAAAATCTTTATTGCGAACATAAAGATCATATTCCTCGAATTTATTCATTTTAAACTGCGCGTAGCCGTATTTTTCATAAAGTGAGCGCAAAAGAAAAACTGCTTCTTCCTCTTTTTGCAAAGTAAAATCGAGGGTTTTCATGCTTCTTCCTCCAAGGAATCGATTGCCTTTTCATAACCGCCCGTACCATAGGCAAGGCACTTATTTACGCGGCTGATAGTGGCGGTGCTAACACCGGTTTTGCGATTGATTTCCTGATAATTGGTGCCGTTTTTGAGCAAAATTGCAACCTCAAGACGCTGAGACATATCCATAATTTCTTTGATGGTACAAAGATCTGCCAAGAATGAATAGCATTCTTCCACCGTGTTTAACTGCGATAATACCTTCATCAAACGATCGGTCGATTCACCACGCCATTTTTCCATATTGATCTCCTTTGTTTCTTTGATTTTAATATATTACCACTTTAAAGCGCTAAAGTCAAGTCTTTTTTCTTTAAATTTCGCCCTATTTTGAAAAAAAGATGCGAATTCGGAAAACCCGATTCGCATCTTTTTTATTACTTTTTGAGTCCGAGCTTAATCTCTGCTTCTTCGCGCATTTTATATTTTAAAATTTTGCCTGCGGCATTCATTGGAAAGGAAGAAACAAAATCCACATAGCGAGGAACTTTATGGCGAGCCATGCTTGCGGAAATGAAATCCTTCATTTCCTTTTCGGTCATGCTCTCCCCTTCTTTGAGGATCACGCAAGCCATAATCTCTTCCCCATACTGCTGATCGGGAACACCGATGACCTGCACATCGCGAACTTTGGGATTGGTATAGATAAATTCTTCGATTTCCTTGGGATAAATATTTTCGCCGCCGCGAATGATCATATCCTTCAAGCGGCCGGTGATCAAATAATTGCCATCGGGAGTGCGGCAAGCAAGATCACCAGTGTGGAGCCAGCCATCTTCATCGATGGTGGAAGCGGTGGCATCGGGCATTTTATAATACCCTTTCATCAGATTATAGCCACGGGCAACAAATTCACCGTTTACCCCATCGGGGCAATCCTCGCCCGTTTCGGGATCAATGATTTTACATTCCACATTGGCAAATGCACTGCCAACGGTTTCGGTGCGAACCGAAAGAGAATCGTAGTAGCTGCTCATGGTGCAGCCGGGGCTTGCCTCGGTTTGACCATAAACCGACACGATTTCCTTCATGTTCATCA
>JAZOVP010000090.1:0-8556 GCA_045658765.1 Eubacteriales bacterium | reverse complement strand
CGGAAGAAAAGCTGGAAATGGTTTTTATGCTTTTTGCTTTTTCTCCAAAAACCGCTTGAAATCGGGTTCCAAACACGCCAAAACAAGAAAGATCATCGGCGGAAAGTGCATAGGTATTGGAAAACAAAGCAAATCGTTCGGCGGGGTGCTCGCCATCATTAAGCCCCACGGAAAGCGAAAACAAATAAACCTGCTCGAAATCGCGAAAAGAAAACGCGCTCGGAAATTGCTTGGGAAATTCAAGCGAGATGGCAAAATAAAAATAGTTTTGATCAAACAAAACATAGCTTTTCTGATTCAACCGAGTGTGATCGGGAAGATATTTTCCCGCCCGATGAGCGGCATCTTCTCCCGAGCCCGAAACAAATGCAATTCCGCTCGAAACAGCGGCAGAATTTTCGATTTGATATTCGCCCGAAGCGATTTTTCCATCCAAAACAGGAGCTTTTTCGACAAAAGATGCCTGCATTGGCACAATTTCCCGAAACGAAAGATCGCGAAAAGAAAAATCAGAGAGAAGATCGGCAGCAAATGCCGGAAGAACCAAAGAAGAAACAATAAAAAAGTCCAACAAAATTCTAAAAAATAATGTTTTCATATCACCACAGAAAAAGCGGCCCGACAAGCGGACCGCTTCTTTCGTTTTTAATTAAGAACGGGAACTTCTTTTTCTCATCAGTACCACGCAAACAGCAGTTGCCGCGCAGAGGATCATCGTAGCGGAAAGAACGATGGTGAGGGAGATGCTATCCCCGGTGGCGCTTGCTGCAGCAGTTGCAACACCGATCACGCGATAGTTCACGCCGCGCACACCACTGGTAAGAACAGGAGTGCGGGTGCGGGTAACACGACTGGTGGTATTCACAACGCTTCCAACGGAAGAGGAATACACGCTGTTATAATCAAAATTCTCATCGTATTTACCCATAAAATGAACGGGATTGGAAAGGTACTGCACAGAAAGACCATGATTGGATTCGATGGAAGAAGAAAGCGTGTTGGTGAAGAGATATCCGGCAACCTTGCTGTTTGCTTCGGTTCTGCCGGTTCCATAGGCAGGAAGCATGGTCTGAGCAAAGTAAACATCATCTCTTAGAATGGTCATTTCCTGACCGTTGGGAGCGAATCCCGATTTGTTGCCGGTGGATTGCAAACGGAGCGAAACACCCCATGTACCCCATTCGGGAACATAATCAATGGGAGTTCCGTCTTCATATTCCACATCGGTGATACGAAGAACATCCCCCAAGGGTTGACGGCCTTCAAAGGTTACTGCCCATTTTCCGTTTTCCAGAACAGTTACCTGATAATAAAAGTTTTCCGGTCTTTTATAAGTGGTGGCATTCCAGGTAAGTCCATCCTGATCCACATAGTTCGGATAGGTGCCGGTGATATACTGACGATTCAGAACTTCATCAATGATGGTATAGTTGCGGGCAACCACAGAAGCCGCCTGAGCGGTATTATAATGATCGTATTTATAAAGAGTGTAGCGATTCTGAGCAATGGAGCGGAAATGGCTTGCAGAAATGTTTTTAGACTGCATAAAGTTCACGAAGGTATCGATCCACCAATAAGGGCTTCTTTTGGTGGAGCTTCCGATCACGGGTTCTGCATCGGTGGTGGGGGTCATACGAACGGCGGGAATGGTGGTGGTTACAGCAAAATATAAAAATTCGTCGTCGTATGTAAGATAACTGTTGATATATTCGGGCTTATCTTCTTCCAAAACAAAATCGGTGAAATCGTATTGGTTTTTCTGGTTGTTCTGGTGCTGAGTGGTGGCGCTCATGGTATAAGTGGACATCCACATATTATCGCCGGGCACGGCAGAAAGCGAACAACCGTTATTCGGGCCGGGATACTCACCGGTGCCCACCTTACCGTCGATGGTAGGAACGGATTCCGCTTCATAAACCTCCATCGTGTGAAGTCCGTATGCTTCAAGGTTGTGAGAAGATGCGGAGGTGGGAACGGAAACCGAATATCCTCTTGCGGATGCAATCACGCTAAGAATGCCGGAAAGCATCATAACCGCCAAAAGGATCGCCAAAATTCTCTTCATAATTCGCTCCTTATCTGGAAAAATACGAATGAGTATACTTCTACTCAATATCCATCGTTATCATACCACCGAATCGGGCTTTTGTCAACAAAAAAATCGAAGCGATGCGAGAAAATTCTTGGAAAAAAGGAGGTTTTTAACAAATTTGTTATTGATCTCCTTGAAAAAATAGTTTAAACTTGCTATACTGCAAAAAACAGCAAGGAGGATAATGCTTTGTTTTCTCGTAACTACGGATTGATTGTAAAAACGTTTTTATACCAAATTGTAATGAGTTTGTTTGGTTTTATGATGTATGGCGCTACTTATAAAATTCCCTTTTTGCTCATCGTGGGTCAGGCAACCGTGATTCTCTTTTTCTTTTATATTATGTCGAGCCAAATGTATCAGGGCGGGGCGAAAATGTGCGAATATGATATTTCCCATTCGCAAAAATCCTCTCCCCTTGCAGGGTTTCTTTTGGTTTTGATCGCATTTTTGCCCACTTTTCTTTTGGCGGCAATTTCCCTTTTGATTCCTCCTTATACCGCCACAGGCGACACGCAAACCGCAGGATACCTCTCCTATTTATGTAATCACACGTTTCTCCAAGGAATGTATGTTGGGATCACCCAAGAGATCTTCCCCACTTCCGCAGGTGGTGCCGATCCTGCCCTGATGGCAAAAAATATTGTCGCAATCAATTCCCGCTGCATTTTGCACGCATTCGGAGCACTGCCCGGATTTTTGATCGGCGGGTTCAGTTACCTGATCGGATACAAGCGCTTTTTAAAAAGCTGATTTTTGAATATCACCTCGCAAAGAAGCATATTCTTTTGCGAGGTGATTTTTTGATGCAAACCAAGCAAAGTTTCATTTTTCTAAAAAAAACAGTGTGCTTTTCTCTCTTTTTTATCGCAAGCTTTTTCCTTGTTTGTTTCGCGTTTTTACCTTTGGATCAAAATGCGCCCGCATCGAACTCGGCTTCCGCTAATTCAAGCCAAAAGGAAACTCCCACCGTGATTTTGGATGCCGGCCATGGCGGCGTGGATTCGGGGGCTTCGGCAAACGGAGCGGAAGAAAAGCATATCAATCTTTCTGTTGTAAAAAAAATCGGCGCTTTTTTGGAGGCAGGCGGAGTGCAAGTGATTTACACCCGCACCGAAGATGAAATGCTCACTTCCGATCGCGCAAACACCCGAAAAACAGGCGATCTTTTGGGAAGAGCCGAGGTGGCAAAAAATCATCCCGATGCCATTTTTTTGAGCATTCATATGAACACACTTCCCTCCGAAAAATACAGCGGTCTTCAAGTTTTTTATTCGGAGCAAAATTCTTTAAACAAAGCACTCGCAAGGCAGATTCAAAGTGATGTTTGCGCCCTTCTGCAAAAAACAAACACCAGAAAAGAAAAAGATGCGGGCGGAAAAATATTTTTGCTCGATCGCTTGGAATGCCCTGCGGTTTTAATCGAGTGCGGTTTTTTAACCAATCGCGCGGAATGCGAAAAACTGCAAAGCAACGAATATCAAAACGCCCTTGCCTTTGCAATTTCGCGTTCGGTTTTGCGTTTTTTTGAAGATCAAAAGATGATGATTCAATAAAATTTTGAATATTTTGAAAAAAAACAATTTTTCTCTTGATTTTTGTTTTCGGATGTGCTATGATTGGATACGATGTCGTTGAAGGATGATTTCATCGCAACGCAAATTATAACAGAAAAAGGTGAAAAGAATGAAAGAAGGACTTCATCCCTCCTACAAGGATACCGTGATCGTTTGCGCTTGCGGAGCTGAATATCCCACCAGATCCACCAAGGAAAATCTCCACGTGGATATTTGCGCAAAATGCCATCCCTTCTACACCGGCAAGCAGAAATTTGTTGACGCCGGCGGTCGTGTTGATAAATTCAACAAGAAGTTTGGCAGATAAGAAGTCGGTGAATACCGGCAAAAAACGGTTAGAAGCGGTCGCACTGTTTGGTGTTGCCGCTTTTTTCTTTATCAAAAGGAGATGCGAATGTTTGATAAAATCCAAACTCCCACCACGGTAGAAACCGGATCAAACGAGCCCGAAAAAGCCATTCTTGTGAGTGTGGTTTTAGAAGATGGCGATCTGATGGACCCCGATTCTTCCTTAGATGAATTGGAAGAGCTTTTGCAAACGGCGGGAGGCATTTCTTTGGGCAGAATGATTCAAGTGCGCCAAAAGCCCGAACACGCAACCTATATCGGCTCGGGAAAACTTGCGGAGCTGAATGATTTTTGCCGCGCACTTTCTGCCGATCTTGTGGTTTTCGACTGCGAACTCACCCCCTCTCAGATCCGCAATGTGGAAGCGGTTTTGGGGGATGTGCGCGTGATCGACCGCACCATGCTCATTTTGGATATTTTTGCCCAAAATGCAAAAACAGGCGAAGGCATTGTGCAGGTTGCGATCGCAAACTTAAAATATTCCCTCCCCCGCCTTTCGGGAAGGGGCGAGGAGCTTTCGCGATTGGGCGGCGGCATCGGCACTCGCGGCCCCGGCGAAACCAAACTCGAAACCGACAGGCGTCATGTGAAAAGAAAAATTCAAAAGCTCGAAGAAGAGCTGGAGGAATTGAATAAAAATCGCCGCAATCAGCGAAAAAGCCGAGAAAAAAGCGGTGTTTTTCGCATTTCTCTTGCGGGCTACACAAACGCGGGCAAATCTTCCCTTTTAAATCTTTTGTGCGATGAAAACATTTTAGCGCAAAACAAACTCTTTGCCACGCTCGACCCCACCACAAGACGATGCAAACTCCCCAATACTGCAGAAGTTTTATTCACCGATACCGTTGGCTTTATCAACCGCCTCCCCCACCATCTTGTGGAGGCATTTCAATCCACGCTCGACGAAGTGGTTTACAGCGATCTTGTGCTTTTGGTGATGGATGCTTCGGATCCCAAATTCTTCCAGAAAATGCAAATCACTGAAAACATTTTGGAAGATCTTTACCGCAAACGCGGTGTGATCCCACCAAGAACGCTCTATCTTTTAAATAAAAGCGATCTGCCCGGGAGTGTGTTTCATATCCACGCATTCCCCGCTTCCAAAGAGCACCTTTGCATTTCCGCCAAAACAGGGCTCGGAAAAGAAACTTTGATCGAAAAAATCGAGGAAATCATTTCCTCTGCCAAAAAAAGCTGTTTGTTCTTTTTCCCCCACGAAGAGGCAGGCAAACTTTCCGTTCTTTATAAAAATGCAACGGTAACCGAGGTGAAATATGAAGCCGACGGAATTTATGCCGAAGCGTTTTGCGATGAAAAAACGCGAGGAACCCTTGCAAAATTTATCAAATAAGGTTAAAATAACAGTCAGTAAAAAAAGCAAAGGAAAAAACAATGGCAGAACGTAAAAAGAAAACGGCAAAAGCTACCGCTCCGGTAGCGCCCGCGATCATTCACGAGCAACCCATTACCGAAACGCTTCGGGAAAACTATATGCCATACGCGATGAGCTCCATCATTTCCCGCGCCATCCCCGAAATCGACGGACTCAAGCCCTCTCACCGAAAGCTTCTATACACCATGTATAAAATGGGGCTTTTAAACGGAGCGCGCACAAAAAGTGCAAATGTGGTGGGTCAGACCATGCGCTTGAATCCCCACGGCGATGCCGCCATTTATGAAACCATGGTGCGCTTAACCCGCGGCAACGAAGCCCTTTTGCATCCCTTTGTGGATTCCAAGGGCACTTTCGGTAAGCAATATTCGAAAATGGCTTATGCGGCAAGCCGATACACAGAAGTAAAACTTGCCCCCATCAGCGCCGAACTTTTCTCGGGAATCGATAAGGATGCTGTGGATCTTGTGGATAACTATGATGCCACCATGAAAGAACCGCTTCTTTTGCCCTCTTCCTTCCCGAATGTTTTGGTGTGTCCCAACACGGGTATTGCGGTGGGTCTTGCAAGTTCGATCTGCTCATTCAATTTAAACGAAACCTGCGATGCCGCCATCGCTCTGATGCGCGATCCCAACGCCGATCTTTATGAAATTTTAAAAGGCCCCGATTTTTCCACCGGAGGCGAGCTTTTATACGATAAAGAAGAAATTCAGCAGATCTATGAAACGGGCAAAGGTTCGTTTACCGTGCGCGCAGTTTGGGAAAGCATTCCCAAAGAAAACCGCATTGTGATCACCCAAATTCCTTATAATACCACCGTGGATCAGATCATCGAAAAAATCGTGCAAATGATCAAAGAAGGAAAACTTCGCGAAATCAACGATGTGCGCGATGAAATCGATCTCGACGGATTAAAACTCACCATTGATTTGAAGCGCGGAAGCGATCCGGATAAACTCATGGCAAAGCTTTTGAAAGCCACCGATCTGGAATGCCGCTTCCCTTGCAATTTCAATATTTTGATTGCGGGCTCCCCCCATCTTTTGGGTGTGCGCGATCTTTTGAATGAATGGCACGCCTTCCGTTGCGAGTGCTTAAAACGCGAATTTTACTATGAACTGAGCCAAAAAGAAGCAAAGCTCCATCTTTTGCAAGGTTTGGAAAAGATTTTGGTGGATATCGACAAAGCGATCGCCATCATTCGCAAAACCGAGCACGAAAAAGATGTGATTCCCAATTTGTGCCTCGGATTTGATATCGACGAAAAGCAGGCGGAATACATTGCGGAAATCAAGCTTCGCCACCTCAACCGTCAGTATATTCTGGATCGCATCAGCGAGCGAGAAAAACTCGAAAAAGAGATCAAAGAGCTTGAAGGTCTGCTTTCCAGCGCAAGAAAACTTGATAATTTCATCATCAAGCAGCTCGAAGAAATCAAGAAAAAATACGGGCAGGAAAGAAAAACCAGAATTGCCTATGAATACAGCCGTCCCGCCGCCACTCTGAAAATGGAAGAGGAAGCGGAATACACCGCTCACGCAGTGATCACAAAGGGCGGATATGTGAAGAATATCCCCTTAAAATCCATTATGATGAGCGACAATCAGCGCCTGAAGGAAAACGATGTGATCGTATTCTCGGGCGAAATGTCGTCCAAGCAAATGCTTTATTTCTTCACGGATAAAGGTCAGGTTTATCCTGCAAAATTCGGTGATTTTTCCACCACAAAAGCATCGGAGCTCGGCGATTATGCTCCCGCAAAACTCGATATGGAGCCCGATGAAAAAGTGATCGCCACCCTGCCTTTGAAGGATTTGAGCGGCCGCCTTGCGATTGTGTTTGAAAACGGTAAAGGGGTTTCGTTCCCGCTTTCTGTTTATGAAACCAAAGGCAACCGCAAAAAACTCACGGGCGCCTTCAGCACCCTTTCTCCCGTTGCGGGAATGTTTTTGCTCGAATCGGGCAAAATCAAGGAAATTCTGCTTCGCACCAAATCGGGCAGAGCGTGCATTTTGCGCACCACTCTCTTTGCAGAAAAGAGCACCCGAACCAGCGCGGGCAATCAAATGATGGCACTCAAGAAAAACGATAAAATCGAGGAAGCAATCGAAGTTTCCACCGAAGAAAAACCCGCTCTTGCCATTTATAAAAAGCCCAGAATTCCCACCCCCGGCATCGCTTTCAACAAAATGGATCTGAAATAAAACATTCTCTGCATTTTGCAAAAATAAAAAAATAACCGGAAGGTAATCCTTCCGGTTATTGCTTTTTTAGGGACTTTCAATATAAAAGGGATTTAATCTTTTTTGGAAACCGCATCCAAGCTTTCACTGATAATGGCAAGAGAGCGATAAAATGCGCCTCTTTCCTCCTCGGATAAGCCGCCGCTGATTTCTTCCAAAACATGATCGATTTTTTCGGCAATCTTTTTCCCCACCGCAATTCCCTTTTCGGTTAAAATAAGAGGGCTTTTATAGCGCTTTTGATTTTTTGTTTCGCAGATGAGGTATTCGTTTTTCTCCAAAAAATCAAGCGCACGGGAGATGGTTGCTTTATCTTCCTCACAACGCTCACACAGTTCGGTTGCGGTAAGACCTTTGGTTTGATACAAATAGTAAAGGCAGGAAACATGGGCACTTCGCAAGCGGTATTCCGCCATTTCCTGATTTTTTATTTTTCGAATGTTGCGGCTGATTCGGTTGATCAATACCGTAAACGTTTCAAATCTCCCATTCATGGCAAATCCCTTCCTTTCCAAATTCCATCTCCTATTCTACAGAATTTTTTCTTTTCAGTCAATGCTCATATCAATTTTAAAGCGCATAATTTTGCGCAAAGTGTTTTTGGGGAAATCCTCGGTGCGGATTTTAACCACACCGATTTTTTTATAGGGCAAGG
The DNA here is from genome assembly GCA_045658765.1 of Eubacteriales bacterium. Taxonomy (GTDB): domain Bacteria; phylum Bacillota; class Clostridia; order Oscillospirales; family SIG627; genus RGIG5579. The sequence continues at coordinate 245 of JAZOVP010000090.1, read as the reverse complement.
TTGATTTGTTGTATGCCGTCAAATAGGGCTGCAAATATTCCTTCACATCCAAAATGCCATTTTTTGCAATATAATCCTCATCGGGAAAAATTTCCGCAACGATCGCATTGTATTCCTGCCCTCTGCGGCTTTTTCCTTCATAAACAATAATATCCTGAATCCCGGGGATTGAGATCAATTCGTTTTCGATTTCTTCGGGATACACGTTTTTGCCATTGGAAAGAATAATCAAATTTTTCTTTCTG
>JAZOVP010000089.1:0-10992 GCA_045658765.1 Eubacteriales bacterium | reverse complement strand
AATTGCCGCGATTGCTCGTGTGCAGGATCTTTTGCATTTGGTTTCTCTTGGCTTAAAGGAAAATGCGCTTCTTTCAGAAAAAGAAGAAAGCGCTCTTCAAAGGAGTATTTTACAAGCGGCTTTCCGCTATGAACGGCTTTTATATGCCACATCGCAGATTTTCCGGGAATTTCAAGAAGAAAAAATCCCGTTTCTTCCGCTCAAAGGCGCGGTTTTAAAAGAATATTATCCCGAGCCGTGGATGCGCACGAGCTGCGATGCCGATATTTTGATTCATCCCGAAGATTTGGAGCGCGCCACTCGCGTTTTCGAAAAGCTTTCTTATAAAAAAGGCCCGCGCACAACCCACGATCTTCCGTTTCAAAGCCCCACGGGCGAACATATCGAGCTCCATTTTGATTTGGTGGAGGAGGATCGGGCGAATCTTGCCCTTGAAGTGCTCAGTGGCGTTTGGGAAAATGCCACCCCCGTTCAAAACGGCTCTTTTTGCTATCAAATGAGTGATGAATTCTTTTATTTTTATCATATTGCTCACATGGCAAAGCATTTTGAAGTGGGCGGATGCGGGGTGCGCCCGTTTTTAGATCTTTATCTTTTAGATCAAAAGGATCCGGAGAAAAAAGAAGCGCGTGATGCGCTTCTGAAAAAAGGAAATCTATTTGAATTTGCAGAAAAAGCAAGAGAATTATCCATGGTTTGGTTTGGCGGGGCCGAGCCGAGCAGGGTGATCCTTTTGATGCAGGATTTTATTTTCAAGGGCGGTCTCTACGGCACCTTTGAAAATCGAGTTGCCATTTCGCAGGAAAAGAAAGGCGGAAAATTCGGGTATCTGATCAAGAGAATTTTTGTGCCCACTTCAAAGCTTGTCCGTTATTATCCTGTTTTGGAAAGGCATCCTTATCTTTCGCCTGTGATGCAGGTGAGAAGATGGTTTATGCTTGCAAGCCCCGAAATTCGTAAAATGGCAAAAAATGAAATCAAAAATAATTTCTCCATAGAAAAAGAAAAAGCCAAAGAAATGAAATCCTTTTTGGAAGAAATCGGCCTATAAAAAAACGACTCACATTGTGAGTCGTTTTTCTTTTTAAAGTCCTGTTTTTTCGAGGAGGGATTTTTTGAGTGCCTCTTTCTTTTTTTCGGCCTCTTGGCGATTTTTGGCGCAAATGGAATAATAGAATTTGATTTTCGGCTCGGTGCCCGAGGGGCGGGCGGCAAGCCAACTTCCATCGGTAAAATAGAATTTCAATACATTTGCGGGAGGAAGAGAATCGATTCCTTTTTGATAATCAAGAACCGATTTGATATTCGGCAGAAAATCGGGTTCTTTGCGAAGGGTTTCCATAATGGCTCCGATTCTTTCAATCCCTTCTTTGCCCTGCAGAGTGAAGGAATCCACGGTATCCAAATAATAGCCGAATTCATCATAAAGCGCATTGAGGGCATCCAGAAGTGTTTTTCCGCTTTTTTTATAAAAAGCGGCCATTTCGGCGATGAGCATTGCGGTTACCACGGCATCCTTATCTCTTGCATGGGTGCCTGCAAGGTAGCCATAGCTTTCTTCGAATCCGAGCACGAAGTGATGCGCGGTGGCGCTCTTTTCTTTTTGCTCTTTTTCAAATTCGCCGATCTTTTGACCGATAAAGCGGAAGCCCGTGAGCACCTGCTGAACAAGGCAGTTTCGTTTTTCGGCGATCTTTTTGCCCAGATCGCTTGTTACGATGGTGGAGATCACGGTGGGATTTTTGCCGATCACGGTTTTGGTTTCCAAAAGAAAATCCACAAGCAGTGCGCCCACTTGATTTCCCGTGAATAAATAAAATTCGCCTTCCGCGGGAATGGCACAGCCGATTCGGTCGGAATCGGGATCGGTTCCGATCACAAGGTCGGCGCCGATTTTTTCGGCAAGGGTGGTTCCCATCAGAAGCGCGCCGCGCTCTTCGGGATTGGGGCTTTTCACGGTGGGGAAGTTTCCATCGGGTTCGCGCTGCTCTTCTACCACCGAAACATTTGCAAATCCGTCTTTCTTTAAAATTTGCATCACGGGCACAAGCCCTGTGCCGTGGATGGGAGTATACACGATTTTAAGATCTTTTTTTGCTTCTTGATCGGAAATCACCGATTGCTTCAAGGCGGCGTTCACAAAGGCATCCACTACCTCGTTTCCGATCATATCAATCAGAGCATCGTTTCCGATGCTTGGAATTTCGCTCCAATTTTGGATGGCGCGGATTTCATCCACCACACGAAGGGATTCTTCAATGCCGAATTGGCAGCCCTCATCGTCGTAAACCTTATAGCCGTTGTATGCGGGGGGATTGTGGCTTGCAGTGAGAACAATGCCCGCAGTGCATCCGAGATGGCGCACGGCAAAGGAAAGGGTGGGGGTGGGAAGCGGCTGATCAAAAAGATATACCTTGATGCCTTCCGAAGTGAAAACATCGGCGGCAATTTTGGCAAAATAAGCGGAATTGTTTCGGGTATCAAAGCCAATGGCAACACCCTTTTCTTTGGCATCGGGATCGATTTTCTTCAAAAAGCGGGCAAGTCCAAGGGTGGCTTTTCCCACGGTGTAGCGGTTCATGCGGTTGATGCCTGCGCCCATAATCCCGCGCAGTCCCGCGGTGCCGAATTCCAATTCTTTATAAAAACGATCCTGAATTTCTTTTTCATCGGAAAGTGCAAGAAGCTCTTTTTTGGTTGCCTCGTCAAAGGCACCATCTTCGCACCAAAGGCGATATAGATCTTGATAGGATTCCATTTTGTTCTCCTTTGTTTTTCTTCCTTATCTATTATAGCCCAATTTTTTTCTTCGGTCAATGTTTTCTGCTCGAAATAAGGAGTTTTCTCGACTTGACAGATGCTTTCCTTTCGGCTATAATACAAAAAAAGAAGAAAAGGAGATGATATTTACTTTCATGGACACAGACAGTTGCAGTTATCATTTTGGTGAAAAAGTTTCGGTTCAAAATGTAAAATTCAACACGAAAATTGTATTACGGCGTCGCTTATCCTTTTATATTCGGGGATAGGTTATGCCTTTTTTGTTTGCATTTTTGAATTTTATTTTTTGATTTTGAAAGGATAATAGAATGAAACTAATTGCACCTTTATTATTACAGGTTATATTGATTTTTTTAAACGCGGTGTTTGCCATGGCGGAAATTGCCGTGATCAGCATCAGCGAAGCAAAGCTTTCAAAGCTTCAAGAAGAGGGGAATCGCAAGGCAGGGCGCCTTTTGCGCTTGAAAGGCAATCCCGCAAAATTTTTGGCCACCATTCAGGTTGCCATCACCCTTTCGGGCTTTTTGGGATCGGCATTTGCGGCAGATAATTTTTCCGATTATTTGATCCAATTTCTTTCGCCCTTATTTCCGCACACGAGCGAAGCGGTGCTCGATAGTATTTCGGTGATCCTCATCACGCTTATTTTATCTTATGTGTCTTTGGTGTTTGGAGAACTTGTGCCCAAAAGAGTTGCCATGAGAAAGGCAGAAAAAACCGCGCTTGCGCTTTCGGGCACGGTGTATTCGGTTTCCAAGATTTTCGCGCCGATTGTTTGGTTTCTCACCATTTCCACCAATGCCGTGCTTCGACTTCTCGGAGTGGATCCGAATGAAGTGGATGAAGAGGTGAGCGAGGAAGATATTCGTATGATGGCAGAAACCTCCGCTGAGCAGGGAATCATCGAAGAAGAGGAAAGGGAACTGATCGAAAACATCTTTGAATTTGATGATCTTTCGGTGGGCGAAATTACCATTCACCGCACCGATGTTGCGCTCCTTTGGATGGAGGAAGATGAAGAAACTTGGGAAAACACCATCCGTTCCAGCCGCTATACTTTATATCCCATTTGCTCCGGCTCGATTGATAATATCGTGGGCATTCTGGATACCAAGGATTATTTTCGCCTATCGGAAAAAGATCGCAAAACGGTGCTGGAAAAGGCAGTGAAAACTCCTTATTTTGTGCCCGAGGGAGCCAAGGCGGATGTTACTTTCCGAAATATGCAGAAAAACCGCGTTTCCTTTGCGGTGGTGCTCGATGAATATGCGGGCTTTTCGGGAATCATTTCCATCAAGGATTTGATCGAAAAAATCGTGGGCGATATGATTGATGCCGATGAAAACATAGCCGAAAAAGAAGAGATTTCTTTGATCGAGGAAAATAAATGGCGCATCAACGGCAATATTTCGCTATCCATCCTTTCCAAAACCATCGGAATCGAATTTCCCGATGATTACGAAACCATAAGTGGGCTTGTTTTCAGTCTTTACGGCTCGGTGCCGGAAGACGGCGCTTTCTTTGAAGTGGAATATGAATCGGCGGTGCTTTCGGTTTTGGAAGTGAAGGAGCATCAGGTTGTGAGCGCGGTGATCACCCTTGAAAAAAAGGAAGAGCCGAAAGAAGAATAAAAAAAGAAAAATCACGAAGAATTCTTCGTGATTTTTTTTGCAACAAAAAAGGATTTTGTTCATAGAATATATTGATTAAAAAAGGAGGTTTGGCTTATGGAATTTGATGAAAAACTGATCCGCGAGATCGCAGGGCTCGATGATGCGGCTTTAAAAGACGGAATTCAAAGGGTTTGTATGGAGATGGGAGTGGATCCTCACCTTGCGGGGGCTTACCTTGGCGATATGAATAAAATCCGAAGCGCCATTATGGGACTCAAGGAAGAAGATCTGAAAAAGATCTGCGATCACTTGGGGGAAGATAGGGTGAATGATATCATCACGGGTATTCGAAGTGAATTGCGAGAAAACTGATGGATTCTTTTTCCGATAAACTCAAAACCGTGCTTTCCGATCCGGAAAGCATGGCAAAAATCACCGAGATCGCAAAAAACTTTGCCGCCAAAAATGCCGCGCCCTCTTTAGAGAAAGCTCCATCGCAGGAAGAGGAAAAGGGGGAGGAAAAAGCATTTGATCCGATGGGAGAAATCCTTCATTCGCCCGTGATCGCCGAAGCGCTTCGGGTGCTGGGCAACGGGAGCCGCGAGAGGGTGGCACTGCTTTCGGCGATGCGCCCTTTTGTGAAAGAGGAAAAGAAGGAAAAACTCGATAAGATTATCGGCACCATGAAGACCTTGGATCTGATCACCTCGGCTCAAAAACTTTTATAGAAAGGAAGGCAGTAATGTATTCAGCCCCTTTGAAAAAAACACCGTTTCAGCCCGATCCTTCGGTGTTTCGGCACGAAAGCGAACGGGAAGAAATTGTGGCTCGCATGAAGGAAAATGCACCGCCGCCCCTTTCTTTGGGAGGCGCGTTGCCTCTGGTCCCCGCGCCCGAGCAAAAAGAAGAGCCAAAGAGCTTAGCAAATCTGATTGATTTGATCTCGCCCGAGGATTCGGCATTGGTGGCACTGATTGTGTTTTTGCTTTGCGACAACACGGAAAACGATGTGGTGCTCCTCGGAATCCTTTTATATATTTTGCTATCCAAATAAAAAAACACCGCAGATTTCTGCGGTGTTTTCTTTTTATTTCGGCTGATAGAAGCCCACTTTGCGGTAAACCTTTTGGATGGTTTTGCGGGCGATGTAAGTGGCTTTTGCGGTGCCTTCTTCGAGGATGGAATTCAGATATGCCTTATCGCGGGTGAGGCGATCGAATTCGGTTTGCAGGGGCACAAGGGCATCGGCGCACGCTTCGCCCACTGCCACCTTGAAATCGCCATATCCTTTGCCGTCGAATTCTTTTTCAATTTCCTCGGCGGTTTTGCCCGTGAGGCAGGAATAGATATTCACAAGGTTATAGATGCCGCTTCGTTCGGGATCGCAGGCAACTTTGGCTTCCGAATCCGTAACCGCACGCTTGAATTTGCGGATAATATCATCCTTCTTATCCAAAAGGAAAATGGAAGCGTTTGCATTGGGATCGGATTTCGACATTTTTCTTTCGGGCTCAGCAAGCGACATAATTCTTGCGCTGGATTTTAAGATATATGCTTCGGGCACGGTGAAGGTGGGGGAATAGGCGCCGTTGAAACGGCATGCAATATCGCGAGCAAGTTCAATATGCTGCTTTTGATCGCTTCCCACAGGCACCAAATCTGCCTGATAGAGCAAAATATCTGCCGCCATCAAAACAGGATAGGTGAATAGCCCTGCATTGATATTATCTGCGTGCTTTTGGCTTTTATCTTTAAATTGGGTCATGCGCGAAAGCTCGCCAAACATGGTGTTGCACCCGAGCACCCAAGAAAGCTGAGTGTGCTCCGGCACATGGCTCTGCAAAAAGAACGCCGCCTTTTCGGGATTGATTCCGCTTGCAAGATAGAGTGCAAGGGTATCCAAGCTCTTTTTGCGCAGTTCTGCGGGATCCTGACGCACCGTGATCGCGTGGAGATCGGCAACGCAGTAAATACATTCAAATTCATCCTGCAGTTCTGCCCAGTTTTTCAGCGCACCCAGATAGTTTCCGAGGGTGAGATTGCCCGAGGGCTGAACGGCGGAAAAAATTCGTTTTTTTCTTTCAGTTTGTTCCATTGTAAAATCCTTTCGGAGTGATTGCTTCCGGCTATTATCATAGCACAGTTTTTCTTTCTTTTCAAGAAGAGAATGGCTTCTTATGAAAAATATTTTGCAAATTCGTTTTTCAGTTTTTCGGCGATCAAAACAAACGTTTCGGTTTTGCCTTTCTGCTTTTTGCGATCGTAGGTGAAAATGCCGTTGGTTTCTTCTTCAATATCGGAAATTTGGGTGAGAACCGTGGCGCAAAGACCTTCTTTGATCAGCGCAAGCACTTCGTTTTCATAGAGCTTTTTCATCGCTTCTTCCCATTTTTCTTCTTCCTTGAAGAAGCGGTAGCCGTATTCGCCTTTTTCCAAGAAGCAATGCCCCTTGATTTTGAGGGAATAGCCCCCGAATTCGGAAAGCACCATCGGGCGAGAGGTTTTCTTTAAATTCAATTTCTTAAAATAAATATGGTGGCTTTCCACATCGCTCATCTTTCCGAAAAACCAGCCCGAGGTGGCATCGTAAATTCGGGTGGGATCGTTTGTTTTCAGCGTTTTGTAGCACTCATCGGGATCAAATTCGCCCCAACCTTCGTTGAAAATCGTGTAATAAAGCACCGAAGGGTGAGAAAAAAGCTGATTTTGAATTCCAAGGGAGGTTTCAAGAAAGGATTTCTTGGCTTTTTCGGAAATTTTGGCGCGAATTCCTCTTTTGATGCCGATGGTGGGAAGCGCGGTATCGCGAAAGAAGGAATACGGGCCGCAGTTGATCATATCCTGGAAAACTGCCATTCCAAGGCGATCGCATTCATAATAAAAAATCTCGGGCTCGAGCTTGATATGCTTGCGGAGCATATTAAAGCCAAGCTCTTTTGCTTTTTTGATGTCGAACCGATATCCTTCGGGATCGGCGGGCAAAAAGATTCCATCGGGAAAATATCCTTGATCCAAGAGCCCGTGAAAATAATAGGGCTTGCGATTCAGGCATAAAATTTTGCATCCGTTTTTCTCTTCGATGGAAATTTCGCGGAGCGCAAAATAGGATTCGATTTTATCTTCTCCCGAAAAAATGGCAAAGCGATAAAGATTTGGTTCTTCCGGCGACCAAAGCTTGGGCGAGGGGAAGTTGAGGGTGATGGTTTCGCCTGAAAAGAGATGCTCCTCGGCAAAATTTTCGCCATATAAAATAAGGCGCTTTTTCTCTTCTCCGCCCGAAACGGTGATGGTGGCAGAATGAAGATCGCTTTTCACTTCCACCTTTTCGATTGCCTTTTTCGGCAAACTTTCGAGCCACACCGTTTGCCAAATTCCGCTCACGCGGGTATACCACATCCCCTGGGGCGAAGCGGATTGCTTTCCATAGGGCAAATCCGGATCGAGGGGATCGAGTGCGCGCACGGTGATTTTATTTTCTCCCTCTTTCAGATAAGGAGTAATATCGAAGGAAAAGGGAAGATAGCCCCCTTCGTGGGCGCCGATTTTTTCTTCATTCAGGAAAACTTCGGCAATTTGATCCACTGCGCCGAAATGCAAAATCACCTTTTCTTTGAAAAAGCCCTCGGGCAAGGAAAAAGAACGGGAGTAAATAAGGGCACTTTTCGGATCAAACTGCTTTTCTACTCCGGAAAGGCGGCTTTCGGGCGGGAAGGGCACTTTGATTTTTCCCGAATAAAAAATCTTTCCCTCTCGCTCTTCTTTAAAATTCCAAATTCCGTTGAGGCAGAAATAGGAATCGCGCACCATCCTCGGGCGCGGATAATCGGAAAAGGGGATTGTTTTCTTTTTTTCAAGGGATTCAAATTCTGTGGTAAGATAAGCGGTTTTGCTTTCTTTTTTCATTGGCTGATCCTTTTTTTAGTTTATCAGTTTTATTTTATCATAAGAAAAGGGGCGACGCAAGGAAAAGAAAAGCAAAAAAAGAGCAAAATAGGGTGAGAAAAAAAGAAAAAAGCGCTTTTTCTTGCTTTTTTTCAAAAAATGTGATAGAATCAAATATCCGCGTGTTTAAATTTTTGAAAAAAGGAGTTGGTTTTTTCGTGGATCCTGCGGGTAGTATAATTTTTGCTTCGGCTTCCACCGGTGTTTCCGGTGAAATTTGGGTGCTGATCGCGCTTTATATTGTTTGTTTGATTTTATCGGCGTATTTTGCCCTTTCGGAAACGGCATTTGCGGCGGTGAGCAAGGTGAAGCTCAGAACCTTGGCAGATAAAGGAAATAAAGGCGCAAAAAAAGCGCTTTGGATCAGCGACCGCTTTGATAAAACACTCACCACCATTTTGATCGGAAATAATATTTTCCACGCATCGGGCGCAGCCCTCACCACCTTGTTTTTGGTGGAAGTTTTTGGCGACGATGCCGATCGCTTTTCCGTTTTTGGCACCGTGGTAACGGCTTTGATCGTTTATTTATTTGCGGAAATGATCCCCAAAAGCTTGGCGAAGGTGCACAATGAAAAATTGGCGCTTAGTCTTGCTTCTTCGATGAAATTTTTGGTGAAGTTGTTGTCTCCCGTTTCTGCTGTGTTTAGTGCGATTTCCAAAGGAATCGCGCGCCTTTTCAATGCAAAGGAAGAAAGCGGCGTTACGGAAGAGGAAATTATTGATATTATCGAAACCATCGAGGATGAAGGAGTGCTGGAACCCGAAAAGCAAGCGCTTGTGAATTCTGCGATGGAATTCAGGGAAAAACTTGCCGAAGATATCATGGTCCCGATGGATCAGGTGGTTTCTGTGTCGAGCACGATTCCGAAGGAAAAGCTTGCGCAGATCATCAAGGAAAGCCCCTATTCCAGAATTCCCGTATATGAAGGAAACCGCGAAAATATTATCGGAATCCTTCCGGCAAACCGCTACCTTTCTCTTTACACAGCAAAAAAACCGATTGTAATTCGTAAAATTCTGCTCAAACCTTATGTGTTTGATCGGAAAACCGAAATCACCGAGCTTCTCCAAAGAATGCGACTCAATAAGCTCCATATGATCTTTGTGATCAACGATAAGCGCAAAAAAATCGGCCTGATCACGATGGAAGATCTTTTGGAAGAGCTTGTTGGCGAAATTCAAGACGAAACCGATGTGGGCGAAGGCCTGGATCTGGTGTAAGGGGGTGGCATCGTGAATCAATTTTTACCTTATATCGGCATTCTTCTTTGCCTTGTTTTCTCTGCCTTCTTTTCGGGCACCGAAATCGCCTATACTTCTTTGAATAAAGTAAAGGTGAAAAAAGAAAGCGAAAACCCGTCTTCTCCCGTTTGGAAAGTGATGACCTATATTTATAATCACTATGATCGGGCGCTTTCCACGGTTTTGATCGGAAACAATCTTGTGAATATCGGCGCCACCGTAACCATGACCTTTATTGCGATCGATTTGGCGCAGAAAATTCATCTTTCCAAAGAGCAGGTTTCTCCGATTGTTACCGCGCTGATGACGGTTGTGATTTTAATCGTGGGTGAAATCACCCCGAAAATGATTGCGCGCCGTATGAACGAGGGCTTTGCCAAAATGGCGGCCTATCCGATTCGCATTTTGATGATTCTTTTCTTCCCGCTTGTTTTTCTGAGTTCCTTGATTGTAAAAGCGGTGAACCTCTTGTTCCGCAAACGCGGAGAAGCGCAGGTTACCGTAACGGAAGAGGAACTTGAAAACATTCTTGATACCGCCGAAGAAGAAGGCGTGATGGAAGAAAGCGAAGCCGATCTTTTGCAATCGGCATTGGAATTTACCGATATGGATGCGGCCGATATTCTAACCCCCAGAATCGATGTGGTTGGCTTTGAAATCGGCGAAAGCATGGAAAATATTCTGAAGGTGATTTCCGAAACCCAATTTTCCCGTTTTCCCGTTTATGAAGGCACCATCGACCATGTGGTTGGTGTGCTTGTTGTGAAGCATCTTTTGAAAGAACTTGTGGATAATCCCGATGTTCAAATTTCGGATCTGATGCTAAAGCCCGTTTTCATTCATAAAAGAATGCACCTGCACGATATTATGAATGAATTCCGCCGCCATCGCACGCACATGGTTGCCGTTGCCGATGAATATGGCGGAATCCTTGGCATTGTTACCATGGAAGACGTGCTGGAATGTCTTGTGGGCGAGATCTGGGATGAAAACGACGACATTGTGAATGAATTCCAAAAACTCGACGAAAACCGTTTTGAGTGCACCGGCGAAATGAACCTCACCGATTTCTTTGATGAAATGGAGCAGGATTCCGAGGAACCGGAAACCGAGTGTGCCACGGTGGGCGGCTGGGCAACGGAAAATATCGGCGCTATGCCGATCCCGTTTGATTCCTTCGATTATAAAAACCTTACCTTCGTGGTAAAAGAGGTGGATGAGCATCACCGCATTGTGCGACTTCTTGTTTTGCTCCACCACTTCACCAAAGAAGATATTCCCGAAGAAGATTAAAAAATTGCCGTTTGACCAATCGGTCAAACGGCAGGTTCTTTTTTCATTATTCTTCGATTTGCGGGGGGCAATGGGGGCAACGGGGGGCATCGATGGCGATTTCGCTTTTGCCGAAGGGG
>JAZOVP010000088.1:0-1380 GCA_045658765.1 Eubacteriales bacterium | reverse complement strand
AGGAAAACTTTTTGAGAAAAGTTTTCCTTCCCCCACACCCCTATCTTTTCAAAAACTTTTAAAATAACACAAAAAATAGCACACAGGATGTTCCAAAGCCTTGATCCGTCTGTTGCAAAATTCATTTTTTTGAAGTTTTTTGAAAAGTGGGAGGGGTGCAGTTCCTTTGACAAGCAAAGGGGGAGGGAGAAAAACTTTTTGCCTTAGATTATAATAGTAAGTGCAACAAAGAGAAAATTAAAGAAAAAACAAAGCAACTCATTGAAAAATCCTGTAAAATGGTAAGTGACGAGCAAACCAAGAAAGGAAAGAACAATGAGTCGCTACAGTCATTTTACCACAAAGGAAAGAGAAAGTCTACTGGTTTTAGTGAAATCAGGGAAGAAAAATAGTGAAATTTCCCGGATCATGGGAAGGTCGCCCTCTACAATCAGCCGTGAGCTGCGCCGAAACGCCGAAAGTCGAGAAACATACAGCGCAATTGAGGCGGAAGAAAAGTATCGGGAACGCAGAAAAGCCAGCGTCCGAAAGGAAAAGCTGACAGATCCGAAATACGCAGATAAGGTGTCAGAACTGCTATCCAGTTACTGGTCCCCCGAGCAGATTGCAAACCGCTTGAAGCTTGAGAAGAATGCAGTCAGGGTAAGCACCTGCACCATCTATCGTGGGCTGGAGAAAGGTATTCTTTCTCCCGAACTGCGCAAAGTCCTTCGCATCAAGGGGAAACGACGCTGCGGCGGTCGCAAAAAAAGTCCCTGCGGGCATCTCGACATCGAATATACCATCCATGATCGTCCGAAAACGGTAGAAGACCGTAAGCAAATAGGACATTGGGAAAGCGACACGGTGCGAGGTGCCATGTGGAGTGGCTGTCTGGCAACACATACCGAACGGAAAAGTCGTTTTCTGATCATGTGTAAGATACCTGACAGAACTGCTCAATCATTCACAGAAGCCACGATTACAGCTTTTCATTTGATTCCCGCCGGCAAGCGGAAAAGCTTTACCTGTGACCACGGAAAAGAGTTTTCCATGCACAAAGAGCTTTCCGAAAAACTGGGGTGCAAAGTTTATTTTGCTGACCCTCACGCTCCTTGGCAGCGAGGAACAAACGAAAACTGTAACGGACTAATACGTCAGTTTTTTCCGAAGCGCACATCTTTTGCTGATGTAACACAGGATGAGGCTGACAATGTTGCTTTACTTCTCAACCGAAGACCTCGTAAATCTTTAGGTTGGAAAGCTCCTGAAGAAGTTTTTCTTGAAAATTCGTTGCACTTGACTTGACAATCTGAGGAAAAAAGCCTGGCAAAAACTTTTGGGCATGAGGTGGGACAGGATATCGTCGGTGCAGAGCCGAATTTCCACCGGGTGGAGCAA
>JAZOVP010000087.1:0-8352 GCA_045658765.1 Eubacteriales bacterium | reverse complement strand
TGATTAAAAAATATATATCTCTTAAGTCAAATTGCAAGAACCGCTAAATAATTTTAAGTTTTTCTGAAAATGCAATCTTATCTTATGAATAATTCCGACTTCTCACTTAAAAAAATAATGCTCAAATCGTTTGTTTTTCTTGACACAAAGTCAACGTTTTGCTATAATGTATCCTATCTTAAATTTTGAAATGAGGAAAACAGTATGAATGCATACATCGAAAGAGTACTGGAAGATACTCGCAAAAAAAATCCCAGTGAACCTGAATTTGTTCAAACCGTAGAAGAGGTTCTTCATTCCTTGGAAAAGGTAATTGATATGCACCCCGAATACGAAGAATTCGCTTTGCTCGAGCGTATTGTTGAACCGGAAAGACAATATATTTTCCGTGTTCCGTGGCTTGATGATGAAGGCAAGATCCGTGTAAACCGCGGCTATCGCGTTCAGTTCAACTCTGCCATTGGTCCCTATAAGGGAGGCCTTCGCTTCCATCCCACCGTTTATATCGGTTTGATGAAGTTCCTTGGCTTTGAGCAAACCTTTAAAAACTCCCTCACCACTCTGCCTATGGGCGGCGCCAAAGGCGGCTCCGACTTTGATCCCAAGGGCAAGAGCGATAATGAAATCATGCGTTTCTGCCAGAGCTATATGACCGAGCTCTATCGTTATATCGGTCCCGATGTCGACGTTCCCGCAGGTGATATTGGTGTTGGCGCTCGCGAAGTTGGTTATCTTTTCGGTCAGTATAAAAGAATCCGCGGCAACTATGAAAACGGCGTAATCACCGGTAAGGGTCTTAGCTACGGCGGTTCCTTGATCCGTCCCGAAGCCACCGGCTACGGCGCGATCTACTATGCACTCGAAGTGCTCAATCGCTTCGGCGATGAAATGAAGGGTAAGATTATTTGCTGCTCCGGTTATGGTAATGTTACTTGGGGCGTGTGCAAGAAAGCTGCTGAACTTGGTGCAAAGGTTGTTACCATTTCCGGCAGAAGCGGCTATGTTTACGATCCCGATGGCATCACCACCGAAGAAAAACTCGATAAGCTTCTTGAAATTCGTTCTTCCCGCTATGGTCAGGTGGAAGATTATGTGAAAGCATTCCCGAATGCCACCTTCTTCCCCGGCGAAAGACCTTGGGGTGTGAAGTGCGATATTGCAATGCCTTGCGCCACCCAAAACGAAGTGGATCAGGAAGATGCAGAAAAGATTGTTGCAAATGGCACTAAGTATTATCTCGAAGTTGCCAATATGCCCACTCCCAATGATACTCTCAAATATCTCCAGAAGAACGTGAAAGTTGTTGGTCCTTCGAAAGCAGTAAATGCCGGCGGCGTTGCTGTTTCCGGCCTTGAAATGTCTCAGAACTCTGAGCGCATTTCCTGGACTTCCGATGAAGTGGATGCAAAGCTTCGTCAGATTATGAAGAATATTCACGATTCCTCTGCCGCTGCTGCTGAGCAGTACGGACTTGGCTACAATCTGGTTGCCGGTGCAAACATTGCCGGTTTCAAGAAGGTTGCGGAAGCCATGATGAGCCAGGGCGTTGTATAATTTGTATGAAACAAACAAAAAACCCACCGATTTCGGTGGGTTTTTTTCGAAATTTACAAATTATTCTTTATTCTTCCATAAAATCATCATAAAATTAAATCCCTGCCAATTTATAATAAAACAAATATGACAGATGGAGGTATCCCATGTCAGGAAAAAAGACTTTAATCATTGTCATTTCCGTTGTCGTCGGTCTTCTTTTGATTGCAGCAGGTGCATTTTTGCTTTGGAAATTTCTTTCTCCCGACGCCGGATCGGAAGGTCCTAAATACGTTGAAGAAGAATATACCTATGAAGAAGCGCTTTCCATCCTTGAAGGTGGCGATCAAGCGGCAGGAATTGCTGCTCTTCGCACCGCAAAAGGGGAGGAAGCCGCGGCCAAAAGAAAAGAGATCTATCTCTCACTTTTGGGCGAAGAAAAATACAATCATATTCTCAATGCCAAGGTTGGCGATAAAATCAAGTTCGGTGCCATCGAGCAAGATGATAATTTGGAAAACGGAAGCGAAGAAATCCTTTGGAGAGTTCTCGATACCGATGGCGAAGGCAGATTCCTTTTGGTCACCGAATATGCGATCGAATGTGTTCGCTATCATAAAAAAGCAGTTGATATCACCTGGGAAGAATCCGATATGCGCAAGTGGCTCAACGATGGCTTCATCGGAGAAGCATTTTCCGAAGAAGAAAGCTGGCTCATTCCTCGCGTTTATGTGGAAAATAAAGATAATCCCGTGCATGGCACTGATGCCGGAAACGATACTGTGGATCGCGTGTTCCTTCTTTCCATCCAAGAGGCAGAAAAATATTTTAAAGATGATTTAGATCGCAAAACTTCCGCCACCGAAACCGCAAAACTCCACTATGCATATTGCGATCCGTTCAACAACACCGCTTGGTGGCTTCGTTCTCCCAGCTTTAAAAACAACAAAGCGGCGCTTGTTTCCGATACGGGCGAAATTTTGGAAGGTGCTTATCATAAAGTTACCGAGCGTTATTTTGCAACCCGTCCCGCGATCTGGATTGATCTTGCATAAAAACATAAAACAAAAAAAGAAGATGCCTTTGCATCTTCTTTTTTTATCTTTTTTACTTCTGAATAAAGATTAGATTGAGTTTATCCTTAGGAAATCCGTTTTTCTTTTCCACCCCGTATCTCACGGTGGAGGAAGCGGTAATGATTTCGTTTTGGAAATTTGCTGCGCCGGCCGCATCCAGAATCGGCATTGGAATTCCTTCTTCGCCAAGGGCGATGGGAAGAAGAAACATTTCGCCGGAGGCAGTGGCGCCATCAGGGGTTACGGTGAATGCCTGCTGGAAGAGGAAGGAGGTGGAGAGATTTTGATTGGTAAACATTTCACCCGCGGAATACACGATGTTCACGCCCTTATATTGCTCGATGGCTTCGATCGATGCGGTGTGAGAACCAAACACAAGATTTGCTCCGTTGTCTACCGCGGCACGGGCGGTGTAGATCTGCGCCATGCAGGGATCCCATGCCTTCTTTTCGGTATTGATCCAATTAAAATGAACAACAACGATCTTCGCTCCCGCTTCTTTTGCGGCGGCAATATCGTTTTTGGGGGCTTCGGAATAGGTGAGTTTGACATCCGTTCCGATTTCTTCTATAATGTCGTAAGTTAAGAATGCAACGGTGCCGATTTTGGTTTGCTGATAGGAAATTTTGCCTTCATCAGAGAAATTCACTTCGGCTTTTTCCAAAGCATCTTTGGTATCGTTCTTTCCGGTTTCGCCGTATAAAAGCATTCCGCTATTTGCAATGGAAACCGCATCGATTCCGCCGTTTTTCAAAAGATTTGCGTATGCCGGAAGGCCTTTCACGGCGCCCGCTTGGGTTGAGGTTCCAATCGCTTCGGTGAGCGGTGCTTCCAGATTTGCAAAGCTTGCCGAATCGGTAAGGAGAAGGGGAGATAAGCGATATAAAGGATAGGGATATTTGCTATTTTCTTGCTTCGATTTGAAAGAATTTTCGGAATCAGCTCCGAGAAGCGTGTCTCCAAACACTAAGTTTCCGCCGAGGGTGATCAGAACCGTATCGGATGAATTTGCAATCTGCTGACGGTAAACTGCAAGAAGAGCGGCAGCGGTTTTTCCGTTTGCAGAAGTATCAAAAACAGGGTAATACATGGGGGAATCGGGATCGTTTTCATCCAGCTTTGCCGCGGATTCTTCGGGATATGCACTTTCCAAAGAGGTGAGCATTTGAGAAACTCTTGCGGAAAAATCGGCACTCGATGAAAACGGAGTTTCGGAAATATCTTGCAGAATTTCGGCGATGATGGTAAAATAACTTGCTCCACTGAAATCACCGAGTTCCTCTTTTAAATAAGTGGCGGATTTTGCAAAGCGATCGGCAAGATCAGGAATGCTCGTTTCGAATTTTTTATCATCACCGAAAGCGAGCCGCTCCATCAGATCTTCCGCGTCGTGGGCTGTTTTGATCACAAAAGTGCGGGAAACGGTGGCCTCATTTTCGATTTCTTCTTCGGTGATTTTGATTTCCTCCTCGGTGGCGGGAAGCTTTGGCTTGTCGATTGGCGCATCAAAGATGAGCCAAAGGGAAGCGCAAATCGCAATCACACAAAGCAAGGCGCTTATGATTTTTGACTTCATATCAATTCTCCTTTGAGAGTTACATTCTGAAAAAGATAGAAATTGCTGTCTTTTTTCATTATACAACATAAGATTTGTTTTTTCAACATTTTTTCAACGAAAGAGAGAGTAAAAATGGCAGAAACCAAGAAAAATCCGCACGAGGGGCATCGTGCAAAGCTCAGAAAGCGTTTTCTTGCCGAAGGTTTCGATTCCTTTGAAGATCACAATATTCTCGAGCTTCTTCTCTTTTTTGCCATCCCCAGAAAAGATACCAATGAAATTGCCCATGCGCTGATCCGGCGTTTCGGCAGTTTCTCTCGCGTGTTTGAAGCATCGGTGGAAGAGCTTCGTTCCGTGGAAGGAGTGGGTGAGCATGCCGCCTATCTTCTCAAAACTTATCCCGCCGTTGCCAAGCGCTATTATAAAGATCGCTTTAAGGCAGGAAAAAGACTCCCCGAATATCGTCTGATGGGGCAGGAGCTTGTTTTGCAGTTTGCGGGCGAGGAAAATGAAAAGGTGTATGCCTTCTTTTACGACAATTCCCTCAATTTTGCAGGCAGTGTGCTTCTCCATGAAGGCAGCATCAATTCTGTTACTTTTTCTTTTCGAAAGGTATGCGATGCGGCTCTTGGTTTTAAGGCGAGTTATATGGTGATAGCCCATAATCATCCCCGCGGAGTACCGATTGCTTCTTCCGAGGATTTGAATACCACCAAGCGTTTGCATGAATTTCTCCTTCAGCTTGGAATCACCTTGATCGATCATTTTGTGATCGGTGAAAATCATTTCTCGAGTATTCAAAGCGAAGTGTATTATTGTGTGTATAATGATCTGGTTAAGAAGATTTCGGATTTCTCTTCGGGCAAAGAGGAGTTCGGCGAAGATTGATTGGGTTCTTTTTTACAGTTTTTTGCCCTCGGTTTTGAAAAAATTTGTATGTTTTTTTCTTTGTTTCTGGTGTCAAAAACTGTTGACAAAGGGGCGGCGCGGTAGTATAATCTATAAAATAGATTAAAAGAGATGTATGAGCTGTCGCGCAGTCAGTTTTGCGGTGCGGCAAGTTCTCGGAAAGGATTCGAAAATGGGTTGCACTTACGGAAAAACAAAATTCGATTTCGTTGGTATCACTCCCTTTTCCCTCGATTCCTTTTCTCTTCCCGCAGCGTTGCTTTCCGATCCTGTTGGATCTTTTGTTGTCTTTCCCGGCTTTTGTGATGTGCATGTGCATTTTCGCGAGCCGGGTTTTACTTATAAAGAAACCGTTTTTTCAGGTACGCTTGCTGCCGCCGCCGGCGGTTTCACCGCGGTGTGCACCATGCCCAATTTGAATCCCGTTCCCGATTCAAAAGAGCATTTGGATCAGCAGCTTGAATTGATTCAAAAAGGTTCCCGCATCGCCGCCTATCCTTATGGCGCGATCACGGTGGGTCAAAAAGGGGAGTCCCTTTCTGATTTTCGGGGCATGGCCGAAAATGTGATCGCCTTTTCCGATGACGGAAGAGGAGTTCAGTCTGATGAAATGATGCGCGAAGCAATGCAGAGGGCAAAAGACCTTGGCAAAATGATCGTGGCGCATTGCGAAGTCAATTCTCTTCTTCACGGCGGTTATATTCACGATGGATCCTATGCCGCAAAGCATAATCATCGCGGAATTTGTTCTGCAAGTGAATATGAGCAGATCCGCCGCGATTTGGAACTTGTTTCTCAAATCGGTTGCCGCTATCACGTGTGCCACATTTCCGCAAAGGAAAGCGTGGAGCTCATCCGTCAGGCAAAAAAATCGGGGCTTGATGTTTCCTGCGAAACCGCGCCTCATTATCTTGTGCTCGATGAAAATGATCTGCAGGAAGACGGAAGATTCAAAATGAATCCGCCTCTTCGCGCAAAAGAAGATCGCCTCGCTCTGATCGAAGGCGTTTTAGATGGCACGATCGAAATGATCGCCACCGATCATGCACCCCATTCCGCCGAGGAAAAATCCAAAGGCCTCGCGGGCAGTGCATTTGGGATTGTTGGTCTTGAAACCGCATTTCCCGTTTTATATACTGCGCTTGTGAAAAAAGGAATCCTTTCCTTGGAAAAGCTGATCGATTTAATGTCCAAAAATCCCGCAGAGCGCTTTGGCATTTCGCTCGAAGGCGATTTTAGCGTTTGGAATCTTGAAGAGGAATATTCGGTGAATCCCGAATCGTTCCATTCACTCGGCAGAGCCACTCCTTTTGCAGGCCATCAGGTATTTGCAAAATGCCTTGCAACCATTCACCGCAAAAATACTGTTTTTTGCGCAGATTCAAAATAAATTCACTTTGTTCACAGAAAATCGGAGGAAGAAACAATGGCAAAAAGAACAGATCTTAAAAAAATTCTGATTATCGGCTCCGGCCCGATCATCATCGGTCAGGCAGCTGAATTTGACTATGCGGGCACTCAGGCGTGCCTTGCACTCAAAGAAGAAGGGTATGAGGTGGTTTTGTGCAATTCCAACCCCGCCACCATCATGACGGATACCACCATTGCCGATAAGGTTTATATGGAGCCGCTCACCCTGGAATACATCGCCAAAATCCTCCGTTATGAGCGCCCCGATGCCATCGTTCCCGGCATTGGCGGTCAAACCGGCTTAAATCTTGCCATGCAGCTCGAAAAGAAGGGCATTTTAAAAGAATGTGGTGTGGAGCTTCTCGGCACCTCCAGCGAAAGCATTGAAAGAGCAGAGGATAGAGAACTTTTCAAAGAACTCTGCCAGTCCATTGGCGAACCCACCATTCCTTCCGAAATCACTTATGATCTTGAAGAAGCCAAAAAGGCCGCAGAAGAAATCGGATATCCCGTTGTGCTTCGTCCCGCATTCACCCTCGGTGGCACGGGCGGCGGCTTTGCAAATAATGTTGAAGAACTCATCGAAATCGGCACCAACGCATTCAAACTTTCTCCCGTTCATCAGGTTTTGATTGAAAAGAGCGTGAAGGGCTATAAAGAAATCGAATTCGAGGTAATGCGTGATTCCAACGACCACGCCATCACCATTTGCGGTATGGAAAATGTGGATCCTGTTGGTGTTCATACCGGCGACTCTATCGTGGTTGCCCCCATCATGACCCTTTCCGAGCACGATGAAAAAATGCTCAACGACAGTGCAATTAAAATTATCCGCGAACTCAAAATCGAAGGCGGATGCAATGTTCAGTTTGCACTCAATCCTCATACCAGCGAATACTATCTGATCGAGGTAAACCCCCGCGTTTCCCGTTCTTCCGCTCTTGCTTCCAAAGCAAGCGGCTATCCCATTGCCCGCGTTACCGCAAAAATCGCAGTTGGTATGGCACTCGAAGAAATTGCCATCGCCAATACCAATGCTGCTTTTGAGCCCTCGCTCGATTATGTGATCGCAAAGCTTCCTCGATTCCCCTTCGATAAATTCACCAATGCCTCCAATCTCCTCGGCACTCAGATGAAGGCAACGGGCGAAGTGATGGGCATCGGTTCCAATTTGGAAGAAGCGCTCCTCAAGGGCACCCGTTCTCTCGAAATCGGTGTGAATCACCTTTATCATCATAAGTTCGATCATATGTCGGACGAAGAAATTTTAAATTATATTTCTCAGTTCCGCGATGATAATCTCTTTGCGATTGCCGAAATTCTTTATCGCGGCGCAACGGTAGAACAAATCCACGAAATCACCAAGATCACTCCTTTCTTCTTGGAAGCGATCAAGAATATCATCGATATGGAATCCACCCTGAAAAAGAATCCTTTCGATCTTGATATTCTCAAGAGCGCAAAGAAGATGGGCTTTTCCGATAAATACGTTGCCAGAATGTGGGAATGCAGTGAACTTGAAGTGTTCGATTTCCGCAAGAAAAATAATCTTTTCCCCGTGTTCAAAATGGTAGATACCTGCCATACCGGCGCTTATATCCCGTATTTCTATTCTTCCTATACCGGCGAAAACGCTTCTGTTCTCACCGATAAAAAGAAGATTGTTGTGCTCGGCGCAGGTCCGATCCGTATCGGTCAGGGTGTTGAATTCGACTATTCCACCGTTCATGCAGTAAGCACCATCAAAAATTGCGCCTATGAGGCGATTATTATCATTAATAACCCCGAAACCGTTTCCACCGACTATACCACCGCCGATATGCTCTATTTTGAGCCGCTCACTCCCGAAGATGTGATGAACATCAT
>JAZOVP010000086.1:0-2395 GCA_045658765.1 Eubacteriales bacterium | reverse complement strand
AAGGGGATATTGTTTTCTTTTGCGTGCTGCTCGGCAACGCAGGGCGGTTATTCTAGGGTAAATTCATCCATAGGATCGAAATCGGCAAAGTTTTTGTTCTTGTAATCAAGCAAAATCGTCTGAACGTTTGTCGCTTTATTTTCGTCTGCGATTTTGATGAAATCGCAGATCTGCGCCAAAGTAAACTGGGGCAGATATTCCAAAATTTCTATGTTGTCGGATAATATTTTGCTGTAAATCGTGACTCGGTCAAGATAAGAAATAATATGATTTACCATTCGGGTTTGTTTTTGAAAACGAAAAGCGGAAATAATAAAGCGGTCGTTTGGATCAATTTCGTGCCGACGCCAATCAATCCGTTCCACGGTGGCATTGCACTCTGCAAAGGATATGGTAATCTCGTTATGAAAATCAAAATCCTCCACAAAAATTCCGTGCTTTTCTCTGCCCTTGAAACGATAAAACGGAATGGGATCCATTTTGTAACGATCCTCACGAAATCCGCCAAGAGGAGCAACCGGCTCCCACATCTGTTCAAAGGGCTGCTTAATTTCGTTTTTTACCAAATATTTCTGCCAAGCTGTTACGTCCTGTTCCGTCAGATTCATGGGGTGAGCAAGTTGGATCGGATCTGTTCCCAAAACGTATTCATTTCCCGCTACATCGATCAGACCTTTTTCACATACGGTAAAAGCACAATTGCCCTGTTGCCAAACCAAAAGCTGAGCCACAAAGCGCAAAAGCGGATTATGAAGATACGATTCTTGCCACTCCTTTGCATTCCGACTTTTCCCGGAAAGGAAAGCCTCAAACAGACGATTTCTTCGGTTTTTTACAATCTGTTTGACCTGTTTTTTCATTCGGGTAAAGTCATCATTTGCTTTCTCATACAGTTTGGGATCTGCTCCTTTTTTGGGAATCGACTTTACTGATTTTCCGTCTTCCGTTGTGATAAGAAAACTCAGGTCTTTTTGCAAAGATACTGACACAGTTTGTGATCCAAGCTCGTATACCTTGCCACCCTTTTCATCCAGACCTACGTCGGATAAATACCGATCCCGAAACAGATCCCCATTCATTCCGCGAAGCTTTGCATATTCATCCAGATCGCCGAATTTGTCAGCAAGTATCATTGCCGACTTGGTATCACTGTACAGCATTGCTTGGCGGAAGGTGAAAAGCGCAGGTGCATTGTTTCCTGAAGCCTTACTTCTCCATTTTGGCGCGATCGCAGTCAATTCTTCCATCAGTTCTTCATTGGTATATCGACAGATCGGAAATGCCAAATGCATTTTTTTGCTTTTATTGGGGCCGAGGTGCGTTTTTGCCAAAGTCGTAAGAAAATCCTGAAAAGAGGTCTGATCTACGTATTGCAATATCTTTTCGGCAACAGGGTGCAAACCGACTTTTTTGTAAGCTGCGGTGATTCCCTCGTAACGCATCGGCTTTTCGTGGATGGTCAACAGCAAAGAAAGCACGAAAGAAGAAATTCTCTTTCCGTCGTGACCGGTCAACGCGGGAAGCTGGGAAGGCTTGAGTCCATAAAATTTTGCAAGATCCAGTTCCACATCCTTTGCGGAACGGTTCGTTTCCGACAAAAAGTTGATCGCAACTGTATCAGAATTTTCTTCGAGCGTTTTTTTCTCCTCTGCAGTTAAGATCTTGCTTGCCACTACTGCATCTTCTTCCATTTGTTTTGCCGCAGTTTTTCCGTTTTTGAGAGATTTTAAACGGGCATAAATCTCGTGAATGCATTTAGTAGAAATTTGGGAAGCAAACAAGCATCCGAAAGCGGCAACACGATTACATTGCTTTTTGTCCGATTTATTTGAAAGATCTTTGAAAAGACGCTGGGCAAACTGCTCTACTTCTTTCTCACTCAAAACAGCTCGATAGGAATCCTCTAGTCCCTTCGCCTGTCTTGTTGATACGATTTGATAGCGAAAGTCCGGATCAAGAGTGTGCCATACTTCTTTATTAAGAAAATAGCGTTTTACCGCTCCGTCAGAAAGTAACGGTAAATTCGCCGCTATATTTTGAAGCATTTTTTTAGGAAGGTACCAACCAAACAGGTCAACGCCGATGGATCCTTCTGGAAAGCCGGTCAACTCCAGTTCATCATTTGCAGGGAGCGAATCGCCTTTCAGTTTGATCTTCTTTCCTAAAAAATGAACGGAACGCAAATTTTTGCAAGCACAAAAAGCCCACCCGTCCAACGTAATCTCGCTTGATAAAATAACAAGGGAAGTCAATTCTTCACAACTCATAAAAGCACACAACTCGATTTCCGTCACGCCCTCAGGAATGGTGATACTTGTAAGGGATGTGCATTTCTCAAACGCATGGCTTCCGATTTTTATCAAATTTTCCGGAAATGTAATTGCTTTCAGTGAGG
>JAZOVP010000085.1:0-10882 GCA_045658765.1 Eubacteriales bacterium | reverse complement strand
GGAAAAACTCCTTATATTTGGTTCTATAATGCTCGCTATGATACAAATGGCAATTTTCAAACCTATCAAACTATGTTTGAAGCTCTTGCCAAGTTAGAACCGGGTGATGGGCTTCTTTACCAAGTTTATAGCGAAGAGAATGTGCCGGTAGGCAAAACCCCGACAGATGCAGGCCATTTGGAAATGGTTCAATATGTTCATGTTGAGTATGTTCAATCAAGCGATTGCACTATGTATGATCGTACCACAGGAAAGCGCTATAAAGAATACACTCATACAACAGCTAATTCTTCCAATTACACTGCAGGTTCTTATGAAAACACCAAATATCGCTTGTATGCAGGCGATATTGATCCTCAAAAGAGCTATGTTTTAATTGTGGATCAAAATGGTTCTCGTTGCCTTACCAAAGGAAAAGCAGAAGAGATGAAATATTTTGATCAAGATCTTGGCACTTGGGTATATCAAACCATGAATATCAATCGAGATCTCAATGGCGATGGCAAGTATACCGAAGGCCAAAATCCTGATGGATATGGTCGCGAAGTATTTAATAAATATTTGTTTGCCGATCTTGCTCCTCAATGGAACACCAATAAAAATCAATATTCCGAAGGTCATGTGCCGGTATCTCCAATTGATTTTTATGATGCAACCCCGCTTCCTTCTTTGGAATACACCGATTCTCTTGCGGGTGAAACCTTGAATATTGATACCATCTTCAAGGGCACCATCACTTCTAATTTGCGCATTTCGCATGTTGATATTTCCATTTATGATGCAAATGGCAAGATTGTGAAAAATACAATCGTGTTTGGAACCGAAGCAGAATGGAATCAAAACTTGGGTGGCGGAAAAACCGATAAACTTTATACCTTTGATCTTGAACGTGCACTCAAAGATATTCGTTACACCTATAATGATGGAGTTGAAAAAGTGGATCATTATAGTCCTGAATCGAGCCGAATTGTTGGTTCCACCGATCTTCGTATGTTGCCCTCCGGTCAAACTTACACTTGCGTGATCAAAGCTCAGTTTGGCGCAAACGATGTTCGCGAAATTCGAAACTTTAAGTTCAAAACCAGTTCCGGTGTGATTTCACCGATCATTCCCGTTAATTAAAAAGGAGTTATTCATGAAGAAGTTTTACACGATTCCCAAAATGCGGATTCTTGAATTCAAAACCCAAGATGTAATGCTTTTTTCTGATCTTTTCGATGGAAATAATCAGGGCTCCGAAAATGAAGACGGAACGATCATCAAACCGTTCGAATTTCAGGGCAACACATCTAAGAATTCTATTTTTAATCCCTTTGAATAAGAAAAAAGGACTCGCCCAAAGGCGAGTCCTATTTCGTTTTAGGATATAAAAAAAGAACCACATTTGTGGTTCTTTTTTTATTCTTTTTATGCTTCGGGCTGGGGAGCTTCCACGGGGCAAGCGCCGGTGCAAGCACCACATTCAATGCAAGTATCCTTATCGATTACTGCCTTGCCGTCTTTTTCCGAAATAGCGGAAACGGGGCATTCTTCGATGCAAGCCATGCAGCCAACACATTCGTCGGAAATGATGTATGCCATTGTATGTACCTCCAAAAATATTTTGTAATTCAATTATAGCACTCATTGAAAAAAATTCAAGAGTTTTCTCTAATTTTATTTTGATTCGGGAGCGGTTTTTTCAGTTTTTTCGGCGGATTCTGCAGAATTCTGCGATTTCTTCACCTTGGGAAGAATTTTTAAATCTTCTGCGGCAAATAAAAGCAAATTATCGGGTTCGTCTTCCAATCGAACTTTGCATTTTCCTGCAAGAATGTTTGCCTCAACAACCGTGCCGCGACCCTGCGGAGTTGCAACGTAGCTATCCACTCGGGGGCACTTTTTGCTCGCTTCAACATAAACATCGTTTTCATAGCGAAGGCAACACATCAGTCGCCCGCAGGTTCCGCTGATTTTGGTGGGGTTGAGCGAAAGGTTTTGCTCTTTTGCCATCTTAATCGAAACTTGCTGAAATTCCTCCAAGAAGGAAGAACAGCAAAGGGGTCTGCCGCAAATGCCAAGACCGCCCAATTGCTTTGCTTCATCGCGCACACCGATTTGGCGAAGCTCGATTCTCATTTTAAAAATGGCAGCCATATCTTTCACAAAATCGCGGAAATCAACTCTGCCTTCCGAGGTGAAGTAAAAGATCAGCTTCGAACGGTCAAAACTGCATTCCACATCAGAAAGCGCCATATCGAGTTCGTGCTCTTTTACTTTTTCCAAAAACACTTTTCTGCCGCGCATTTCAAGTTCGCGGTTTTCTTCGTGCTTTTTGATGTCTTTTTCATTTGCTTTGCGCAGCACCTTCTTCAAGGGGAGCACAACGTCTTTCTCCGAAACCACGCGCACCGCATTCGAAACCACACCAAATTCGATTCCTTGGCTGGTTTCCACCACCACCGAATCGCCAACAAGCAGATTCATATCAGAGGGATCAAAGGAATACGTTTTTCCGGCGGGGCGAAAACGGATTCCCACCACGCGGTATTTTTTCATTTCTTGGGAAGTGGTTTCGCCAGTAATCTGCTCGGGTGCTTCCACAACCTGATCCTCCTCAATGGGAGCGGATGCAGTGGAAGGCAAAATCTCTTCCTTCTCGGTTTCTTCTTGAGGAAGGGGAGCGGTATTTTCATTTTGCATCTTCACATCGGGCTTCGGGCCGCGATGTTTTTTATAAAACGGGCGGCGGCGCCGTTTGTTGTGATGCTTTTTTTCGTTTTCTTTATCCATATATTTCCTTTATTCAAAATCTGAAAATTCAATATTCTTTGGGTAAACCACTTTAATATCGGCGCCGATTGACTGAAGTTTTCCGATCAAATCTTCATATCCTCGGAAAATGTGATAAATCTCTTCGATCTGGGTAACTCCCTTTGCAGCAAGACCTGCAATCACCATTGCGCATCCTGCGCGAAGGTCGACCGCGCGAACCGAAGCACCGTGAAGTTCGGGAATTCCGTCAACCTCGGCGCATCTGCCGTTGATATTGATTCTGGCGCCCATGCGCTTGAGTTCTTCCACATATCGGAAGCGCGATTCCCAAACACTTTCCGTTAGGCGGGAAAGCCCTTTTGCAAGGCAGAGGAGCACGCACATCTGCGGATTCATATCGGTTGGGAAGCCGGGATAGGGAAGCGTTTTCACATTCACCTTCGAAAGCGGCTTTTCCCCACGGCGCACAATCACCGAATCGCCCTCTTCAATCACTTCCACTCCCATCTCAAGAAGCTTTGCCGTGATCGAATCGAGGTGCTTGGGGATCACATTTGTGATTTTCAGGTTTCCGCCCGTGGCCGCGGCAAGAATCATAAAGGAACCTGCCTCGATCATATCGGGGATAATGGTATAGGTAACTCCGTGGAGCTTTTTCACCCCACGAATTTTAATCACATCGCTTCCTGCGCCGCTAATATCTGCACCGCAGGCATTCAAGAAGTTTGCCGTGTCAACGATATGGGGCTCGTGAGCCGCGTTTTCAATAATGGTAACCCCTTCTGCCTTCGCTGCAGCAAGCATTACATTGATGGTGCCTCCCACCGTAACCATATCCATATAAATCGAAGAACCCTGAAGAACACCGTCTTTTGCAGTGGCTTCTATGTAACCGCCGTCAACCTTCACTTCGCAGCCGAGTGCTTCGAAGCCCTTGATATGCTGGTCGATGGGGCGCACACCGAAATCGCATCCGCCGGGAAGGCCAACAAAAGCTCTGCCGAATCTTCCAAGCTCTGCGCCAATCAAATAATACGATGCGCGCATTTTGCTCACAAGTTCATACGGAGCGATTCCGGGGGTAACATTGGTGGAATCGATTTCAACCGTGTTTTTATCGAGTTTTTTCACCTTTACACCGATTGATTCCAAAATGCTGAGGGAAACATTCACATCGGCAATATCGGGCAAATTTTCGAGAATACATTTATCTTCCGTAAGAATGGTAGATAAAATAACGGCAACAGCGGAATTTTTCATTCCCGACACAGAAAGAGTGCCGCAAAGCGGTTTGCCGCCAGAAATAATGATTTTTCCTTTGCTTAAATCCATAGTAAAAAGGGGGAATCCTTTCACAAGATACTGATATTAGAGGATTTTGCCAAAATCAAAGAAGAAACTATTCTTTAGTATATGGCAAATGGAAGATCCGGTTCCTATTCGTCTGATTTTGTGAGTTTGCGTGCAGAAAGATGGAAGCCGGAAAGAGCAGAAAATAAATTGATGCTTTCAGCAATGTGAGCCATCTCATCAATTCGATCAAAAAGTTCACTCGCTCTTTTTTGGGAAAGAATACTGGCAAGATCAAAGAGGAGTGTTTGATCGGTGAAAAATTCGGGGATGGCGCTTTTATTGGAGGAAGCGCAGATCAAATCGCGAAGCGCCGCTTTGATCATGGGAAGCAGTGCAATAAATTCCTTGCGATCTGTGGAATCGGGTGGGAAAATAAGGCAGAGCTTCGTAAAACTTGCTCCTTCTAAAATGGCGCTGAAATAATCGATAACCTTTTGCCTTTGATTCAAAACCTTTTGATCGCCCGAAAGCTGAATTGCTTTGCCTCCGGAACCCGCTGAAAGAAGATAAATTTCATCGGAAATCGGAGTGGGAAGCCCTTTTGCTTGGAATAGATCGTTGATCTGATCCTTGGAAAGGGGCTCGGTTCGAAATGCAATCGCACGACTGCGAACAGTTGGCAAAAGGCGGGTTTTATCGGAAGTCAAAAGGAAAAACACCGTTTTATCCTTCGGCTCTTCAATGCTTTTGAGGAGCGCGTTCTGGGCTTCTTTTTTCATATTTTCACTTTGGTCAATGATAAAGATGCGCCATTCACCCTCGGTGGAGGTAACATAAGTGCCTCGAAGCATCTGCCGCACTTGATCCACTGTGATGCGTTTGCCTTCTTCCTCGGCGCGAAGCTCCACCACATCAATATGATTGCCAAGAAAAATATTTTTGCAACTATGGCAAACACCGCAGGGAGATCCATCAGCGCTTGGGTTTGGGCAGCAAAGCGCAGCCGCCGCAGTTCGGGCAATGGTGAGCTTTCCCGTGCCAATCTGACCTTCAATCAGAAAGGTTCCCGCAAAGCGATTTTCGCGAATTGCGGAAAAGAGAAAATCCATCAAAGCGCGGTTTCCGATAATGGGGTTCATCGAAATTTATGCCTTTTCAAAGTGCTCAACATCAAGCACAAAGATGGTTGCACCGCCAACAGTTACTTCCACGGGATAGGGAACCATACCGGCGGAATACTGATAATCGGTGGGCATAATTTGAGGTCTTCTTTTTGAGTGTTCTTTGATAATATCGATGGTCTTTTGAACCATATCATCTTCAACACCCGAAATAAAGGTGGTGTTTCCTTTCATCAAGAAACCACCAGTAGAGGCAAGCTTGGTTACGGAAATCTGTTCTTTGGTGAGTGCTTTCATCACATCATTGGAATCGTCGTTGTTTACGATCGCAAAAATCATTTTCATAACAGTTATCTCCGTTTCATTTGTATTTTGAAGGTATTTTTATACCTCTACAATATTATAACATAAATTAGATAACTTGTCAAAATAAAAGTTTGGAAAAGTGGATTCTTTTTTCAAGAAAAAACCTCTGCAATTTTGCAGAGGTTTTTCATTGATTTATTCGGTTCTGAGTGCCTCAACAGGGTCTTTTTTAGCTGCAAATCTCGCGGGGATCAAACCTGCAATATACGAAAGCAACACACTCACCAGGATCAAAAGATATCCGCTCGGAGGAAGCACTGCATTCAGCTCGGGAATTCCCGTTAAAGCGTGGATGATCATATTGATCGGAATGGTCAAAAGCAGAGTGATTCCGATGCCCAAAATGCCGGCTCCGAATCCCTCGATCACGCTTTCTGCATTAAACACGCGAGAAATATCCTTCTTGGAAGCGCCGATTGCGCGCAAGATACCGATTTCTTTGGTGCGTTCCAGCACGGAAATATAGGTGATAATACCAATCATAATGGAGGAAACCACCAGCGAAATGGAAACAAAGGCAATCAACACATAAGAAATCGCGTTGATAATCGTAGAAATGCCCGACATCATCATAGCAGAAATATCGGTGTATTCGATCTTATCGTCGTCTTTTTTGTCTTTGTTGTATTTCTGAATCAGTTCTGCAATTTGATCTTTGTTTTCAAAGGTGTCGGTATAGATGCTGATGCTGGTGGGCGTTTCTTCTTTGATCACTCCCAAAAGTTTTAAATTCTTTTCATAGTCGCTTTCGGAATGGGTGGGGGGCATAAAGCGATCATAAAAAGAAGCAAGTTCTGCTTCGCTGTATTGACCGGAAGCGATGGGCGCGGTGAGCATAGCGGCAAGCTGCTCGGAAGGGATTGCGGCAAGATTTGCCTTCACTCCTTCGGCATACTGCTTTCGAATCTGGTTTGCCATTTCTTCGCGAATAGAAGAAAAGAGCTCATCGTCTGTCATTTGGGCGATATAATCGGCAATATAGGAGGTATCAAGCCCTTCATTTTCTTTTTCGGAAAGACTTTGCATCACCATTTGTTCCACTTGGGCTCTTGTCATCGAGCCAAGCTGTGCATCGATCGTGGTGTTAACATACGCCTCATCTGCAGTTGCAGAAATTTCGGTGAAGATCTCTGCCTTCTTTTCAGTATCAAGCCCAAGAAGATATTCGGTTATCATAGATGCTTTCTCGGCATCGGAAAAATCGGTGAAATCATCGGGGATAAACGGCAGATTTAAAATCACGTCTTGCTCAGGATTTTTGATCTGATTTTGAATCAGTTCGCTCTTTTCGATTTTTTCAAGAAGGTGTTTTGTAAGCTCTGTGGTATAACCAAGCGCTCCCGTCATCATTTGGGCATTCACATCTTCTTTCTGACGAATGATACCGCTGATCTTCACATCCACTCCGCGATCCGATGCAAATAAGTAGTCAAGACCTTTTTCGGTATCGGTTAAAAGGGTGTAATCTCCATCGGGATTTTGCTGATAAATTTCATAGGGAAGATAAATCTTAAATACCTTATCCATCAGCTCTTCATAGCTCCAAGATTTCTTTGTGGTATCTAAAATTTCACCTTTTTGAGAGGCCTGCATTTCCGAAACGATCTCTTCGGTGGTCTTGAGCCCCAAACCGCAAATGATCACATCGCTCAATTCGTTGTTTTGATCCACAATTAAAACAACTTCATCATAGGAGTTCGGCCAAGAGCCGGAAACCAAATCGTATTGCTCTTTGATCAAAGAACTGATTCCGTTTCCGTTTTCATCGGGAATCATTTCCTGCCAAAGCTTGATCGTGCCGAATCCGAATTGCTTTGCCATAGAGGAATCTTGATTTGCCGAAAAGCTTCCGGAAAGTCCCATTCCTTCAAAAACGGCATTCATCATTTCTTCCACATCGCTCTTCACGATCTTTCCGTTTTGATCCTTGGTGAAGATTTTCATATTCAGATCATACGAATATAGAATATTCGAAACGTATTCGCGAATCTCGTCATCCTCATCCAAAAATTCTTTGAATAGGGTAAGATTGTTGGTTTGAATGGTGGCGGAATTGAGTGAGTTTACCATCTCGTGCATCACGCTCGAGGAATAAACCTTATCAAGCTCGTGTTTGTTTTTTTCATTTTCTTGATTCATTCCCATCAAGGTAAACATAAGAGCCGACATATCCATGCTTTCCGCTTGAATGGTGATCGGATAACTGGAAAGGGTTTCTTCCTGCACCGAATTGATCCATGCGGTAATGCCGTTGGATAATGCTAAAATAAGGGCAATGCCGATAATACCGATCGAACCTGCAAAAGAAGTAAGCACGGTTCTTCCTTTTTTGGTCATCAGATTATTGGTGGAAAGCGAAAGCGCGGTGAAAAGCGACATCGAGGGCTTTTTCACCTTTTTCTCTTTGGCTTTTTCGATTTTTTCTTCGCCGTCAAAGGGGTTGCTGTCGCTGATCACTGCACCATCGAGAAGCTTTATGATTCGAGTGGAATAATCCTCGGCAAGATCAGGATTATGGGTTACCATAATCACGAGCTTTTCTTTTGAGATTTCCTTTAGAATCTCCATAATTTGAATGCTGGTTGCCGTGTCGAGCGCACCGGTCGGTTCGTCGGCAAGAAGAATTTCGGGGTTGTTCACCAGAGCTCTTGCAATCGCAACTCTTTGCATCTGACCGCCCGAAAGTTGATTGGGTCTTTTTTTGATTTGATCCTTTAGTCCAACTTTTTCCAAAGCAGAAATTGCTCTTTTTCTTCGTTCGGCTTTTGATACCCCCGAAAGGGTGAGAGCAAGCTCAACATTGGCAAGCACACTTTGGTGGGGAATCAAATTATAGTTTTGGAAAACAAATCCGATCGAATGATTGCGGTATCCATCCCAATCAGAATCGCGAAAATCCTTGGTGCTCTTGGAATCGATCACAAGGTCGCCCGAAGTATATTGATCGAGCCCGCCGATGATATTAAGAAGCGTGGTTTTGCCACAACCGGAAGGACCTAAAATCGAAACGAACTCGCTGTTTCGAAAGGATAAACTAACCCCGCGCAAGGCCTCCACCTTATCGCTTTGGGTTAGATAATCTTATTTAATATTGATAAGTTTGAGCATGGTAATCCTTTCCATTCTTTGATTTTGGTATTATAGCATCAAATTTTTAACTTGCTGTGAATTTATATAAAATTATAAACAGATCACCTCAAATTTATAAAATCAATAGACGAGAGGGCCTTTTCGTTGACAAAACATCACTTTCGGGATAAAATGGAGCTTAGCGAATAAAATAGTAAAAGGAGCTTAAATATGTTAACCGGAAAGCAAAGAGCATATCTTCGCAGTCTTGCCAATTCCATTCCCGCCAAATATCAAGTTGGAAAAGCGGGCTATGAAGACGATGCTTTTATCACCCAGATTCGAGAAGGTCTGGAAAAAAATGAATTGATTAAAGTTAGTGTTTTGGAAAATTCCGATCTCACTCCAAGAGAAGTTTCCGATGCCATTTGCGAAATGATCGGTTGCGAAGGAGTTCAGGCAATCGGAAGCAAATTTGTTCTTTATAAAAAAAGCAAAAAGAATCCCAAAATTGTTCTTCCCAAATAAATTAAGGAGAAGTTAATGTCTGAATTCCTCTATATTTTCCAGTATTACGGCTATTATTTTGTGATCCTTGCTTCGCTTTTTGCGATGTTTGCTTCGTGGCGTGTGAATCACACATTCAGCAAATATTCCCGCCAAATTTCCCGCCAAGGATTAACAGGTGCGCAGGCCGCAGAAAGGGTTCTTCATTCTTGCGGTGCGTATGGTGTGAAAATTTCTAAAACCTCGGGAAATCTAACCGATCACTATAATCCGAAGGATAATACCATCTATCTTTCTGATGCCGTTTATGATCAAACCTCCACTGCCGCAATCGGTGTTGCCGCTCATGAAGCGGGTCATGCCGTTCAGCATGCAGAAGGGTATTTTCCCATTCGCGTTCGCAGCGCGATCGTTCCGATCACCAATCTCGGCTCGCGCCTCTCAATGCCCCTCATTTTACTTGGGCTTTTATTTAGCTATCAAGAAATTGCGCTCGTTGGCGTTTTGTGCTTTAGCGTGTGTGTTATTTTTCAGCTTGTAACCCTGCCCACGGAATTCAACGCCTCCAAAAGAGCGATTCTTGCCCTTGAGGAATCCATGATTCTCGATCAAGAGGAATTAAAAGGGGCAAAGAAAACCCTCACCGCCGCCGCGATGACCTATGTTGCCGCGCTTGCGGTTTCGCTTCTTCAGTTTCTCAGATTGCTTGCTATTGTTAGCAATTCAAGGAGGAGAAGATGAGTTTTTTTGCTCGACTTCGCGCCGCCCTTTCTCGATTTATGCTTGGAAGATACGGCCTTGATTCTTTGGGGCAGGCAATCTTGTTTTTCTGGTTTTTGATTGCCGCCTTCAATTTGATTTTCCGCAGTCTTTATTTATATCTTTTTGGGCTTTTGCTTTGCTTTTTCTTCTTTTTCCGCTTCCTTTCCAAAAATCATATCAAAAGAAGAAAAGAAAATGCGGATTGGTATCGAATTTCCACCTCGCTCAAGCAAAAATATCAACATATTTCCGTTCGTTTTCGCGAACGAAAAACCACTCGGTTTTTCCGCTGTCCTTTTTGTAGAGCGCCCATCCGTATGCCCAGAAAGATCGGAAAATTTAATATTCGTTGTCCCAAATGCGGCGGCGAATTTCAAAAGGAATTTAAAAATTAAAAAAGAAGCAACACGATCGTGTTGCTTCTTTTTTTATCGGTTTTGATAAGCTTTTATAATTTCGCCATACATATAAAGCGATCCGAGGCATAAGATGGGCAAATTTTGTCTTTTTGCTTTCTCGATTGCCGACAAAAGGGCTTCTTTGGGGGAAGAATGCGCAGTAGCGGGAATGCCAAACTCTTCAAACACCTTCGCATATTCTTTTGCATCCAAAGCCCTTGGATTTTCGGGGGTAATGCAAAAGGTTTCTTTTGCAATCTCGCTCATTTTTTGCGCCATAAAGCAGTAATCCTTATCTGCCATCACACCCGTAACAAGAAGCAGTTTTTTCTCGGGGAAATAAAGCTTTGCGCTATCAACTGCAGCATTCACTCCTTCGGGATTGTGGCCCCCATCGCAAAGGATCACGGGATCGGTGGAAATCAGTTCAAAACGAGCAGGCCAAAGAGCATTTTTGAGGCCTTTTTTTGTGGCGTCAAGGGAAATTTTCATTCCAAGAGAATTTAAAATCGAAATCGCAGAAAGCACATTTTGAGCATTTTCCACTTGATAGGTTCCCAAAAGCGAAATCCGGATGTCGTTCCATTCTTTCCAATCAAAGCGCGTTCCGTG
>JAZOVP010000084.1:0-1099 GCA_045658765.1 Eubacteriales bacterium | reverse complement strand
GCCGCTGCATACGGCCCGCTCTTTCAGGTTTTTCCAAAAGCCCTGACGGGTCATCTTCGTTCCGCGGGCGGTAACGAAAAGCGCTCCGTCCTCCTCGGCGTAAAGTCTGCGCACGGCAAGATATTGAGAAAGCGCATCCCGCAGACTCGGGGAAACGGTCAGACTTCTGCGGCGATTTCCTGCTCCGCAAAGCACACATCCCTCCCGAAGATCCGAGCGGTCAAGCTCGACCAGCTCCGTAACGCGCATTCCCGTTTCACAAAGAAGCATCAGCATTGCCCGATCGCGAATCCCCCGAAAGCCGGGCACGGAATACTGAATCAGGCGGTCAAATTCCTCCCGATCCAAAATTTCTCCGTCCTTTTTCTCAAAGGAGGAAGCCGAAACGCCCTTCATCGGGTTTTCCGAAACGCGCCCCTCTTTTTCCAAAAAGGAATAAAAGGAACGAACCACGGACACCTGTCTGGACAGAGACGAAGGGGAAAGCTCTGTTCCCTGACGGGCAAAATACGAGATCAGATCCTCTTTCTTCGCCGTTTCGGGGTGGTGGGAGAAGTGGGCAAGCAATTTTTCCAGATCTCTTCGATAAGCCAAAAGAGACACACGGCTGACACCGCTTTGCTGCAAAAAAGCATTCACGTATTCCCGCATATGGCACACCTCCCCGATTTTTCTTCTATTTTACAATAAAACTTTTCTCTTTTCAATGGTTTTAAAAAAATCTTCCCATAAAATGGGAAGAACCATACACGATAACGGAACAAAAAATCCACTCGCTTTCGAGTGGATTTTCAGTCTTATTGATTTTCTTCTTCGCGGAGCAGATCAAAATACAGCTTTTTTCGGCTCTCAAGGAAGATTTTCCAAGCCGTGGGATCGATAAAGGGATTTTCCGTTTCGGTAATACGCTTGCCCTTCCCTACGGTATCGTTGTTGTGTACGTGGTTTCCGATGAAAATTTCCACCTTCTCATTCATCAGGGCATCGATGGCGGGAACAAAGCTTTCACGAATGGAGGTGGGCAGGCCGTACTGCTTCAAAAAGCCCATTTTCATGGAATTGATCCCGACACCGCCGTGGGTACCCACGCGATAGGTCT
>JAZOVP010000083.1:0-28071 GCA_045658765.1 Eubacteriales bacterium | reverse complement strand
GCAAAAGAAAGCATCGCTTTCGAATTCCGAGAGCTGTGAAAAAATTCTTGAGGCATTAAAAGGTGCCTCCTTTTGCGTGGAAAAAGTGGTTTCCAATACCAAAACCAAAAATCCCGCGCCTCCCTTTACCACCTCTCAGCTTCAGCAAGAAGCATTCAAGCGTTTGGGCTTTCAGTCGAAACGCACGATGAGAATTGCTCAGAGTCTTTATGAAGGTATCAGCTTGGGCAAGCACGAAGAGCACGGTTTGATCACCTATATGAGAACCGACTCTCTCCGCGTTTCCGCAGAAGCGCAGGCCGCGGCCCGTGAAATGATCCTTTCCAAATTCGGCGAAAAGTTTTATCCCGCAAAGCCCAGAGTGTATAAATCCAAAGGGGGAAGTCAGGATGCGCACGAAGCAATTCGTCCCACCGATCCCACCAAAACTCCCGAATCCTTAAAGGATATTCTCACTCCCGAGCAGTATCGACTGTATAAACTCATCTGGGATCGCTTCACCGCAAGCCAAATGGCATCTGCTCGTATTGATGTGCAAACCGTGGATGTGGAAGCCCTTGCCGCCGACGGCAAGAAATACCGCTTCAAAGCAAGCGGCGAAACCATTCGTTTCCATGGCTTTTTGAAGGTATATGGCGAACTGAAAGAAGATGATGAAGCCGAAAAGGGCTTAACGGGCAAGCTCCCCGCCTTGAATGAAGGCGATGCTTTGGAATCCAAAGATCTTCTTTCCAAGCAGAATTTCACCCAGCCCCCCCGCCGCTATAACGAAGCAAGTCTTGTGGATGCGCTCGAAGAAAAGGGAATCGGCAGACCCAGTACCTATGCCCCCACCATCGAAACCATCATCAATCGCGGCTATGTGGCAAGAGATAAAAAGCAATTTATCCCAACAAAGCTTGGCGAAGTAACCAACGATATTATGGAAAAGCACTTTTCCACCGTGGTCGATTATGAATTCACCGCAAATTTGGAAAAGAAGCTCGATGATATTGCCGAAAGCAAAGAAGATTATAAAATCGTGCTTTCCGATTTCTATCAGGAATTCAAGCGCCTTTTAGACGGCGCGGAAGAAGCTCTTTCCGAAAACGGAAAGGTTCAGCTTCCCCAAGAGGAACTCGATACTGTTTGCCCAAAATGCGGCAAAAAAATGATCGTGAAAACAGGGCGTTTCGGCAAATTTGCCGCTTGTCCTGCTTATCCTGAATGTAAAACCACCCTTCCGCTCGATCGCAACGGCAATGTTGCCATGCCCGCCGAAAAGGAAAAAGAGGAAGCAGTGGAAGGAATGAAGTGCGAAATTTGCGGCGGTCCCGTGGTTCTCAAAAAAGGCCGCTTCGGCGAATTTTATGCCTGTATGGATTATCCCAAGTGCCGCTTCACCCGCCAGAAGGCAAGAAAGATCGGAGTGAAATGCCCCAAGTGCGGCGGCGAAATGGTGGAAAAACACAGCAGAAAGAGCACATTCTACGGCTGTGATAACTATCCCAACTGCGATTTTTCCCTTTGGGACGAACCCATCGGAAAAGATTGCCCCGAATGCGGCGCAATGCTTGTGAAAAAGAAAAACGGTGCGGTGCTTTGTTCCTCCAAGGAATGTAAATACAAAGAAAGCTAAGGTAATATTATGAAACTGATCGTGGATGCAATGGGCGGAGATCACGCTCCCAAAGAAATTGTTTGCGGTGCGTATCTCGGTATCAAAGAAAATCCCGATGTGCAGATTATTTTCACGGGCGATGAAGAAGAAATCAAAAAGGTGATGGAAGAAAACAAAATTCCATCAAAAAATATTGAAATCGTTCACGCTCCCTCCAAAATCGAAATGGAAGAGGATCCGCTTTGCATTTTAAAAAGCAAAAAGGATTCCTCCATGGCGCTCGGTCTTGCGCTTCTTCGCGATGGAAAAGGTGATGCCTTTTTATCTGCGGGAAGCACGGGTGCTCTGATTGTGGGCGCGTCGAGCCGCATTTATAAAATCAAAATTCCCGGAATTCGCCGCTGTGCCATCGGCACGGTGCTTCCGCTTACCAGCCCCACTTTGCTTCTCGATAGCGGAGCCAATATCGAAGTTACCCCTGAGGAACTCGTGCAGTTTGCCCATATGGGAAATGCCTATATGAAGGGCGTGTTTGGCCAAAAGGAGCCCAGAGTTGGCTTGGTAAACAACGGTGCCGAGGAAACCAAAGGCACGCTGCTTTATTCCGAAACCCATCGGCTTTTGAAAGAGGATTCTTCGCTTTTGTTTGCCGGAAATGTGGAGGGAAGAGATATCCCTCTCGGAAAAGCCGATGTGCTTGTGTGTGATGGTTTTGTTGGCAATGTGATTTTAAAACTTTCCGAGGGCTTTGGGAAATTTATTTCCAAAGAACTCAAAGCCATGCTGAAGGGAAGTGTTTCCGGAATTCTTGCGGCACTTCTGATTCATTCAAAACTGAAAAAATTTAAAGCTCGCATCTCTTATGAAAAGTATGGCGGAGCGCCTCTTTTGGGAACTCGCTTCCCGATCATCAAAGCGCACGGCTCTTCCAAGGCATCTGCCATTCAAAATGCCGTGAAGCAAGCGAAAAAATGCTATGAATCGGGGCTTTGCCGTATGATCGAAGAGGCCACGAAAGAAGAAAAAGGAGAAAATTAAAATGGAACCGAAGATTGCTCGAGAGCAAGATTATCCGCAAAGTTTTCTCGTGCAACTGCCGAAATTGGAAGAAGCCATCGGGCATATCTTTTCCGAGCGCAAATATCTTCTGATTGCGCTCACCCATTCTTCTTTTTCCAATGAAAAGCGCAATAAAATTTTGTATGAACACAATGAAAGACAGGAGTTTTTAGGCGATTCCGTTCTTTCTCTTGTGGTTTCTCGCCACCTGTTTTCCAATCATAATACCTATCCCGAAGGCGTGCTCACAAAGCTCCGCGCTTCCCTTGTTTGCGCCGAAGCACTTTTTGAATATGCCGAAAGCATTGGGCTCGGTGCCTTTATGCTTCTCAATCACGGGCTCGACGATGCGGGCGGCCGCCATCAGAAAAACATTCTTGCCGATTGTTTTGAAGCGCTGATTGCCGCCATTTATTTGGATGCAGGGTTTGAAAAGGCAGAAGAATTTGTTCTTCGCTTTGCTCGCTCCCGCGCGGAAAAGCTCGTTTCCGGCGGAAAAATGCGCGATGACGACTATAAAAGTCTTTTGCAGGAAAAAGTGCAAACAAGCCCGGGCGAGAAAGTGGAATACCGCCTGATCGGGGAAAAAGGCCCCGATCACCATAAAGAATTTTCTGTGGAAGTGCGCCTCAATTCCAATGTGATCGGTCAGGGCACAGGGAAAAGCAAGCGCGAAGCAGAGCAGGAAGCCGCTCGCGCGGCGCTTGCCACTTGGTTCGGCGAAAACAACGAAAACGCATAAGAAAAGAGAAATCAAATGTATTTAAAAACATTAGAACTTCAGGGATTCAAATCATTCCCCGATAAAACGGTGATTGAATTCGATAAAGGGATGACCGCCATTGTTGGCGCAAACGGCAGCGGAAAAAGTAATATTTCCGATGCGGTGCGCTGGGTTTTGGGTGAAATGAGCGCAAAATCGCTTCGCGGAAGCAAAATGGAAGATGTGATCTTCAATGGCTCCTCGAAGCGCAAACCCGCCTCGTTTGCGGAAGTGGTGATGACCATCGACAACTCCGATTTTCTGATGAAAATCGATTTCGATGAGGTGAGTGTTGGTCGCCGCCTTTATCGCACGGGGGAAAGTGAATATTATCTGAATAAAAAGCAGGTTCGCCTGAAGGATATTGTGGATCTTTTTCTCAATACCGGTATTGGTAGAGAAGGGTATTCCGTGATCAGCCAAGGCAAAATTGCGGAAATTATTTCTCTTAAGGGCAACGAAAGAAGAGAACTCTTCGAAGAAGCCGCTGGCATTTCGCGCTTTCGCTATCGTAAGCACGAAGCCACTTTAAAACTTCAGTCGGTGAATGAAAACGCCATTCGTATCAACGATATTTTATCCGAGGTGCAGTCGCGCCTTCCGCGCCTTGAAGCGCAGAGCGCCAAAGCCAAAGCGTATTTAAAGATTCACGATGAGAAAAAGAATTTGGAAATCGGAATCTGGTCGCAGAAAATGAAAAAGCTTTCTCTCTTCCAAAAAGAGGGTGAGGTAAAATACGCCGAGGAAGATAAAGCACTGATCGGTCTTAGCCAAGAAATCGAAGAGAAGGATCGCAAGATTGATTCTCTTTATATCGAAACCCAGCAAAAAAATATGGAAAGCGAAATCCTGCGCGGTCAGGTGAGTGAACTTGCTTCCAAAGAAAGCGAGATCACCGCAAACCTTTCTGTTTTGGAAAACGAAATCCATCATATCGAGCTTCGCACTGCGGAACTTTTATCCCAAGGCGAACAAGACGATTCCCGTCAGAAAAAACTCGAAGAAGAAAAAAATCAGTTGATGGCAAATTTTGCCGCCATGCAAACCGAGCTGGATGCCATTGAGGAACGATTCAATCAAAATCGCGAGCTTCAAAGCACCCTTGCATCGGAATATACCGCGCTGATCGATCGCGAAGAAGCCCTTTTCACCGAAAAAGACGAGATTCTTTCGGGCAAAGAAGCACTCAATCTTGAACTCAAAGAGGGCGAAGGATTCAAAAGTGCTGGCGAGGAAAGAAAAAAAGAACTCGAAAAGCGCCTTTCGGAAGGCGGAGATAAGGATGAATCCTTGCGCGCACGGCTCGAAGAAAAGCGCCGTCTTGCCACCTTGGCACTCGAAGAAAAAAACAAAGCCGAAAAAGAAAACGGCGAATTGAATCTTGCCCTTTATCATCTGGGCGAAGAGATTGAAGAAAAGAGCGAACTTTTGCAAAAAGCGCGCCTTGAAAAAATGGAAGCCGAGCAGAGAAGAGATACTCTTCTTCGCATGGAGCGCCTTCTCGAGGGCTTTTCCGAATCGGTAAAAGAAATTATGAATGCCGCAGGAAATGAGCTTTCCGGCATTTGCGGGCCGGTATCCAAGCTTATTTCCACCGAAGAAAACTATGTTCTTGCCGTGGAAACCGCTTTGGGCGGCGGCGTGCAGAATGTGGTGGTGGAAAGCGAGAGCGATGCCAAAGAAGCAATTTCCTTCTTGAAGAAAAATCGCCTCGGCAGAGCCACTTTCCTGCCGCTAAACACTTTAAAACCAAGCATTTATGATATTTCCGCTATTCGAGAAGAAGGATTTGTTGGCAGAGCATCCGATCTTTGCCGGAGCGAAGAAAAGTATCGTATCGCAGTGGAATTTTTGCTTGGCAAAACCCTTGTTTGCACCGATATTGAATCGGCGCTTCGCCTTGCCAAAAAAGAAAAATTCGGTGTTCGCATCGTAACGCTCGACGGTCAGATCATCCATGCGGGCGGTTCTTTCACGGGCGGTCAGGCAATCGGGCTTACGGGTGTGCTTTCACGCTCGGGAGATTTGAATCAATTAAAAGATTCGATCGCGAAATTAGAAGAGAAAACCGCTTCCTTCCGTGCAGAACTCGATGCAATGGAAGAAAAGCGCGAAGGGCTTCGTGCGTCTTTGCGCGAAAATGAAACCGTGCTTTCCGATCTCAGAATGAAGGCAGGTCAGGCGCAAAACGAAATCACTCTGGAAGCCGAGCGTATGGATGCTGCTCGTTCGGATGTGCTTCGCATCGAAAAAGAAATTCTGGAGATCGACGAGAAGATTCAAGAAAGAATTCTTCGCGCCGATCAGATCCGCACCCTCCTTCATAATTTTGGCGAACGCGAGGGCAAAATTGAAGAAGAACTTTCGGTTTTGCATGCGGAAAAAGAAGCCAAAGAGAAAAAGCGCGAGGAATATATTATTTCGCAAGGCGAAATTTTGGCTCTTCGCGGTCAAAGCCAGCTTCGCTTGGAGCAGGCGGCGGGCAAGCTTTCCGAAAACGAGGAATCCTTCCGCATTCTCTTTGAGGGCGAAAAGAATAAAGAGGAGCTGATTGCATCTCTTGCCCGCGCAAAAGAAGAGGCAATTCAAAAAATTGAAGAAGCCAAAAAAGAGCGCGAAGGAATCAAAACCTCGATCGAAGAAAAGCAAGAACATATTAAAACGCTTCTTGCCCGCGTGAATTTCGCAGGGGAAGAAAGCACCAAAATCCGCGCCGAGCAAAAGGAAATGCAGGCAGAAAAAGAAAGAAGAATGGAAGCATTCTCTCGCCTTGCAAACCGTCTTGCCGCCGCAACGAAAGAAAAAGAAAATATTATTCGTTCTTTGATGGAAGAATATGAAATGACCCCCGAGAACGAAGAATTTATCAGCGCCGCCGATTTGGATACCGAATCCTTGGGCGGAGAAGCGCGCCTTTATGCGCTTCGCGGGGAACTTCGCCGCATCGGTCCGGTGAACCTGGAATCTGTGCAGGAACTGGAAGAAGCGCAGGAAAGATTCAATTTCCTCAACAATCAGTATTCCGATATTGCAAAATCCAAAGAGGAGCTGGAAAAACTCATTTCCGATTTGGAAGGCACCATGCGCGATATGTTTACCGAAACCTTCGAGCAGATCCGCTATACCTTCCGCCAAATCTTTACCGAGCTTTTCGGTGGCGGTACTGCCGATATTGAACTCACAAATAAAGAAGATCTTTTAAATTGCGGCGTGGAAATCCGCGTTCAGCCCCCCGGAAAGGTGATCAAAAATCTTTCGCTTCTTTCGGGTGGTGAGCAGGCATTTGTTGCGATTGCGCTTTATATGTCGCTGCTTCGCATCAATCCCAGCCCGTTTTGTATTTTCGATGAAATCGAATCGGCGCTCGATGAAGCCAATGTGCGCCGTTTTGCGCAGTATATCAAAAAGCACAACGAAAAAACGCAGTTTATTGTGATCACCCATAGAAGAGGTACCATGGAAGAAGCCGATACCCTTTACGGTATTACCATGCAGG
Organism: Eubacteriales bacterium; assembly: GCA_045658765.1. GTDB lineage: Bacteria > Bacillota > Clostridia > Oscillospirales > SIG627 > RGIG5579. The sequence continues at coordinate 21,153 of JAZOVP010000083.1, read as the reverse complement.
AAAAGGGTGTGAGCGACTTTATTCGCTTGGATGCTTCCGAATCGGGAAAATTTGCTTCCGACGGAAAGTGAGGAGAAAATGGGCTTTTTTGAAAAATTAAAACAAGGCCTTGAAAAAACCAAAAATGCCGTTTTGCATCGCGCCGATGCTCTTTTTCGCACGCTTTCGGGCGAAATTGATGAGGATTTCTATGAAGAATTGGAAGAAATTCTGATCCTAGCCGATTTCGGCGCGGAAACCGCGATGGAGATCATCGATCTTTTGCGCGATAAAATCAAGGAAGATCGCATTTTTGATGGGGAAGAGGCAAAGCTTGCCTTGCGCGAAATTTTGGTTTCCCTCCTTCAAAAAGACGGCATCGAACTCAATCTTGCCACCAAACCCTCTTCGATCCTTGTGATCGGAGTGAATGGAGTGGGCAAAACCACCTCGATTGCCAAAATTTCGAATTTCTTGAAAAATGAAGGAAAAAGCGTGCTTCTTGCCGCGGGCGATACCTTCCGTGCCGCCGCGCGCGAGCAGCTTGGGATTTGGGCAGATCGAATCGGGCTCGAAATGATCTCGCAGGGGGATGGAGCTGATCCCGCCGCAGTGGTATTCGATGCCGCAAATGCCGCCAAAAAGCGCGGTGCGGATGTGCTGATTGTGGATACTGCAGGCCGCCTTCACAATAAAAAGAATTTAATGGATGAGCTGAATAAAATCGGGCGCGTGCTGGATCGCGAAATGGAAGGCGCTTCCCGAGAGGTGCTTTTGGTGCTTGATGCCACCACCGGTCAGAATGCCGTTTCTCAGGCAAAAGAATTCAGCCGTGCCGCAGGGATTACGGGGCTTGTGCTCACCAAACTCGACGGCACCGCAAAAGGCGGCATTGTGTTTTCTTTGAAAAAAGAACTCGGTGTTCCCGTGAAATTTGTTGGCGTTGGGGAAGGGATCGATGATCTTCGTCCCTTTGATCCCGAAGAGTTTGTGAACGCTTTGTTTTCATGATGCGCATCGGAATTTTCGGAGGCGCTTTTGATCCGCCCCATCGCGGCCATGAAAAAGCGCTGAAAACGTTTTGTGAAAAAATGGATCTCGATTTTGTTTTCGTGATCCCGTCGGGCAAACCGCCTCATAAAGAAATTTCGGGCGGAGCGAGCGATCAAGATCGAATGGAAATGGCACGGTGCGCTTTTTTGCCCCTTTCCGAAAAGGTTTTTGTTTCGGATATGGAAATTGTTTCGGAGGGGAAGTGCTATGCTTATCTCACGGTGGAAAAAATCCGTGAAAAGCATCCCGATTCCGAGCTTTTCTTATTTGTTGGCACAGATCAGTTCCTTGCCTTTCAAACTTGGGCGAGAGTGGATTTTCTTTTAAAAGAATGCACCCTTTGCGTGATGGATCGTTTTGAACATTCCAATCAAATGGAAGCGCAAAAGGAATTTTTGGAAAAAGAATTTGGTGCGCGGTGCTTGCTTTTAGAAGAAAAACCATATATAATATCTTCGACTCAAATCCGATCGGAAATATCGAAAAAGGGCTTTTCCCATTCGCTTTCCCCAAAAGTAAATGAATACCTTGCTGAAATGGGGATTTATTCGGCAAACTCCGATCCGATCAGAAAAAGAATTTTAAAACTTCTAAAGGAAAATCTTTCTTCCGAAAGAATTTCGCACACCCTTTCCGTGGAGCGCGAAACCGATCGGCTTTGCGAGATTTTCAAGGTTTCCGAAAAAAATTCCGAATCTATGCGCCTTGCCGCACTTTTTCATGATCTTACCAAAGAAAAAAGTGCCGAGGAGCAGATTTGCATTTTGAAGGCGGAATGGGAAGAGATCTTGGAAGAAGATCTTTTGTGTCCTGCTGTGTTCCATGGCAAAACCGCGGCGATTTTTATGAAAAAGGAAGGCATCTTTTCCGAAGAAATCATCCGTGCAGTTTCTTTTCATACCACGGGAAAAAAAGGAATGACCCTTTTTGAGAAAATCCTTTATTTTGCCGATTTTATCGAAGAAACCCGTTCTCATTCGGTTTGCCAAAAAATGCGCGAATTTTTTTACGGCAATTTGCCGAAAACAAAAAAAGAACAAGAAATTCATTTGGATCGCTGTATTTTAAAATCTCTCCAAGAAACCCGCGATCATTTAAAAACAAAAAATCTTCCTTTTCATCCGCTCGGAGCGGAAGCACTGGAAGAGATGGAAAATAAAATTCGAAAGGAAATTTTATGACTTCGTTAGAAAAAGCAAAGAAAATTGCTTCGGTGCTCGATGAAAAAAAGGGCAAAGAAGTGAGTGTTTTGAAAGTGCGCGAAGAAACGGTGATCACCGATTATTTTGTGATTGCATCCGCCACTTCGTCCACCCATCTGAAAGCGCTTTGTGATGAGGTGGAATATAAGCTTCGCGAGGAGAATGGCATCCGCGCCGATCATATCGAGGGCTATCAGGGCGGCGGCTGGATTCTGGTGGATTTCGGCGATGTGATTGTGCATGTTTTCGATGCCGAAAACCGCGATTTCTTCAAGCTCGAAAAGCTTTGGGCTTCGGCAGAAAAAATTGAACTTGAATTAAAAGAAGATTAGTGTGATAAAAGAGGAAAAAACAATGGATTACAATTTCAAACAAACGGAACAAAAGTGGCAGAAGATCTGGGATGAAAAAGGAACTTTTGTTGCAGGAAAAGATTATTCCAAGCCCAAGTTTTATGCTTTGGTGGAATTCCCTTATCCCTCCGGTCAGGGTTTGCATGTGGGGCATCCCCGTTCGTATACCGCTCTGGATATCGTTTCCAGAAAGAAGCGCCTTCAGGGATTTAATGTGCTCTATCCGATGGGCTGGGATGCTTTCGGCCTTCCCACCGAAAATTTTGCCATCAAAAACCATATTCATCCTTCCATCGTAACCGAAAAGAACGTTGCTCGCTTCAAAGAGCAGCTCAAATCTCTTGGTTTTTCGTTTGACTGGACCAAAGAGGTGAATACCACCGATCCCAATTACTATAAATGGACCCAGTGGATTTTTCTTCAGCTTTTTAAGGAAGGCCTTGCTTATAAAAAGGAAATGGCAGTAAACTGGTGCCCTTCCTGCAAGTGTGTGCTTGCCAATGAAGAAGCCGCAGGCGGCGTTTGCGAACGTTGCGGAAGCGAAGTGGTTCGCAAGGTGAAAAGTCAGTGGATGCTCAAAATCACCGATTATGCCGAAAAGCTTTTAAACGGGCTTGATGATGTGAACTTCATCGAGCGCGTGAAAACTCAGCAGAGAAACTGGATCGGCAGATCCACGGGCGCGGAAGTTCGCTTTGCCACCACCGCAGGCGATGATCTGATGGTGTATACCACCCGTCCCGATACGCTCTTCGGTGCAACCTATATGGTTATGGCACCCGAGCACGAATTGATCGAAAAATGGAGCGATCGCCTTTCCAATCTTGATGCCATTCGCGCCTATCAAGAAGCCGCAAGCAGAAAGAGCGATTTTGAAAGAACCGAAGTTGCCAAAGAAAAAACGGGTGTTATGCTGGAAGGTGTTTCGGCAATCAATCCCGTAAACGGAAAAGAAATCCCGATCTTCATTTCCGATTATGTTTTGGCTTCCTATGGCACGGGCGCAATCATGGCAGTTCCCGCGCACGACGAAAGAGACTATGAATTTGCCAAGGTATTCGGCCTTCCCATTATTGAAGTGGTGAAAGGCGGCGATATTGAAAAAGAGGCGTTTGTGGATTGTGCCACGGGCATCATGGTGAATTCCGGTTTTCTTGATGATTTGAGCGTGGAAGAAGCCAAGGTGAAGATCATCGAATTTCTCACCGAAAAAGGCCTCGGCGAAAAGAAAGTAAACTATAAACTTCGCGACTGGGTATTCTCCCGTCAGAGATATTGGGGCGAACCCATTCCGATCGTGCACTGCCCCCATTGCGGCGCAGTAGCCCTTCCCGAAGATCAGCTTCCTCTGGTGCTTCCCGAAGTGGATTCCTATGAACCCACCGAAACGGGCGAATCTCCTCTTGCCAAAATGACCGATTGGGTGAATACCACCTGTCCTAAATGCGGCGCTCCCGCTCAGCGCGAAACCGATACCATGCCTCAGTGGGCAGGATCTTCTTGGTATTTCCTTCGCTACATCGATCCCGATAATTCTTCCGCCATTGCAAGCCGCGAAGCCATGGAATATTGGCTCCCTGTGGATTGGTATAACGGCGGTATGGAACATACCACCCTCCATTTACTTTATAGCCGTTTCTGGCATAAATTCCTTTACGATGTGAATGCAGTTACCGTTCCCGAACCTTATGCAAAGCGCACCAGCCACGGTATGATTTTGGGTGAAAACGGTGAAAAGATGAGTAAATCCCGCGGCAACGTGGTGAATCCCGATGACATCGTGAATGAATATGGTGCCGATACCATGCGTCTTTATGAAATGTTTATCGGTGACTTTGAAAAGGCCGCTCCTTGGAACTCCGCTTCCATCAAGGGCTGCAAGAGATTTTTGGATCGCGTTTGGTCGCTTCTCGATATCTGCCGCGAAGGCGGGGTGAGAGAGGAACTGGAAAGCGCCATTCATAAAACCATCCGCAAGGTAACCGAAGATATTGAAAATCTTAAGATGAACACTGCGATTGCCGCTCAGATGGCACTTCTGAATGAGATTTTCGCCACCGGTTTTGTTACCAAAGAAGAACTGCGCATCCTCATTGTGCTTCTCAATCCCTTTGCTCCCCATATCACGGAAGAAATGTGGGTAACTCTTGGATTGGAAGGTATGCTCAACCAAACTGCTTGGCCCGCATACGACGAAGCAAAGTGCGTGGATTCCACTGTGGAAATCGCACTTCAGATCTGCGGCAAAGTAAGAGCCAAAATGAATATTGCCGTTTCCGCTTCGGCAGACGAAGTGATCGCACTTGCCAAGAAAGAAGAGGCGATTGCAAAGCTTCTGGAAGGCAAAACGATCATCAAAGAAATCTATGTTCCCGGAAAACTTGTGAACATTGTTGCAAAATAATTTTAAGCCCGTCGGATTTCCGACGGGCTTTTTTCCATAAAAAAGAAAAAAATCATTGACATTATCTAGAAGATGGAGTATAATAACAGATAGTCGTGAAGACTGGTTTGTTTTATCTCTTCGCTAAGTGCAAAGGGAGGGAAAAAGATGGCAGAAGTTAGAGTTAAAGAAAACGAATCGCTCGACAGTGCTATTCGCAGATTTAAGCGTCAGTGCGCCAGAAGCGGCGTATTAAGCGAACTTCGCAAGCGTGAGTGCTATGAAAAGCCCAGCGTAAAGCGCAAGAAGAAGTCTGAAGCTGCAAGAAAGCGCAAGTACAAATAAGTTTGCGGGATAGCGCAACACGGCAAGTGAATTGCCGTTCTTGCCTGACCGGCAGGAAGTAATGCCAATTCCGACCACAGCCGTGGGAGGAATTGGCTTTTGTAATTTTATGTTAGATTTTTGGAGGCAAATATGAATCAGATCAATGTTGGTATCATCGGTGCTACCGGTATGGTAGGGCAAAGATTCATCACCCTGCTTGAAAACCATCCCTATTTTAAAATCAAAGCGCTCTATGCCAGTGCTCGCAGTGCGGGCAGAAGCTATGCCGAGGCAGTGGAAGGCCGCTGGAAAATGGCGAATCCTCTTTCTGAAAATATCGCAAAAATGCCCGTTTTGGATGCGGCAGATATTGATGCGATTGCAAAAGAAGTGGATATGGTGTTCTGCGCGGTGAATATGCCCAAAGCCGAAATTTTGGCATACGAAGAAGCCCTTGCAAAAGCTGAAATCCCCGTGGTTTCCAATAATAGCGCAAACCGTATGGTTGCGGATGTTCCCATGATCATCCCCGAAGTAAATCCCCATCACGTGGAAATCATCGCAAAGCAGAAAGAGCGCCTTGGCACCAAGCGCGGATTTATTGCCGCAAAGCCAAACTGCTCCATTCAAAGCTATGTTCCGCTCATTCAGCCCTTGATGGAATTTGAGCCCGAAGAAGTTTTTGTTACCACTTATCAGGCCATTTCCGGCGCAGGCAAAACCTTCAATGAATGGCCCGAAATGATCGACAACGTGATTCCCTTCATCGGCGGGGAAGAAGAAAAGAGCGAGCAGGAACCCCTTAAAATTTGGGGTAAGCTTGGGGAAAACGGAATCGAAAAGCTTTCCTCTCTCACCATTTCCGCTCAGTGCTTGCGCGTGCCCTGCAGCGATGGGCACATGGCAGCCACCTTCATTCGCTTCAAAAAGAAACCCACCAAAGAACAAATCCTCCAAAAATGGAAAGAATATAAGGCACTTCCTCAGGAGTTGGAATTGCCCAGCGCACCCAAGCAGTTTATCACCTATTTCGAAGAAGAAAATCACCCGCAAACCGGGCTTGATCGCAATACTGAAAACGGTATGGGAATCTGTGCAGGTCGCCTTCGCGAAGATCCTATTTATGATTATAAATTCGTGGGTCTTTCCCATAATACCCTCCGCGGTGCCGCAGGCGGCGCAGTGGAAATGGCAGAACTTTTGTTCCGTCTGGGCTATTTTGATCGATGAACACTCCACTTGCTCAAAAAATCCGTCCGAAAGAATTATCTGAGGTTTGCGGGCAAAAGCATATTTTAGGGGAAAAAGCCCCGCTCACGCGGCTTTTGCAGGCAGGAAAACTCACCAATATGATTTTCTACGGGCCTTCGGGAGTGGGGAAAACCACCGTGGCGCGGCTGATCGCTCAAAAAGCGAATCTTCCGTTTCGCACCCTCAATGCAACCACCGCCCAAGGCAAAGACATCAAAGAAGTCCTTGCCGAAACCGAGGGGCTTGAGGGATTGAACGGAATCCTTCTTTATTTGGATGAAATTCAGTATTTGAATAAAAAGCAGCAGCAAACGCTGCTTGAATATATTGAAGACGGAAGGGTTACCCTGATCGCATCCACCACGGAAAATCCCTATTTCTATATTTATAAAGCCATTCTTTCTCGCTGTGCCGTTTTTGAATTCAAGGCGCTTTTGCCCGAAGAAATCGAAGAAAATCTTCTTCGCGGGCTTGAGGAATTGAATCGAGAAAACTCTGCCGAAAAGAAAATTTCGCCCGAAGCGCTTTCCTATATTGCCGAGTCCTCGGGCGGGGATGTTCGCGCTTCTTTGAATTTTCTTGAACTTTGCTTTTATATCGCAGAGGATCAGATCACAAAAGAAGATGCCTTATCCTGCGCTCAGCGAAATCTTTTATCTTATGACCGAAGCGGCGACGATAAATACGAGCTTTTATCCGCTCTGCAAAAATCCATTCGCGGAAGTGATGAGAACGCCGCTGTGTTTTACCTTGCAAAGCTTCTTGAATTGGGGGATCTGCAAGGTGCGTGCAGGCGCCTTATGGTGATTGCATCGGAAGATATTGGGCTTGCGTATTCGCAGGCGGCGGTGATTGTGAAAAGCTGTGTGGATTCCGCTTTGATGCTCGGTATGCCCGAAGCCAGAATCCCCTTGGTTCACGCTGCGGTGCTTTTGGCAACAAGTCCCAAATCCAATTCTGCTTATCTTGCTTATGCCGCCGCGGCGGAAGATATTGAAAAGGGCCTCGGCAGAGATATGCCCTCTGCTCTTAAAAATAATCACTTTTTCGGAGCGGGCGAGCAAAAAGAGCCGTATCGCTATCCCCACGATTATCCGAATCATTGGCTCGATCAGCAGTATTTGCCCGATGATATTAAACATAAAAAATATTATGAGTTCGGGGAAAATAAAGCCGAACAAGCGGCAAAGGCCTATTGGGAAAAAATCAAAAATAAGTAAAAAAAGAAAGCCATTTGGCTTTCTTTTTTTATCGTCTTGTTTTCTTTTTATCGGTTTCCCAGTCGCGGGTTTTATTCAGATCCTGATATAAAGTGCAGTAGCTTTCGTGGCGGGATTTTGCAATTTCGCCATTTTCGATCGCTTCCAGAATTTTGCATCCGTCTTCGGTTTGATGGGTGCATTTTGTGTATTTGCATTTGCCCAAATGGGGCTCGAATTCGGGAAACGAAAAAGGAAGATCTTCTTTTTTCATAAAGAAAAAGCGTTCGAAATCAAGAAGCGAGAAACCGGGGGTATCGGCAACATAAACTTCGCTTTCTTTATTTAAAAGCGAAGAAATATCGTAAAGCGTGCTCTGCCGCGTGGTATGCTTCCCGCGCTGAGTTTTTTCGCTCAAAGCGCCCGTTTCGGCGGATAGAAAAGGGAAGAGGGTATTCAGCAGTGTGCTTTTTCCCACTCCGCTTGCCCCTGCCACTGCGCAAACCTCACCTTTGATGCAAGGATAAAGAAGGGATTTGGTTTCTTCTTTTTCAAGATTGGTTACGGCAAATGCCGAAAATCCTGCCTTTTGGTAGAGCTTGCAAAGCTCATTGGCTTTTTCTTCATCGAGCTCTTTTTTGGTAAACACCAAAACCACTTCGATTTCATTGTGGGTTGCGATGGAAAGAAGCTTATCGATCGACAACAAAACGGGCTCGGGATCTTTCACCGCCGCCACCAAAAAGAGCGTGTCTAAATTGGCAAGCGGAGGACGGATCAGCACGTTTTTTCTGGGAAGAATTTCAGAAATCACTCCGTTTTTAGGTTCTTCGGAATTTTGATTGTTTTCCGCATTCTCCCGCTGAATCAACACAAGATCTCCCGCAACGGGGCTGATCTTTTCTTTTCTGAAAGCGCCTTTGGCGGAGCAAAAAACAGTGTCTGTTTTGGTTTTCACCGCAAAAAGTCCGCCCGTAACGCTTAAAACTCTGCCTTTTTCCTGCATGTTATTCTGCCGGACCCAAACTGATCACAAGATCCACCTCGGTATAACGCTGAGCGGTGGAGGTGCCGGGTTCGATCCCCTGACTGATCACATGCCCCTCGGGCACGGTATCGGAATGTTTTCTGGTGATATTTCCAACAAGGAAGTTGGCATTAAAGAGATTTCTTTTTGCTTCGCCCGATTCCTGCCCTCTCACATCAATCATTTTGCTATAGGAGGTTTCGGCGCCCTTGGAAACATAGAGCATCACGGAGTCTCCACTATTGATGGTACTGCCCGGTGCGGGATCGGTGGAGATGATATAGCCCGCGATCACCGAAGGATCGCTTTTTTGCTCCACTTTCACCTTCACCCCAAGAGCTTCCAGTTCAATTTGAACCTTGCGGTATTCTTTTCCCGTGTAGTCTTGAAGGGCAAAACTCTTTTTGCCGAGCGATACTTCCACATTCACGGTAACTTTATGATCTTTTGTGGCGATTTTTCGGGTTTGGCCGCCTTGCGGATTTTGCGAAACAATCTGACCCGCCCCGTAAATATCGTTGTTGACCTCGGTAACAGATAAAACAATGTTTTGATCTTCCATTTGCGCCTTGAGTTCATCATTCAAGGTTTGGCTGATCAGATCGGGGATTTTTACTTCCACCGTGTTGTCTTCATTCACCATCCCGATCAGAGAGGAAAGCAACACGATTCCTGCAATCATACTCACCAAAAGAAAAGCAGAGGTGATTCCCAAGATAATGGGAAAGAGGGTGCGGGGAGAGGGTCTTTGAAGTTTGGCTTTCGCGGGGGGAGCGGCTTTTTCCGCACCACCGGCAGTTTTTGCGGTTTTACCGGGTTCTTCAAATACCACGGTTTTATCTTTTTTGATGATCTCAAGCGCACGAAGCATCGATTTTGCACTGCGGAAGCGCTCGTGGGGAGCTTTGTTCATCGCGCGCAGAATAATCTGCTCAAGCCCCTGCGGAATTTTCGGATCAATTTTTCTGGGTTTTACGGGTGCGGTGTTTACTTGCATCATGGCAATGGAAAGGGGAGTGTCGCCTTCAAAGGGAAGTTTTCCCACCGCCATTTCATAAAGCATCACACCTGCGGAATAAATATCCGAGGAAAAGGTGGTGGTTTTTCCGCTTGCCTGCTCGGGAGAAATATAATACACTGTTCCCATTGCAACTCCGGCGCCGTCTTTTTCCACATCGCTGATCTGGGCAATTCCAAAGTCGGTAACCTTTAGTTTCCCATTTGCCTGAACCATAATGTTTTGCGGCTTAATGTCGCGGTGGATCACGCCTTTTTCATGGGCGTGCTGAAGAGCGGAAAGAATCTGGATCATAAAATCAAGTGATTTTTCCAATCCCAAAGGTCCGCTTCTTTTCATATATTCGCGCAGGGTAATTCCGTCGATGTATTCCATCACGATATATTTGCTCTTTCCGGTGAAAGCAACGTCGTAAATATCCACGATATGCTCGTGCGAAAGAAGAGCGATGGCACGCGATTCATTTACAAAGCGGCGAATCGCGGCGGTATCGTTGCTATTTTTCTCATTGAGCATTTTAATCGCAACCACGCGGTTTTTGAGGCGATCGCGTGCTTTTAGCACCACCGCCATACCGCCGATACCCTTCACCTGCAAAACTTCGTAGCGATCGTCGATCACTTTGCCGATGAGATGATTGTATTTGGTTTCAGAGGAATCCATAGGGCGTTCTCCTTCCTTTAAAGCTTGATCACAACAGCGGTAATATTATCGGCTCCGCCGCAATGATTGGCATATTCAATCAGAAGATTTGCTTTTTCCTGAGCGCTTCTTCTGCTTTCGAGCGTTTGCAAGAAAAAGTCTTCGTCGTAGTAGTTGGAAAGTCCGTCGCTGCAAATTAAAATCACACCCTCTCGATAGGGAAAGAAATTAATATCGGCTTCCACCTTCTCATCCACCCCGAGTGCTCGGAGAATGATATTTCGATTGGGATGGCTTTGCGCTTCTTTTTCTGTGATCTTTCCTTCGTCGATCAGGGATTGCACCAAGGAGTGATCGCGGGTGAGCTTTGTGATTTTGCCTTCATGGGCGTAATAAATGCGGCTGTCGCCGATATTGGCGGTAACAATTCCCTTCGGGGTAACAATGCAAGAGGTGAGGGTGGTGCCCATGCCGGAAAGCTCGGGATTTTGCTCGGCTTTTCCATATACCTCTGCATTGGCAACATCAACGGATTTTGAAATAAAATCCGAAAGACGAATCTCGGGAAAATCTTCGCAAGGCGCGCCAAATTCGGGAATATCGCCAAGATACACAAAAGAAAGCGCGCTTCCAATATATTTGGAAAGCTTTTTGGTATAGCTTTCTACCGCGGTGGTACTGGCAACCCCGCCTCCGTTTGCGCCGCCCATCCCATCGCAAACCGTGGCAACCAAAAGATTGCCTGCGATTTTGATAAGAAAGGCATCTTGATTGCTGCTGCGGCGAGTGCCTTTATCTGTGGAACCGAAATACTGCATAATTATTCCTTTCGGGAAATCTGTTTTTCTCTGCGAAGTTGCCCGCAGGCGGCTTCAATATCTGCACCGAGGGTGCGGCGGATGGTGGCGTTTACTCCGCCCTTTTCGAGCAGCGAAACAAATTTTTCCATGCTCTTGCGATCGGCAGGGCGAAAATCGGTTTCTTTGGTGGGATTCACCGGAATTAAATTCAAATGATTCAGCCATCCCGATAAAAGCCCGATCAGCTCTTTTGCGCGCTCGGGAGTATCGTTTACTCCTGCAATCACGGCATATTCAAAACTGATTCTTCTGCCGGTGTGGCGCGTGTATTCTTTGCAAACTTCCATTACCTCATCGAGCGGATAGCGCAAATTGATGGGCATCAGTTCCGAACGAAGCTCGGAATTGGAAGCATGAAGCGAGAGGGAAAGGGTGATGGGAAGATTTTCTCCCATCAGCTTTTTAATCTGGGGAATCAGCCCGCAAGTGGAAAGGGAAATATTGCGATAGCCGATTCCAAAAAGTTCTTTTTGATTGCAGAGCTTTAAAAATCGAATCACCTGATCGTAATTATCAAGCGGTTCTCCGATTCCCATCAAAACCACATGGCCGATGCGAAAATCGGGCGATTTTTTTCTTTGATCGCGGGTGATTTCCACCATTTGGAGCAGAATTTCACCTGCGGTGAGGTTTCGGCAAAAGCCCGCCTTGGTGGAAGCGCAAAATTTGCACCCCATTTTGCATCCCACTTGCGTGGAAAGGCAAACGCTATAGCCGTGTTTATAAGAAAGCAAAACGCTTTCCACATATTCCCCGTCGGGAAGGGTGAAAAGATATTTTGCGGTGCCGTCGATTTTGGAAACGAGGCACTCGGTTTCTTTCATATTATCGATCCGAAAAATGCGAGAAAGATCTTCGCGCGTTTTTTTGGATAAATTGGTCATTTCCTCGAAATCTCTTGCCCCTTTTTCGAGCCAAGAGAGGATCTGCCCGGCGCGATAAGCTTCGAGCCCGTTTTCTTTTAAGATTGCGGCAAGCTCCTCGGGGAAAAGAGATCTTAAATCGATTTTTTCGTTCATTTTGTTTTCTCCAGAAGATCGTGGAAAAAGCCGTCGTTTTCGCCGCCCTTGGGGAAAACGGTTTCGGGAGATCCGATGCGCACAAAATTTTTCATTTCGGCAAGAAAGGCATCGGTTACCTTTTCGTTTTCATCGGGGGAAAGCGTGCAGGTGGAATATAAAATCCTGCCGCCCACCTTCAAGGCATCCGCTCCTGCTTTCAAAATGGCAAGCTGCAGTGCGGGAAGGGATTCGGCATCTTCTTTCTTTTTATGGCGAATATCGGGCTTTTTGGCGATGGTGCCGTAGCCCGAGCAGGGCACATCGCAAATCACGCGGTCGAATTTTCCTTTCAAATCCGTGCGGATCAGGGAAGAATCGTTTGTTTCGGCTTTGATGATGGAAATGCCAAGTCGCTCGGCTCCCTCTTGGATCAGAGGAAGGCGGTTTTCATGGAGTTCAAAGGATAAAATCTCGCCTTCGTTTTCCATTGCAATCGCCGATGCAAAACTTTTTCCGCCCGGTGCGGCACAAAGATCCAAAACCTTCTCGCCCTTTTGAATTCCAAGGCGATCAATCGCGCTTCCCGCGGCGGCATCCTGCACGAAAAAGAGCCCTTCCTCAAATCCCGAAAGGGAAGAGGGATGAAGATTTTTTTCCAAGGTGATGGCTCCGCGGCAAAGGGGATTTTTATGAAAGGGAATATTTTTTTCGGCAAGAATTTTCTCAAATTCTTCCACGCTGATTTTTAAAGTGTTCACGCGCAAGGTGAGCGGGGGAGGGCAGTTTTGCGCGGCAAGAATTTCTTCGCATTTTTCTTTTCCGTAGGCCTCACACCAAAGCGATACCAACCACCGAGGATAAGAATAGCGAAGGGAAAGCCCCTTTTTTCCCGAAAAAGATAAATATTCGGGCAGGGCTGATTTTTCTTTGGATGCGGTGCGAAGCACGGCATTGATAAAACCTGCGGCATCAGGGGTATATTTTTTGGCAAGCTCCACCGTTTCAAAAATAGCAGCCCGATCGGGAATGCGATCTAAATATAAAATCTGATAAAGCCCCATTTCAAGAAGGGAAATCACCTCATCCGAAAGGGAATTTGTTGGAATGGTGGAAATGCGGGAAAGCAGATAATCAAGGGTGATCCGTTTTTCCGTTACTCCTAAAAACAGTTTGCTATAAAGGTTTTTATCTTGTTCGGAAAGCTCGTTTTGATCCAAAACCGAGCCGCTTTCCAAATTGGTATAGCTTTCGCTTTTCCTTGCTTTCACAAGCGAACGAAATGCTAAAATCCGCGCCCGATTCATAAAAGAAGATCTCCAAGCGCAAGCTTTCTTCCGTTCACAGCATCAAGCGCATTCATTCTGCCTTTGCCTTCGGGCTGAATGATTTCGAGTGCAATCGCGCCGTCGCCCGTTTTCACTAAAACTTCGGGCTTTACGGAAATGATTTCACCGATCTTTCCCGAAAAAGTGCCTTCCGCCTTTTTTGCGGAATAGATTTTGAGGATTTTGGAATCCTTTTCGGTAAGGCAAAATGCAGCAGGAACGGGAAAAAGACCGCGAATTTTCGCAAGTACTTTTTCGGTGGGAAGGGAAAAATCCATTTTCTGATCTTCTTTTGTGATTTTCGCGGCGTAAGTGGAAAGGGAATCGTCTTGCTTTTCGGGAGAAAGTTTGCCCTCGTAAATTGCAGGAAGCATTTCAAGAAGCATTTCTTTTCCCATCACGGCAAGGCGATCAAATAAATCGCCCGCGGTGTCTTGCGGCAAAATTTCGGTTTCTTTTTTCAGAAGCATATCGCCCGTATCGAGCCCTTCATCCATTTGCATAATGGTAACGCCCGTGGTGCGCTCTCCATCTAAAATCGCGCGGTTGATGGGCGCCGCCCCGCGATATTTGGGCAGGAGCGATGCGTGAATGTTCACACAGCCGAATTTCGGAGTGTGGATGATATAAGGGGGCAAGATCAGTCCGTAGGATGCCACCACCACCAGCTCTGCTCCGATGGCAAGGAATTCTTCCTTGGCTTCTTCGCTTTTGAGGGTGATGGGCTGATAAAGGGGAAGATTTTTTTCTTTTGCAAAAAGCGCAACCGCACCATCGGTTTGCTTCATTCCTCTGCCCGAGGGCTTGGGGGCTTTGGTATAAACCGAAAGCTTGTCTTCGGGGAGCATCTTTTCCCATAATCCGATCAGAGCTTCGAGCGCAAAAGGCCCTGTGCCCATAAAGATTATATTTCTCATAATGCGTCGATTTCCTCTTGGGTGAGCATTCTCACGGCTTCGTCGTAAAAGAGTTTGCCTTCGAGATGATCCATTTCGTGGCAAATGGCTTTCGCCAAAAAGCCCTCTGCCTTGATTTTCACTTTTTTTCCTTCGGTGGTGAGGGTTTCCACTTCCACCTTCATCGGGCGGCGTGTGATTCCCCAACGTCCGGGGCAGGAAAGGCATCCTTCCAAATCCTCTTGAGATCCGCTTTGTTTGAGCAGTTTCGGATTGATCAAGGTGAGCTCATCCTCGCCGGTATTGATCACGATGAGCTTGCGCAGTTTTCCGATCTGCACCGCGGCAAGACCCACTCCTCCTGCTTTTTCCATTGTTTCTTTCATGTCTTCGATGAGGGTGAGGATTTTATCGTTGATTTCATCCACGTCTTTGGATTTTTTGCGAAGAATCTCATCGGTATCTTTCACAATATTCAAAAGTGCCATTTTTTTCTCCTTAGATTAGTCCCGGTCCAATATCAAGCGAAATTTTAGCGGTGCTGTTTTTGGGGTCGCTCTCTTCGGTGTAGAGCCGATCGAGAACGGCGCGGGAACGGGGGTTGTGTTTATATTTGATAATAAACCGTTTTCGGTAAATATTCTTCATTCGGTAAACGGGCGCATCAAATGGGCCGTAAACAATGAATTTCACATCGGAAAATTCGCCCGTTAATGCTTTTTCCATCCTTTCGGCAAAGCGTTTTGCCGAAAGAAGCACTTCCGATTCCTTTTCGTGCGCCAAGGTAAACACCGCAAGCTGACAAAACGGCGGAAACACAAATGCCTTGCGCAGTGCGATTTCGCCCTCGTAAAAAGCCACAAAATCTTGCTCGGAAGCAAGGGAAAACACATTGTGGCGGGGATTGAGGGTTTGAATGATGGCGCGCCCTTCCTTTTCGGCTCGACCTGCTCTTCCGATCACCTGCGTGATCAGGGAAAAGCTATGCTCGGGAGCGCGATAGTCGCTTAGATACAGCGTGCTGTCGGCCATCACGATGCCAACTAAAGTAACATCGGGGAAATTGTGCCCTTTTGCTACCATTTGGGTGCCAATCAGAATATCGGCTTCCTTTTTGCGAAAGGCCGATAAAATTTCCTCGTGGTCGCCTTTGCCGCTAAGGGAATCGGAATCAAGGCGGATCACGCGTGCCTCGGGGAATTTTTCTTTGAGTTCTTCTTCAAGCTGCTGAATCCCGAATCCGTGGGGAACCAAGTGGCTCGATCCGCATTCGGGGCAGGTTTCGGGCATTTCTTGCGCAAATCCGCAGTAGTGGCAGGAAAGTTTTTTTCGTGCCGTGTTGTGCAGGGTTAGGGAAACACTGCAGTTGGGGCAACGGATCACTTCGCCGCATTCCATGCAGGAAACAAATCTGCGATAGCCCCGTCGGTTCATCAAAAGAATGGTTTGCTCGGATCTTTCCAGATTTTTCTGAATTTCTTCGCACATTCTTTTTCCCAGCATCAATTCGGGATTTTTTCGCTTTTCGGGGCGAAGATCCACGATTTCCACTTCGGGAAGCACGGCAGAACCGTAGCGATTTTTTAAGGTAACGAGGGTATAAATGCCCTCTTTTGCTTTGTGATAGGATTCAATGTCGGGTGTGGCAGATGCCAAAACCAAAAGAGCACCCGTTTTGGCGCAACGAAAACGCGCCACATCTCTTGCGTGAAATTTTAAATTGGTATCGGATTTATAACTTTGGTCTTGCTCTTCATCGATCAGAATCAGACCCAAATTTTCCAAAGGGGCAAAAATTGCGCTTCGAGTGCCGAGCACAATCTTCTTTTTGCCCGATCGGATGGCAACGAAAGCATCTCTTCTTTCTCCCTCGGAAAGCGCGGAATGAATGATGGCAACCTGTTCTCCGTAGCGTGAGAAAAGAAGCCGTGCGCTTTGACCGGTGAGGGCAATTTCGGGCACGAGAAACAAAACGGTTTTGCCTTTTTTCAAAACATGATCGCAAAGTGCAAGCATCACGCGCGTTTTTCCGCTTCCCGTGATGCCGTGCAAAAGCGCGCCCGCGGGCTTTCCGCAATCGGAAAGCAAGCGGAGCTTTTCAAATGCTTCTTCCTGCTCTTTGGAAAGCGGGCTATCGGGGATGGGGGCTGTTGTTTCTAATTGGGCAAAGGGATCGCGGAAGCTTTCTTCCTCCGAAATTTCAATCAGGCCCTTTTTCTCCAAAAGAGAGGTGGCCGAGCTTTCCAAATCAAAAAGCTCTCGGCAGATTTTTTCGCGCACTGCCCCCGAAAGGGCAAGATAATCCAAAAGAGATTGATATTTTTCTTTGTTTTTCCCGCGAAACGATGCCAAGGCCGTTTTGGGATCCACATTTTCTTTTAAGGCGAGAATGCGAACCGTTTTGGCTTTTTTCTGATAAATGGGAGAGGGGATCATGGCGCGCGCGGCTTCCCCGAATGTGCAGAAGATCTGCTCGCGAAGATGATCGCAAAGCTCGAGAAGTTCCTCGTTTAAAGCGATGCTTTCGGGCAAAACAGAAAGAATGCTCTTCAATGACATTTGGGGCGCCTCGGTTTTGGTGCTCACCACGATACCGAAGGTTTCGCGATTGCTTTTCCCAAACGGAACCTTCACAACCGCGCCGCGAAACACGGGAACAAGCGCGGGGCAGAGATAATCAAACTCTCTGTCGGTTGCCTTTGGGGTCGACAAAAGGCGAACCCTGGCAATGGCTTTTTGTTCCATGTGTTTCCTCCGAAAAAATTAGTCGTTCAGAATGATTTTGTATTCTCTGGTGTAGAGTTTGCCGATGGCTTCTTTCACGGGCTTTTCGGGTGCGGGTGCCTTTTTGGTGGAAAAGCCGGAAAATTTCTCGTCGCGAAGTTCTGCGCCGGCGGCGTTTTTGGCAAGATTTTCATCGGTGATCTTTCTTGCGCACTTGGCAGTGGCAATGGAAAGAGTGTAGCGGTTTACGCCTTCATCGGAAAGTTCTGCAATAGACGGATAGATCATAATTTACCTCCAAAATTAAATTGATTTTTGTTTTATTTTAATTTTTATTTTTTACTTTAGAAAATCGCGGATAAATGCTTCTTTATCGGTGCACAAAACTCCGCTTTCGGTTTTGCCGGTGCTTGCAATCTCTGCGATTGCTTTGGCGGCATCTTTCACCCCACCGTCGTAGTTTACGATAAGGTGCTCATAAAGAGGAATGCGCCCCAGTTCTTCCTTTGCGGCTGCAAGGCGCTTTAAGATGGCCTCTTCCGTTTCGGTGCCTCTGCCGCGAAGGCGGCTTTCCAAGGTTTTAAAATCAGGGGGCGATAAAAACACCGAAGCAAAGGAATCGAGTTTTGCCATCACTTGCTCCGCGCCGTCGGTTTCAATTTCAAGCACAGGCACGAATCCTTCTGCCACCATTTCCATAAGCTTCTTTTTCGGGGTGCCGTAAAAGTTGCCGCAGTATTCGGTGTGCTCCAAAAAGCCGTCTTCCTCGAGCGTGGCAATAAATTCCTCACGGGTAACGAAATAGTAGTGAACTCCGTCGATCTCGCCCGGTCGGGGAGCGCGGGTGGTCATGGATACGCTGAGCTTTAAAAGGGGAAAGAGCTTTCTTGCTTCTTGAAACACGGTTCCTTTGCCGCTTCCGGCAAATCCCGAAACAATGAGCACATCAGGTTTCATTTTCATTCTCCTTTCCCGCCGCAAAGCGTGCCCGAATTTCCTCGGGAGAAAGCACCGATAAAATCACGTGCCCACTATCGGTGAGGAGAACCGATTTAGTTTTCTTGCCGCAGGTAACATCAACTGCGATGCCTGCATCTTTTGCATCCTGCACAAGGCGCTTGATCGGAGCGGATTCGGGAGAAGCCACCGCCACCACGCGAGAAGATGCAACAAAATTTCCAAAGCCGATATCGGTCATAGAAGTCCCTTTCTTGTTTGATCTTATTCGATGTTTTGAATTTGCTCGCGAATGCGCTCAATCTCGTTTTTCGCATCGATCACAAGCTGGGTCACTTCGATCTGAGAGCATTTTGATCCGATTGTGTTTACTTCGCGATTGAGTTCTTGGGTGAGAAAATCCATCGTTCTTCCCGAGGGAGTATCCTGACGGATCAGTTTGCGGAATTGCTGAATGTGGCTTGCAAGGCGGGTAATTTCTTCGCCGGTGTCGATCTTATCGGCGATGATTCCCACTTCCGTTAAGAGCCGTGCTTCGTCGATTTGCGTGTCTTGCAGGTATTCCTTTAGGCGCGCTTCCAATTTTTCGCGGTATTGAGCGAGGGCATCGGCGGAGTGAAGCTTGATCTTTTCCAAAATTTCCTGCATTGTGTCGAGGCGGGAATCCAGATCATGAAAAAGATTTTCGCCTTCTTTTTCGCGCATCAAAAGAAAATTCTTCAAAGCGGCATCCACCACGCCTTCCACTGCCGCCCAAACGGCATCGGCATCGTCTTCCTTTACCTTCTTGGAAAAAATATCGGAAAAACGGGCAACAGAGGAAACCGAAATATCATCTCGAAGGCCGTGATTGTGGGCAATCTTCTTGAGCGCTTCCACATACTGCGCGGCAAGGGCTTCATCGAGTGCGATTTCTGCCGCGTCGCCCATTGGGCGCTCCACGGTTAAAAAGGCATCGATCTTGCCTCTGGCGGCATATTTTTGAATGGATTTTTTGATTTTTTCTTCCAGATAGCCGTAGATGCGGGGAAGGCGGATGTTGGTATCGAGATAGCGGTTGTTTACCGAGCGGATCTCGAAGGTGATTTCAAATCCGTCCACACAGTCGGAAAAGCGGCCGTATCCGGTCATACTTTTGAGCATAAGTTTAAGGATCCTTTCCTTGCAAGTTTTATTTGGCTTTTTTCAAAAAACGCCATATAAACATATATTATCAATATAATATATCAAATTTTTAGCAAAAAGTCAAGGCGCAAGGGCGCTTTTTGCAAGGAAAACAGGGCATTTTTCTTGTATTTTGTATTTGACTCTTCCCATTTTAAGGAAAGCAGGATTTTTTTACGAAAAAATGCTGATTTTTTTCATTTTTTTTGCCCAAAAAATGAATTTTGTGATACAATGAATATGTTCTTGGAAAAGGAGGGATCAGATGGCAAGTAAAAATTCTATGGATCTCACCACGGGCTCCGTGATCAAAAAATTGGCGCTTTTTGCGTTTCCGCTTTGGTTTGCCACTTTGATTCAGCAGCTTTATCATGCGGCGGATGTGATTGTGGTTGGGAATTTTGCCAAGGATTCCACCACCGCTCTTGCTGCCGTTGGCTCCACCGGATATATCACCAATTTGCTTTTGAATTTGTTTGTGGGGCTTTCGGTGGGTGCCAGCGTGATCTGTGCCCAGCTCTACGGCGCGCAGGATCGCGCGGGGCTTCGCCGTGCTATGGCAACTTCGCTTCTGGCTTCCTTGATCAGCGGCGTTTTTATTTCTGTGGTTGGATTTGTGTTTGCGCGCCCGCTCCTTCTTCTGATGGGTTCGCCCGCATCCGTGATCGATCAGGCCACTCTTTATATGAAAATCATTTTCATCGGCAAACCCGCCGTTTTGATCTACAACACCGCGTCTGCCATTATGCGAGCATACGGGGATTCAAAGCGCTCTATGTATATTCTCACCGCAACGGGGCTTGTGAATGTGCTTTTGAATTTGGTTTTTGTGATTGGCTTTCATTGGGATGCGGCGGGAGTTGCCGTTGCCACCGTGGTAGCGCAATATCTTTCAGCTTTTGTGGCGCTCAAAATACTGTTTCATCCGCAAGGGGAATACCGCTTGCAGATTTTGGAACTTCGCATTCACAGGGAAGAACTTCTTAAAATCGTGAAAATCGGCGTGCCCGCAGGGTTCAACGGTATGATGTTTAGCTTCTCCAATGTGATTGTGAATTCCACCGTAAATACCATGGGTGCCGAATCGGTTGCGGCGGTTTCTGCCGCCACCAGCGTGTCTTCGATCGTTTCCACCGTGGTAACCGCGTTTTCTACTGCCTGTGTGAGTTTTGCGGGTCAAAATTACGGCGCGAGAAAATTCGGTCGTATCAACCGTTTGCTTTGGAGCAGTATTTTCATTGTGGAGATCGTGTTTTTCTCGGCAAACGTGCTCCTATCGGTTTTTCCCGATTTCTTTCTCGGGCTCTATACCGAAGAGAGGGAAGTGATTCGACTTGCCATCCCGAAACTGATGGTGGTTTGTTGGGGATATTTGATTTATCTGGTTTCCGAAATGGCAAGCGGATGTTCGCGCGGGCTCGGCAGAACCCTTTCGCCCACCATCACGAATCTTTTTGCCATTTGTGCCACGCGCGTGGGCTGGGTGCTTTTTGTGTTTCCGCATCTGCCGCGCAATTTGTTTTATCTTTACCTCTGCTACCCGCTTTCTTGGTTTATTTCTTCGGTGGCACAGCTTGTGATTTACTATATTTCCAAAAACCAAAAGGAAAAGGAATATCAAAGCCAAAAATCGCTTCTTTCAACCGATGTATAACAAAAAAATGCAGGAGTGTTCTTTCTCCTGCATTTTTTGATGCTTTTTCTGATTTGCGGAAGGAAAGAAAAAATGTGAAAAATAATCGAAAAAACTCTATGGTTTTTCTTGACTTTCGCGCTTTTTTGTAATATAATG